>DSDU01000178.1 GCA_011056835.1 Deltaproteobacteria bacterium
GATATATATAGTATAATTACGTAGCAATGTAAAGCCTGATGGAATGATACGCGGGACCGTCGCCGAACTCCTTTTCGCTGTTCCTGAAACGTTTTTGATGAATGCTGCGGCTTGTTTCAAGCGATTCCTCAACGTGTCTCCCCGTTCGGAGAATATTCGGCAACATTATGAATGGACGGCATATTCTCCTTTTCCGCCGGATCACCCCGTTCCTTTTACAAAATTTCCCTTGACAATAGAACGAACGTTCTATTACCCTATACCAAACGATGGAGATGCTGTCAAATGAAAGAAAAGCGAACCGTAGAGAGCGTTGAAAAGGTCATTGCCGACTTTTTACGAAAAAACCGAAGAATGCCGACGTATTCCGAAATGGTCGACCTCCTGGATGTCCGCTCCAAAAGCGTGGTTAATTTCTGGATCAGTAAACTCGTGGCGGCGGGGATTCTTCACAAGGATTCCAAAGGATTCCTGAAACCGGCACGGCCGTCCCTCCTTCTTCCCATGGTGGGGGAAGTTGCGGCAGGGTTTCCTTCCCCGGCAGAGGAGGAACTCCGGGACATCATGTCTTTTGACGAATACCTGATCACACAGCCGGACTCCTCTTTTATTCTCAAGGTCAGCGGAGACTCCATGATCGACGAGGGAATCAAACCGGGAGACCTGGTCATCGTGAACCGGGGAAAAGAACCAAAAAACGGCGATGTCATCGTCGCCGAGGTGGACGGAGAATGGACCATGAAATACTTCAAAAAGAAAGGCGGCGCGGTCATCCTCGAAGCGGCGAATCCTCGCTATCCCCCCGTCAAACCGCGATCGGAACTCCGGGTAGCCGGCGTCGTCACGGCGGTCATCAGGAAGTATCATCAGTAGTTGCAGCGTTCAGAGGCGAGCGACCAGCTCTCAGACAATAATCGGGGTCGGAAGCCGGCAGACTGGTGCCCAAAAAAAAATTGATTTGAGTGGGTCATCAGGGGAATTCAAACGGATTAATTGCTGAGAATAATAACGGTGCATCCGAACCACGACGAATGATACCGCATTTTTAGCTGAAAGCTGATTGCTTATAAAAAAGAAGTGTCACCTTGGACGATTTACTTTTTGAGCTTCATTCCTGGCCCCGGGCCATCATCCACGTCGACGGCGACGCCTTTTTCACGTCGTGTGAGGAAGCGATTCACCCCGAACTGCGGGGGAAACCAATCATCGCCGGAGGAGAGCGGGGTATCGTGGCCTGCGCCAGCTACGCCGCCAAAAATCGAGGAATCAAGCGGGGCATCCCCCTCCACGAGGCGAAAAAACGTTGCCCCGAGCTTATCGTCCTCCCTTCCGATTATGAAACGTACAGTCTCTTCTCCCGGCGGCTCTTAAACATTATGCGGCGATTCACCCCCCAGGTGGAGGAGTACTCAATTGACGAAGCCTTCGCGGACATTACGGGGTTGCGGCGAAAGTATCGTGATTCATACGTCGGCATCGCTCAATCCATCAAGGCGGGAATAAAGCAGGAACTGGGGATCGGAATAACCCTCGGGCTTTCCCTCACGAAAGTCCTGGCAAAAGTCGCCTCCAAACATGAGAAGCCCGACGGTTTTACCGTCATTCCCGGCCGAGCCATTCCCCTCTTCCTGAGGAATCTTCCCGTTGAGAAGGTGTGGGGGATCGGCCATGCCACGGCACACTATCTCTCAAAACTGGGGGTGAGGACCGCCCTGGAGTTCGCCCGGCTGCCCGAAGCCATGGTTACACGGCATTTCACCAAACCGGGACGGGAGATATGGACGGAACTGCGCGGCGAATCGATCTATCCCGTCGTCTTGGAAGAGAAAAGCTCTTATGCTTCCATCAGCAAGACAAAAACCTTCGCCCCGCCGACGACCAACCGTGAGTATCTCTTCGCCCAGCTGCTGAGGAATGTTGAATCGGCCTGCATCAAGGCTCGACGATACTATCTGGCGCCTCAAAAGATCGCCATTTTCCTCAAGAATAATGATTTTACCATCAGGGGCGTCGAGGCGAAGATCCTTCGACCTACCGCCTATCCGCTGGAACTGACCGATCTGGTGAAGCAGCTCTTCGAATCGGTCTACCGGCCACAGGTAACCTACCGGTCGACGGGAATTGTTCTCATGGATCTGAGGGAGGACCGATACATCCAGTATTCATTGTTCGAAAGCCCGGTAAAAATAGAAAAGATCGAGAAGATTTACGAGGCTGGAGATTTCCTGGGGGAAAAATACGGCAAGCACACCCTCCACCTCGGGGCATCTCATCCCATCGACCAACTCGGCACGGGCCGGCGGGGCGAACCGACGGTACGGGCTCAGACCCGTTTCTGCGGGGAAACGAAACGAAAGCACTTGGGGTTGCCGATCCTTCATGTGAAGGTGTAACACACACCATATGGTCGCTGAGTAAATATCGGCACACATACTATAACGTTCGAAATATCACTGCAGAGAACCCGGAAAACATAGAGAAAAATAAGGAAATGAACTACCCCGCAGCAAGCTACGGGGTATCAACAACTTCTAATCGGTACTTTTCTCGCAGCAAGCTGCGGGGAATTAGACCCGAAAAGCGATTAAAAATCTTAATGTAACACTCTGTGTCCTCTGTGCTCTTGTGGTTTATCTGTAACCGAACCACCTCTCCAGCACCGGATTCATGGTAGTGAGCACTAAGATCCGGGATATATCATCGTGGGTTTCTCTGCGGTGATGCCGATCAGATTTCGATAGACGTACTATCGAGTTTTTGCTATCGTAACCGAGTGCAAGCGTTGGGTAATAAGCCGATTTCACTGAACGCCCCCATGAATCAGCAACTGAACGACGACATCCACATATTTCTTCGTGAGCGGGGTGCCGACCTTATCGGCATCGCTTCCGTGAATGCATGGAATCATGATGGGAGGGTTTCCGAAGCCTACCGCCCTGCGTTCCTGTGGCCCCTCACTCGATCGGTCATCGTCATAGGTATGCAAATGCCCCTCCCCGTCGTTGAAACAACCCCATCCGTCCAGCACCGTGATCTTTACAATACGTGCAATCGGAACCTTGACGGTCTGGCCTTTGACCTATCGAGATGGCTCAACCGCCGGGGTCAGGCATCAATTCCGCTCAGCAGGGACGGCTATGCCGCGATTAATGTTTTAATCGATTATCCCAGGGTTGCTTTCGCTCATAATGATGCCGCATATTATGCCGGCCTGGGCCATATCGGCATCAACAACACCATTCTCACCCGCGAATTCGGCCCGCGGGTCCGATTTGTATCGGTATTTACTGCGGCTGACCTGCCGGCGGGAAGGCCGACGGAAAATCTCTGCATACGGTGCGGCGCCTGTGTGGAATTCTGCCCGGTCAATGCTCTGAAGCTGAGTAAGCGGGAACTTCGAGACAGAAATGCCGTCGTCGCCGACTATGACCGGCATGCCTGCGCCTTGTGGGCTCGGGCCATGACTCAGCGGGGATGTTATCCCTGCGGCATCTGTACCAAGGTCTGCCCTGTCGGGGAAGACCGTACTCTCTACGGGAGAGAAAAAACGCTGGGGCACTATCGGAAAGAACTGTCATCGCCTGTGCGAGATGCCCCTGATCCACTTCACAGGTCATGGAATCACATACGGCGCCGCGGGAGCCGGTTGATTGGTGACAATGTTCCATCCGATACTACAATCAATACTATCTTTCAGGCGATACGACAAGAAATCCTCGGGAGGGAATGATGAAACCATCTTCAAGAATACCACCTGAAATTATTTCGTACTGTGACAGATATGCGGAAGGTCTCGCAGAGCTGACGACCAACAGGGAACGTATCGATGTCATGAAAGACCTTTTACCCGAACTCCTTCGGGACAAACAGCTCTTCCACAGGATACTCCATGATCTGATCGAGCGGGGCGAATACCCCGATCTGCGATACGCAACCATGTTCGACAGTGAATATATTTTGTACACTCATCCGGGACACCTTTTCTCGCTTCGTATGTTCATATGGAAGCCGGGAACCTACGACCCCATCCATGACCATAACTCCTGGGGTGTTATCGGTCCTGTTATAGGACACCTCGAAGTCATCAACTACAGAAGGATCGATAACGGATCGCAGGAGGGACATGCACGGCTGGTTGAAACGAACCGACAGACAATTCAGCCGGGGGATACCTACTTCGTTCTGCCGCTGAATGACGGTATCCATAAAACAGGGAACCCCACGGCGGAAACGATCATACAGGTCAGTATATACGGAGAAGGACAGGCAAAACGGGATCATATAAATGGATTTAACCTCGAAACAAACATCACCTATCCGATATTCGCTCCCAAGATAAAGAAAAAACACCTTGCGATGATGGCGTTGTCTTGTCTTGATTCTCAATGATGAACCTAACCTATGGCCGTTGTCGGAGGGGCTGCTCAATCCACCACACGAGCCATCATAAACAGCACATTTTTTCTATGAAATCATTTCATGAAACACGGGGTCGGCTCATTGCCGTTTACTATACATTCATCGAAGGGACAGTGGACCGTATGGTTGCACGGGGGTTCACCCCGAATGCGATTACTCTTGCATCTCTCGGTGTTTCCATACTCTCCGCACTCTGCTACGCCTTCGGACTGATCTTTCCGGGGGGGCTTTTCCTTCTGCTTTCCGGGATTCTCGACACGATGGATGGTGCGGTTGCCCGCCGTTCGGGACAATCATCACGGTTCGGCGCACTCCTCGATTCGACCCTGGATCGCGTGGCTGAATTTTTTGTTTTCTTCGGCCTTCTTGTGTATTATCTCGGAACCTGGATCTTTTTCGCGGCCTTACTTGCTATGATGGGCTCGATTATGGTCAGTTACGTGAAGGCCCGCGGGGAATCTCTCGGCTCTATCAGGATTGTCGGCCTGATGCAGCGACCGGAACGTTTGCTCGTGCTTGCAGCTGGATCATTGCTGAACACCCCCCTGAAAATCGTATGCTCCGGATCCCCGGACTGCATACTGTCGGCATCGATTGTTCTTCTCGCCCTCCTGACCAATGTCACGGTGATCCATCGTCTCATGGCGTGTAAGAAGGATTTTGAGACTAAGGGGTGACGTTATTTCCCTTAAGAAAACCAGCCGATGAAAAAAACCCCGGTTATCATAATCACGGCGCCCCCGAAACGCTCGCCAATCCGCTCTTCCTTGAAGAGCCATGCACCGTAAAGAACGCCGAACAGCAGGCTGGTCCGTTTTAATGAAAGCATATATGCCGCCTGAATTTTTGAAATTGCAAGCATATGACTGATAATCATACAGGACATAACAGCGCCAAGGGCCATTCCGGCAAGGGGCTTCTGCAGTAAGTTGGAGGGCCTGGACTCCCGGGTGACGGGAAAGAACGAATACATCAGCAGGGTAAAAAGTATAAAGTAGCTTACACCGAAAAAATATGGGTCTGAATGGATGATGCCGAGCTTTCCGAGGGTTGCGGTAATGGAGTAAATCAACGACACGAAGAGCATAAGACGGGACCCCGGTTCCTTGAAAATTGCCATGAAAGGAGCCATGATGCCTTCACGGATGTGTCCCAGATTGAGGCAGTACGAACCGATAACAATAAGAACGATACCCACGCCTCCCATGGGGCTGATTGTTTCGTCGAGAAGAATCCACCCGGTAAGGATAACAAAAATCGGCGTAAAGGCAAGAAACGGCAATGACAGCGACAGGGGCGACACCTTGATCGCCTTCATATAGCAATAGAATGCTATGCACTCCAGAGGCAGGCCCACGATAAGGCATAAGAAATATGTCCTGTCGACTGTCGGCCGGGTTATGAAAAACAATGAAACGACAAGCCACGGCAGTGCATATCCAAGACGAATGAGCCCCATTTCATAGGGAGTCAGATTACTGAAATATTTCTTCGTCAACGCGTCCGCCGTGGCAAGTGAAACGGCAGCCAGTAATGAGAGTAAAAACCACGACATGGACTATCCCCGCCGTTGCATAGGAGTGTAAGCCTCGAAATTACTGATACAATGCCTCTCTGATATGAAAAAGGCCATATTATTGCAATAATCTTCCGTATTGCCCTTGACAGACGCCGATCTTTTTTCTATAAGATGGCTCTCTGAGTAACGCGAGTGTATGTACCAACTGTTACCTCCCGCTATGACGTACTATTTGACAGCGGGCATCTGGTACTCTCCAACCTCACAACAGAAATGCAGAAGGAGGTGATTGTGCCATGAAGCCAGTCGGAATGCAAATCGTAGCAGAATTTCATAATTGCTCCAAAGATATTCTGAATGATCTCCAGGCAATTGAAAAGATTCTGATAGACGGAATCAGCGAGTGCGGATTCTCTCTGGTGGGTATAAACAGTCACCGGTATGAGCCGATCGGCGTTACATCAATAGCAGTAATCAGCGAATCCCATGTCGCCATCCATACATATCCGGAGGCACATCACGCTTCCATTGATATTTTTACCTGTTCTCGTGATAAGGAATCAACCAATAATCTTCTTGAGTATTTCAAGAAGAAGCTTGATCCGACAACAACGAGAACTGCCGAGATTATTCGGGGCAATCCTATTGAGGTAACTGAAACCAACTGGATAACCGATGTCTCCGACACGATCGGGTTCGACATCCGCTACCATTTCAAAACAAAATTACTCAGCACCTCGTCGGAATATCAGCAGATTGATATTATTGATAATGAAATTTTCGGGAGAATGCTGTTCTTGAACAGTGACCTCCAGATAGCCGAATATGATGCTCACCTCTACAACAAAAGTCTTGTTGCACCGCTTGCCACCGCATCAATCCCCATGAAACGAATAGCCATTCTGGGCGGGGGTGACGGCGGTGTCCTGAACGAAATGCTGAAACAGAATCCTGACTCGGTAGTGCTGGTCGATATTGATAAAGTGGTTGTCGAATCGTCGAAAGAATACCTTCGATGCATCTGTCGTGATGCCTTCGATGACCACCGGGTTGAAATTGTCTATGATGATGTTAAGAACTTTTTAGAAACCGAGCACCGTTTTGACGGAATCATTTACGATTTGACCATGCACCCGGAAACATTCATCAATATGGATCGTGAAGAGTATCTTGAATCTCTCTTCTCCGGAATAGAGTCCTGTCTCAATCCGGGGGGTATGGTCACGTGCCAGTGCTGCTCCGAGTATGACAAGGACACGTATGACATGTCGTCACGAATCCTGAAAAAATTTTTCAGTCATGTTGCGTTCAGTACCACTAATATTCCGTCGTTCTGCACACCCTGGGTATTTGCAACGGCTCAGAAATAAAGCACACCACACAACATGTTTTACACCTCTGATGCATCGCTGTTATCATGGAAGAAAAGAAAGAAAGGCTGGAAGTAACCACCGGTACTCTCCAGCCTTTTTAGTTTCCATCAGCGATGAGATCAACCTAACCACCGTACTTTAGTTTTATGTCACCTGACTCAACCATGGAAATATGCTCTATTTCACCGTAGAAATCGATTACAGCCTTAATGGGGCCATGGATTATTCCCTTGGCCTTGAGTTCATATTCATGGAGAGGCGCATATGCTTCAATACCCTTGCCTTCCGGATTTATTTTTTCAACCGGTGCATAACCACCTTCCATGGTCAGTTCCTCCGGTAAATTCCCGAACTTTTTCTTCAACGTTTCTCCCAGTTCCGTAGTATACGCTTTATATGAGAATTCAAATGCCGCATCGGTAATTTCCCTGACCGACACGATCTTAATCTTCAGTTGATCCACCCGCCTGCTGAGCACTTCCTTCAGTAGATTATGGATCCCCATGCCGACGATCAGTTTAACCTGTTTGCCTTTGACATGAAGCAGGCGTAAGAGCTGACCGAATTTGCTCTCATTCTCCACATGATGTTCTTCGCCGAATATGGCTTCTCCCTGAATACCGCTTCCTTCGAGATACCCCATGACAAAGCCTTTGACGAGATCAAGTGTTCCTTCCACAATAACTTCATAATACCCCTTTGTCATGGTTGCTTTTTTCCTCTCTGCCACGATGCCCCGGTGTTTTGCCTCATCAGCCGCTGCACAGAATGTTTCCTTGACATTCTCATCACGAAATTCATCCGGTTAACTCATCATCAGAAGAACACAAACGTCACGACGATAAATATTGGGATTAAAATCGGAATTGAATATTTAAACATATACCCGAAGAAACTCGGCATATTCACACCCGCTTCTTCGGCAATGGATTTTACCATAAAATTCGGTGCATTGCCGATATACGTATTGGCGCCCATAAAAACCGCGCCAGCCGAAATTGCTGTGAGGTAGCTGATAAATTCGGGATTAGCCGTGGCGGTTCCGGCTGCAAGTGCCGCCGGTATTCCCGCTTCCGTCAACCCTAGCTTTCCCAGGGCCAAGTTAAAGAACGTCAAATACGTCGGTGCATTATCAAGGAATGAAGAAAGCCCCCCGGTCACCCAGAAATAATGATGCGGCTCTCGTACCAGCTCAATAAATCCGGCCATGGCGCCGTGCATTCCCGCCTTGAGAATCGCCAGGCAGGGGATAATCGCCATGAATATACCGGCAAAGAGCTTCGCAACCTCGATGATGGGAAACCAGCTGAACTCGTTTTCTTCTCGAAGGACTTTCGGTGTTAAAAAGAGTGAGAGTCCCCCCATGATGATGATACCGATATCCCGCATCGTGTTTTGTATCTCCATGTGGACGCCGAGTAAATTATAACTTCCGGCCTTCCAGTATCCGCTCATCAATACCAGACCGACGATGCCACCGAGAAAAATAAAATTGAAGACCCCCTGAATGCGTATCGGCTCTTTTTCCAGTGGTCCCACTTCCTTCAGACGATCCTTTTCTTTTCTGTAATAGACGGTATCGATGATAAAAAACATTGCCAGGAGAATGACGGCGGTCACAATCATATGGGGCAGAATTCCTGTCGTGACCCAGAAGAACGGAACATTATGGAGGAAACCGAGGAACAACGGCGGGTCTCCGAGCGGTGTAAGCGATCCACCGATGTTTGCCACCAGGAATATAAAAAAACATATGATGTGTACTTTTTTTACACGGTTTTTGTTGGCCCGTAACACCGGTCGAATCATCACCATGGCGGCACCCGTCGTGCCGACCCACGATGCCAGAATTGTTCCGATAAGCAGCATCACGGTGTTTACTAATGGTGTACCTTTAATGGAACCGCCCACAACAATACCACCGGCCACGGTGAACAGGCCCCAGAGAAGAATAATAAACGGTATGTAATCTATCAGATAAATATGAAGAATTTCATAGATTGCTGCGCCATGGTAGACAGACACGAAGGGCACCGCAAATAATATCGCCCAGAAAGCAGATACCTTCCCGAAATGATTGTGCCAGAAATGTGGCACGATGAGGGGACAGAGCGCTATGGACAACAATATACCCACAAAGGGTATGACCGTCCATACCGGCAACACCCTGCCTATGTCGTCACCATGATGGGCGCCTGCCGCCGCATCCGCCGCGCTGATTGCCATATCGGGAAGCAACAGCAGAAGGCCCCACGCCGCACATATGAATATACTCACCACGAGTCCCTTCGAACGAACCATGACTACAATCTCCTACCTCTAATGCAACTCTAAAAAAGAAGCCAGGAAAGCTGAACCTCCCTGGCTTGAATCTCTCGATTTTCTCAAATCAGAGCATTTCTTTCCTGAGGATAATCTGCTATGCCTTGTCTGCAGCTTTCAATTTTGCCTCGGCCATACTAAGTCTTTCACTTACTTCCTGAAATCCGACATCTTCTTTTGTCATCCGAGAAAGATCCGCTTCGGCTTCCGATAATTCTCTGCGCGCTCTTTCCTTGTCAATCTGACTTGCTTTTACCACCTTTTCAAGAAGCAATGTTACTTTTTTGGCCGTTACTTCAGCATACCCCTTGCCGACTGCATAGTAGGTTTTTCGATTACCCTTCGTAATATTCAGTTCGCCTATCTTGACGGTACTCAAAACCGGAGCATGTCCATACAAAACGCCAAATTCTCCGTCACCACCGGGTATCGTTACCATTTCCACTGTGTCGCTGAATACCATTTCTTCCGGCGTTACAATCTCAACCAATAATTCTTCAGCCATCGATCTACCCTCCGGATTCGTTATTCTGCGAGTCTCCTGGCTTTTTCTATCGCTTCTTCAATTCCACCTACCATGTAGAAGGCCTGCTCTGGAAGATCATCATGTTTTCCTTCGAGGATTTCCTTGAAACCTCGCACCGTATCCGGAACGGAAACGAATTTACCTTCAGTACCGGTAAACTGTGCCGCAACAAAGAAGGGTTGCGACAGGAATCTTTGAATTTTTCTTGCTCTGTTGACCGTCACTTTGTCCTCTTCCGAAAGTTCATCCATTCCGAGGATTGCAATGATATCCTGAAGATCTTTATATTTCTGAAGAATCATCTGCACTTCCCGTGCGACCTGATAATGGTCTTCTCCCAATACGTTCGGATCAAGAATTCTCGACGTTGAGTCAAGCGGATCCACGGCGGGGTAAATTCCCAGCTCGGCAATCGGCCTCGACAGAACGACGGTTCCGTCGAGATGTGAAAATGTTGTTGCAGGAGCGGGGTCCGTCAGGTCATCTGCGGGGACGTAAACACACTGAACGGCTGTAATAGATCCCTTGCTGGTCGATGTAATTCGTTCCTGGAGTTCGCCCAGGTCTGTCGCCAGTGTTGGCTGATATCCAACGGCTGAGGGCATTCTTCCGAGGAGAGCGGATACCTCGGAACCCGCTTGGGTGAATCTGAAGATGTTATCAACGAAGAGCAGCACGTCCTGTCCCTCTTCATCCCTGAAATATTCCGCAGCAGCCAATGCTGTGAGAGCAACACGTGCTCTGGCTCCCGGAGGCTCTGTCATCTGTCCGTAAATAAGTGCCGCCTGCCCGATAACGCCGGATTCCTTCATTTCGAGGTACAGGTCGTTTCCTTCTCTTGTTCGCTCACCGACACCTGCAAACACTGAAATTCCACCGTGATGCATGGCGATGTTGTGAATCATCTCCATCATAACGACGGTTTTACCGACGCCTGCTCCACCAAACATCCCCATCTTGCCGCCCCGGGGGAACGGAACGAGCAGATCGATAACCTTGACGCCTGTCTCAAGGACGTGAACCGATGTATCCTGCTCGGTAAATGCAGGCGCTTCTCTATGAATCGGAGCCGTATTTTTTACGTCAATCGGTCCCAAGCCGTCAACGGGTCGTCCTACGACGTTAAGAATTCTGCCCAGACACTCCTTACCGACGGGAACGGTAATGGGAGCGCCCGTATCTTTCGCTTTCATACCACGGATGAGACCATCGGTTATATCCATTGCAATGCACCTGACGACATTGTCACCAAGATGCTGCGCGACTTCAATTACCAGATTATCTTCCTGATCATTGATCGCCGGGTTCGTCACCAAAATAGAATTCAGTATACTTGGCAGATTACCATCGGCAAATTCAACGTCCACAACGGGTCCAATGACCTGCACAATCTTTCCTATGCTCATACCCATCTCCTTCAATCGTTAATTGAGTATTATTATTCAGCAATAAAGGTTCGTTCTCGAACCGATCTCATATATTCTGAACAGCCTAACCTGATTTTGCCAACGCTTCGGTACCGCCGACAATATCCATCAGTTCGGCAGTAATTGCCTGCTGTCTCGCCTTGTTGAACTTCAGCGTCAGGCTCTCTATCATCTCCTCACAGTTACTGGTCGCATTCTCCATGGCAACCATTCTGGCACCGTTTTCACCGGCAGCCGTTTCCAACATCGCCCTGAAGACGGTGATTCTCAGATATGAGGGAAGAAGCTCATCTATCAGTGCTTCCTCTGATGGTTCGTATGTATAGTCGACCCTTCCTTCCGGTTCGAGCTGCACCCCAGACTCCGGAGAAGCTATGGGAAGCAGACGTATAATCCTTGGCCGCTGCGAAGCAATATTTCTGAACTCGTTAAACGCTATGTACAGTTCATCATATTCCTCGTTTATGAACGATGAAATCAACGATTCCCCGAGATCGGCGGCGGTGCTGATGTCAAATTGCTTGAACACCTCCGCTCGAGCATCCACAATGTTTGCCTTCCGCCTGAAATAGTCTCTTCCCTTTCTGCCGACGGCAACCATCGAAACAGCCTGTCCCTGCTGTGTGGTGCGATGTCGGATAAATCCTTCGACCGCCCTGATAACATTCGTGTTGAATGCTCCGCACAGACCACGATCCGACGTCATCATGATGACGCGCACTTTCTTCGCCTCTCGCACCGCCAGGAGAGGATGCGCTTTCGGGTTGACCCTCAGGGCTACGCTGTTCAGGACCTCCATAAACTTTTCTGCATAGGGCCTGAAATTTTCCATTCTCGATTGAGCACTTTTCAGCTTCGCCGCAGCCACCATGTTCATAGCCCTGGTAATCTGCTTCGTCTTGTCAACTGCCTGAATCTTCCTTTTAATATCCCTTAAAGAGGCCATTCAACCTACTCCCGTTCTCGTAAATAGTCTGACTCTTACTCTACGGCAAACACAGAATCAAACTCGGTCAGAATACTCTGTAATTTTTCGTCAAGTTCGTCACTGATGATCTGTTTTTCATCGATTTCTTTCAATACGTCGGAATATTTTGTTTTCACAAAATTCAGAACTTCAGCCTCATAGCGTTTCAATACGTCAACGGCATACTTATCGATGAAGCCTCTGACGCCTGCAAACAGAACCAATACCTCTTCACCCAGCGACATCGGCTGATACTGTGGTTGCTTCAGCAACTCAACAAGCCTCGCACCTCTATCCAGCTGCGCCTGGGTTGCTTTATCAAGGTCACTTCCGAACTGAGCAAATGCCGCCAGCTCTCGATACTGCGCCAGATCGAGTTTCAGCGTTCCGGCAACCTGCTTCATCGCCTTAACCTGAGCAGCGCCACCGACTCGCGAGACCGATAGACCGACATTGATGGCCGGCCGTACACCAGCGTAGAACAGATCTGGTTCAAGATAGACCTGGCCGTCAGTAATTGAAATAACGTTTGTTGGGATATACGCAGATACGTCACCCGCCTGAGTTTCAATGATGGGAAGTGCCGTAAGGGAACCGCCACCAAGATCCGCACTGACTCGTGCGGCCCGCTCGAGCAGCCGTGAGTGATTGTAGAAAATGTCGCCGGGGAACGCCTCACGTCCCGGAGGTCTTCTCAGCAACAGTGAAATCTGCCGATATGCAACTGCCTGCTTCGAAAGGTCATCATAAAGAATCAGTGCATCCTGCCCTCTATCGCGGAAATACTCACCGATACTGCATCCCGCAAATGCCGCGATGTACTGGAGCGTTGCCGGGTCACTCGCCGTGGCTGATACGACACAGGTATAATCCATGGCATCATATTTCCTCAGTGCTTCGACAACCTGTGCAACAGTCGATTTTTTCTGACCGATCGCTACATAGATACATTTAACGCCGGTATCCTTCTGACGGATGATTGAATCGATGCAAATAGCTGTTTTTCCGATCTGTCGGTCACCAATGATCAGCTCTCGCTGTCCCCGTCCAATGGGGGTCATCGCATCGATGGCTTTCAGTCCCGTGTACAGGGGCTGGTTAACCGGCTGTCGCTGGATAACACCGGGGGCAACCATCTCGATACGTCGCGTTTCTTTCGCATCAATGGGCCCCTTTCCATCCAACGGAGCTCCCGTAGCGTCAATAACACGCCCGAGCACTGCTTCTCCAACGGGAACCTCGGCAATCCTGCCGGTCCGCTTTACAATGTCACCTTCTTTGATATGGGTAACTTCGCCAAGCACGGCAACACCAACATTATCCGTTTCAAGGTTCAGGACCATTCCTAAAATACCACCAGGGAACTCCACCAACTCCATCGCCATAACATTTTCAACGCCGTAGACCCTAGCGATACCATCACCAACAGACAACACCGTGCCGGTTTCGCTTACATCTAACTTTTTCTCATAATCCTTGATCTGCTTGGAAATGATCTGGGTTATTTCCTCTGCTCTGATTGCTTCCATTCTCTATATCTCCTCCCTTAAGAGTTCCCTTATATTGCTAAGTTGTGTTTTTACACTGCCATCGTAGAGGGTGTCACCGACCTTCACGACAATACCACCCAACAATGAAGTATCTCGTTCGGCTTCCATTTCAACCGTTTTGCCGGTAATCTCTTCCATCTTAGCCTTTACCTGCGCCATCATATCATCCGACAGCTTGTACGCGGATTTTACCTGAACCCTGACCTTGCCGAGTACCGTATCCATATAATCCTGATAGCATGCCTCGATTTCCTGAAGGGCTCCGATTCTTCGTTTGTCCACCAGAAGCATAAAGAAATTCGCCGTCATGGGAGACACTTTTATTTTCTTCAGCACCTCTTTGAGGACTGCAGCTTTATCAGACTGAGCAAAAATAGGATTGATAAAGAACCCCTTGAGATTGTCGTTTTGCTCAAGGAGGGAAGAAAATATTTTAAGTTCATTATAATATTCTTCGTACCTAGCCTCTTCCGCAGCTATCGCAAAGAAAGCCTTGGAATATCGTTTTGCAATCTCGCTCCCTCTCAATTTAACCTCACCATCCTATCCAAAAAGTCCTTGACCATATCTTCATGATCAGCCTTCTTTATTTGTTTCTTTAAAATGGTTTCAGCCATCTCGACGGCAAGTATGGCGGCTTCCTGCCTAAGCTCGTTCTTCAATTTATTATATTCCTGCTCAACCCTGGCCGTCGCATCCGCCTTCATTTTCTCTGCGCTTCGCTTCGCGTCTTCGATAATTTTTTCTTTTTCAGCCTGCCCCTGCGCTCTGATCATCTGAGCAATTTCCTCTATTTCACCGGTTGCCTTGTCCAATTTGGCGGAATATTCGTCAAACTTCTTTTGCGCCGCTTCCTTGGCTTCGATCGCTGAATCCATGGCGTCTCTGATCCCTTCCCGGCGTCCCGCAAAAAAGCCCTTGATACCTTTTGCGGCAAGCCACCACAGTAACCCCACCAAGATAGCAACATTGACAATTCGCCAGCCGAAGTCGATCAACAGGTGGTTGTCGTGATCTCCCATCGCAGCTTCTCCGCCGCCTGATGCGTATGCAAAAGATGCCGCCACCAAGATATACAGAGCCGCAAGCAGAATTGATCGCAACGAAAAACGCATAGATAGAAGTTCCTTTCGTGCTTCCTTCATCATTGAATGCTCCTCCCCAAAACCTTTTCGGAAATTTCTACGGATATTTTCTCGGCCTGACTCTTCAATATCTTGCGCACATCAGCCATTTCACTATCCATCTTCTTCTTAAAACCATCAACCATCTTAGAAATTTCCTGTCGTGCTTCCTCAGTAATCGTCTTGCCCTCATCGGATGCCATCCGCTGGATCTCATTCTTTTCGTTCATGGCTTCCAGCCGGGCCTGCCGCAACTTCTCTTCGTAATCGGCCACCTTTGCATCAACCGTTTGTTCGAGAGACTTTACTTCGTCATCGAGACCCTGCAGATGCTGTTTCCGCTTCTCCATGACATTCAAGATCGGCTTGTAAAGGATGGCATTCAAAACGAACATCAAAACAACAAAATTAACCAGCTGAATCCAAAATGTCGTGTTTATATCAATCATCACACTCTCTCCTATAAACGAAAAAAACCGAGTGTTTCAAAATGAAATCACTCGGTTATAATAATTTACCGTACCTTTTCGCTACGGCCGGAAGAACAGCTCCTTCACAATAATCGCCTATTTTATATTCACTAACGTGCCTCACCAGCTGATCCTCAAACTACACTTCTCTCAAAGTCGGGCACTACTAACCATAACTCGTAGGTGTTGTCAAGTATTTTTTAACCGGGTTTTGGACCTCATTTATAACATATTCTAACGCTCTACTGTTCATGGAAATGATCGCGAGCCTATGACTTGCCGCATAATCCATAAGCAGTCGGTTTTACGTGTTAACCCTCTTCAAGAGATTCCCGTGCCGTTTTACTTCCCATTTGACAATCTCCGTCAAAGGTCGCCCCTTCCTGAACGATGAAGGCCGGCGTCTTCAAGTTTCCCACAAGTTTTCCCGTTGAACAGATCTCCACTCGTTCACCGATGTGGCAATTGCCCTTGACACCTCCAAATATTAATAAATTGTCGACAGCAATGTCGGCTTCAACATTCGCGCCTTCTCCGATTATCAGCGTTCCTGATCCCAGAATCTCTCCCTTGAACTCACCATCAATTCGTATGGAACCTTTGATGATAAGCTTCCCGTCAAACTCGGTTCCTCTTCCGAGAAATGCAATGATATCTCCATCCGCTCTTTTATCCGCCATAGTACCATATCCTCCATTTTATCTTTCGTTCTCAACGGGCAGCTGCCTCGACAAAAAATCGTTTGAACGGTTATTTATCAATACTGCGCTTTATGTTCTATATTCGACATTCCACTTTTAGTGTGACGATGCCTCTCGGCTCCGGAGATAGGGCATCAATGGAACCGAACATGCTGCCGTCAAGATTGCAGCATGAACCGCCTCATACTCACATTCAGGAGCAACCCGACGCCGGTCATTAAAACAACCATAGAAGATCCCCCATAACTCATGAACGGCAGGGGAATGCCGACGACGGGAAGAATGCCAAGCACCATGGCAATATTGATGAAAACCGCCCAAAAAATCAACACGGTGATACCAAGAGCCAGAATAGTTCCCGACAAGTCCCTTGAATTCCTTGCAATTTTCACACCCCAGAGCACAAGCGAAAGAAACAGGAATAACACAACGACCGTACCCAAAAACCCCCATTCTTCGGCAAAAACGGAAAATACGAAATCAGTCTGCTGCTCGGGGAGAAACTTCAACTGGCTCTGGGTGCCCTTTAAAAAACCCTTTCCGGTAATCCCTCCTGATCCAATGGCAATAATCGACTGGATAATATGATACCCCGCGCCGAGAGGGTCTCTTTCCGGGTTGAGAAACGTCAGAATCCTTTGTCTTTGATAATCCTTTATGAAAAACCAGAGAAGGGGCGCAATGACCATCCCGCTCACTATAAACGTCATCACAGTTTTTCGATTCACGCCGACAAACAAGATCAACGAAAAGAAAAGCATGAAAATAAAGAGGGCCGTCCCGAGATCAGGCTGCATTGCAATCAATGAACACGGGATGGCAACAACAGCGAATGGAACGGCGAGATTGCTGATATGATACTTATCGCCGAATTTATTTTCAGCAATATATTTCGTCAATGCGATGATAACGGTTAATTTCACTAGTTCCGACGGCTGAAATGAGAAGCCTCCCAGAACGATCCATCGCTGGGAGCCATGAACTATATGTCCCTGAACAAATACCCAGATGAGCAGGAGGAGTGAAATACAATAAATGACATATCCGTACCGTATGACGAAATGATAGTCGACACTGGCAGCGACAATCATGATGACGAGGCCCATCATTATCCAGGAGAGCTGTTTCATATAGAACGGTTTTGCCGTACTATGAGTCAGATTGGAGCCGGTACTGTACAGATTGAGCAACCCGATCCCGGTTATAAGCAAAACCAAACAGAGCAGTACCCAATCGATATTCAATATTAATCTTCTGTCTATCTTCACAACCGTTCCGTCTCTCCAATCGTGGTTCACCCACGTGATACTCATTGAGCCTTCCCTTTGTTGCAGCATTAATTTAAGCTGCGAAGGCATATCAAACCAAACAAAGGAGGAAGACTCAATGAAATTCTACACAAAACAACACAACCATTATTGCGGCA
>DSDU01000187.1 GCA_011056835.1 Deltaproteobacteria bacterium
GTACAAGACCCCGAAACGGCAGCGCTGATAAAAGACTTGGAAAACCGGATTGCTGATTCGGAAGCCCAACTTGCGGCTGAACTGAAGAAACAGGGGATCGACCTTGAGCAGTTCATGAAAGAGGCGCCGCTTGTTACCGGTCTTGCCGCAACGGATTTTTCCGCACCGACGGCGGAGCTTTCGATCGAGGGACTTGAAAAAGAACTTGCAGCGAAAGAAGCCGAGCTGACTGAAATGGTCAGGAAGCTCGGATTTGATCCGGATACCTTGTCGGAAGTACCGAAGGAAGTCTCTCAGAAACAGCCTCCGTCAATGAAAGAAATCATTGAGGATATCAGGGAGTCTGGCATCAACGATCCCGAGGCGGAACAGTACCTCCTTGACCTGGAAAAAGAACGGGGCGACGAGGAAAAGGAGCTTTCCGCTCTGCTTGAAGAGGAAAAGAAACGAGAAGGCGAACTGAAAATAGAAGAGCCGCTCAAGAAGGAAGACGCTGAAGCACAATATGAACCGGAAGAGGCATTCACTCGGGAAAATGTCGTCGAAGGGTATGAATCGGGAATGAGTTTTGCCGGAAAAGATCTGTCCGGCCTTGATCTATCCGGTCTTGATCTTGCCGGTATAGATTTCAGGGGTGCTCTTCTTGATAAGGTCGATCTGTCGAAGACCAATTTAAGAGAAGCCGATCTGTCCGGCGCCGTTCTCTCCGGTGCCGTCATGCTGAGAACACATCTTGCGCACTCCCGGTTGTCGGAATGTAATATGACCGGAGTGCATGCCCATGAAGTTGATCTGTCTCATGCTGACATGAATGAAGCGGACATGAGTAACGGACATTTTGAAGGGGCGAGCTTTGTTCATGCACATATGACATATGTGTTGTTCGGAGAAACCATTCTGACGGGAGCCCGGTTTGACAAAGCATGTCTGCAATGGGCCGATTTCACCGGCGCCGATCTGACCGATGCCGTCTTTGAGGGGGCTGACCTGTTCCGTACCGACTTTTCCGAGGCAACACTTGATAATACGGATTTTTCAGAAGTAAGGGCTCCGTCTGCCACCTTCGATGGGGCAAAGGGGAAATATGTTACCTTCAAAAACAGCGACCTGCGGGGAAGCCGGGCGGATGAAACCACATCGCTGGTGCGGACCAATTTTCAAAAGTGCGACCTGTCGGATGCGAACTGGGCGGAAGCCGATCTGACGTCTTCGATATTCCGAAATGCCGTGCTTACCAAGGCCGATTTATCGGGGTGTACCTTGCTGGCCACCGACTTCTATCGCTCGGTGGCGCACAAGGCGAATTTCAGCCGGGCTGATCTGAGCGATGCAGACATGACATCTATCAACCTGTTTCGCGGAGATCTCAGCCGGGCAAAACTGATCAGAACCGATCTGAAAGGTGCGAATCTTTTCGAGGTAGAGTTTTTTAAGATTGTTGTCAACAAGACGAATTTTCATGACGCCAACCTCAAACGGACAAAACTTGCCTCATGGGTACCGATATGACAAAAGAAGATATTCTGGCGATGATACAAAGTGATCTAAAGGTTTGCGATGCAAATCTTAAAGGTATTGACCTGTCACGGCAGGATCTGTCGGGATGTATTTTTGAAGATGTCGACTTTAGACATGCACGGTTGACGGAATCGGGATTCTCCGGAGCTTTTTTTCAGCGGTGTACGTTTACCGGTGCGGATCTCTCGTGGACCGATCTCACTTCGACAATAATTGCCGAATGCGATTTTTCCGGTGCGAATCTGACCCGGGCCGATCTGGCGGAGAGTCGCATCGAAAATTCCGATTTTACCGGCGCCAACTTCACTGAGGCTGATTGTGCCGGGGTGAATTTTTCGAGCTGCATACTTACCGGTGCAACGTTTGTCAAAACCGATCTGGCCGGTGGAGACCTGAGCGGTCAGGATCTGACGGAATGTCGGATGGTCAATGCCGATCTTCACGGTTGCAACTGCTCCAAAACGACGTTCACCCGGGCAGATCTGACTCAGGCGAACTTTAGAGATGCCGCACTGGTAAAGGCGAATCTCGACGGGGTAACGGGACCTGATGCCGATTTCACCGGTGCCTCGTTAACGGAGGTGTCCTGTAAAAATGCCCGACTGCAGGGAAGCTTTTTCGAAAAAGCTGATCTCACCATGGGCGACTTTTCACGGAGCGATCTGAAAACATGTATCTGCACAACAGCGGTCTGTCAGCGAACAAAATTTGTCGGCGCCGATTTGACCTATGCCGATCTTTCCCATGCCGATCTTGAATGGGCTGATTTTCAAGCAACGGATCTTACCAAGGCCAGGCTGCACCGGATTCGTGAAAAGGACACGAACTGGAGACAAGCAAATACCGATCAGGCATATGGAACGGATGCCGATCTTGCGGAAGCGGAGGACTGGCAGCCTCAGTATTAGAGAGAGAATAAACAGAAAAAGGGTGGTAACATGTTTGCATCAACGAAGGAAGCTGGACAACTCATGGGAATGCCTGATGTCTGCAATGTGCCGGGTCCCGTCGGCCCGATTCCGACACCGTTTCCCAATATGGGCATGTGCAATCAGGCACGGGGCGACACGGTTTCGAAGGTTGTCAAGATCTGTATGAAGGAATCGTTGACGAAGAAAACTGAAATTCCCCAGAGTTCGGGAGACGAGGCAGGGTCCGCCGGTGGTGTTATATCAGGGATGATCAAGGGGCCCGTTAAATATATGTCATTCAGTCAGAAAGTTAAACTTGAGGGTACCCCCGCTGTATATCTCGGATGTCAGACGGCTCACAACGGCAATAATGCCAATTGCCCCGTGGGAAGCCAGCTTGTGCCAAGCCAGACTAAGGTTTTAATCGGCGGATAGACAGAAAGAGACAAGGTGTCAAGAATGGAAAAAGCAATGCGGACTTTTGAATGTGAACAGCATAACCTGACCCGAGGCAGGGTAAAAGTTAAGGAAGACAGCTTCTACTGGGTGGAAACACCACGGGGACTGTATCGGGCCGGGAAAGCCGTCAGTTGCCTTATTGAACCGTGCATTCACGATATGGTTCTCCTGTCACTGAGCAGCACCGATGGATCGTATATTCTGTCAGTACTGGAGAGAAACTCCGATCATAATCCCGAGATCGTTCTCGATGAGGGGCTTTCCATCAAGGTTAACAAAGGCACTCTCGATCTTTCTGCGGAGACAGTTAATCTTGCGGGGAGTCACATTACCATGGCCTCGAAGGAACTGGATCTTCACTCGTCACGGGCGAAGGCCTTTATTGCTGATGTCAGTGTTGTCGGACGAACATTCCAGGCCCACATGGAAGCAGTCAAAATTGTGGCAAACACCGTCAGTAATATTGCCGACAGGATCATTCAGAGAGCGCGGCAATCATATCGCCTCATAGAGGATCTGGATCAGATCAAGGCCGGACGGATATCGAGCATCGCCCAGGGGGTTCTGTTTATGAAAGGGAAACGATCAAGCCTGATGGCGGAAAAGAAAGTTAAGATTGATGGTGAGAAAATTCATCTGGGATAAGATTGCAGTAATCAATTCGGAGAGCTGGCCGGACATCGGTTATTCCCGGATGGCGTGATGACAATACCGACGTCGACGGGAAGGGACGATTCATGCGGCGATAAATGACAAAGAAAAGGATACCGGTATGAAGAAAGTCTGGATAACATCATTGGGCCGTAACCAGGAGAAAGTTCAGAGCACTATGGCGATGCTTAAGAAATATGCCCTCGATGCAAACGGCCATTTCTGGATAGATGATCTGAAGAAGATGGTCTGGCTGAGTGCACGGGACGAGCTGATTAAGAGAGATACGGTGGCGTGGATTATTCTGTCTTCAGGCCCTGAGCTTGAAGCTGAATCGGTCCGCTATGGTCTCTCCCTGCTTGCTCTGTCGATGCAGGCGGCCAGGGGACATGGGATACCCGTCATTTTTCTCCATGACGGCGAAGTGCTTTCACATGATAAGTTGCCGACTCCGTTCCGGGGCGCTGAGATTTTTACAGTGGGAAATCCTGCTGTCGGTGCCAAGCTGGTAGCCATGGCACATATGCCGGTCAAACGGATTGAAACAGACTACCGCCTTGACGTCATTGCAATGCCCCGGATCGGCCAGTGGTTTGAGGTCGGTCCGTTTAACGCCGTCTGGAAGGGAAGTATGTTCGGCGTACACGGCGGCGAGATTGATTTTCACGGTGTCGGTCCCAAGGGGCAACTGCCCGAGAAAGCGGTTCTTGAATATCCCACGGAAGGACTGAAGCTTTCCGCCGGTGAAGTGGAGTATACGGCATGGGCCGTCCAGAACGAACTGAGCGGTGATTCTTCATATTATATCCGTGTTCAGGGGGAACCTTCTTCGATACTGTTCGGTCCCCTCGCCGAAGAAAATAGCGGAGATGTTTATATTCTGAATCTCACCTAGAAATAAGCAGTTTGCTGTCGAATGCCCGATACCCGTGTGAAATCCCCGGTCTTGACATTGAAGCGATTGTATATTAATGTTCCCGCGAATAAACATCCGAGCAAGGAAATGCCCGACAGGATCCAATCGGCACAGTAATAATTTGTAGTGCAAGGAAGACCGCCGTGCTCTGCAAAGCGCGGCGGTTTTTTTATTTGGGTCACCGATTGTCCATTGGTGTCAGGGTGACGATATATGGTAACCACGACAACATGGATGTCAGCCGCGAAAAATAAATATGTTTAACCAAAGGAGAAGGTCTATGACAGAGGCAATTAAAGCCGGTGATACGATCAGTGTCAATTATACCGGAAAGTTTGAGAATGGGGACATTTTTGATACATCGGAAGGACGAAATCCCCTTGTGTTTACGGTAGGCGCCGGTCAGCTCATCAGCGGTTTCGACAGCGCCGTTGTCGGACTGAAAGCGGGGGATAAGAAAACGATTACCGTATCACCGGAAGAGGGGTACGGTGAGCGTCGTGACGAGCTTGTTGTCGATATGCCCGCATCAAATATTCCGCCGGATATGAACCTGACAGTCGGCATGCAGGTTCAGCTTGTTGACCAGTCAGGAAATCCCATTCCTGCGTACGTTCAGGAAATTTCAGACGATATCGTCAAAATGGATGTGAATCATCCCCTTGCGGGGAAAACGCTTATGTTCGACATCAAGGTTGTGGAAACCGGTCTCGAACCGGAGCCCATGGGCTGCGGCAGCGGCTGTGGCGGGTGCACCACCTGCGGTTAGTGGGGAGAGACAATGGACTCAGCCCGCGTATGAGACAATACACGGAAGGGATTACGGGTGTCTCTGTAATCCCCTCTTTCGTGAGATTCATGTCCGGGTAACCCTAAATGCCGCAAAGTGATTCAGGGTTCAGGTGCCGGATCTCAGGGAAATTATGCTGTCCACCACTGCCTCATGCGGTTTATCTCATGTAGATGTCTTCATTCCCGCCATGAATCACGTACCTTTTCATTTTCACCTGTGGTCCAAAGCTATTCCTTCCTGTATGTCGTACGGACAAATCATGAAGAAATACCGGAGATGAGCTTTCTCCGACTCTCTCATTGACGGGCGTTTTGTTTCAAGCGATGATAATAATTCAGTACTTTTTTGACATATTCTTCGGTTTCTCTGAATGGAGGGATTCCATTGATGCGGGATACGGGGGTCGGGCCGGCATTGTATGCCGCGAGGGCCAGTTCGACTTCGCCGTTAAATCGATTGAGAAGCTCTCTCAGATATCGAGTGCCGCCCATTATATTTTCCCGCGGGTTAAAGGGATCCTGAATGTTCAGTGCTTCGAAATTTTCCGGCATGATCTGCATCAGTCCCTTGGCTCCCCGTTTTGATACCGCCCGTGGGTTAAAGTCGGATTCTACTTTCATGATCGCCGTGATTAAGTGTGAATCGATTCCATAGCGTCTCGATGCTTCTTGGATGCAGGTGTCGACGTGTCGTTTCGAAGGGGGCTTTTGTTCTTTGATGAAGAGACGATATTTCGATGACGTCGGCATGTCGGTGAAATAATAATTTCCATCCTCGTCGACATACATGTAGATGTCGGCATGCGCCGTTGTGACGGCGAACATGCCTGCCAAGATGACCGATATGATGATAGAAAGCCAATGGTGATGGTTTTTATGTTTCATTATGAAAATGTCGTTCCCGTTCCGCAATAAAATAACTGTGGTAATCGACCCGTATGCAAGATCGAGATGACAGTGTATTCCGACCCGTTGAACGGCCGTCTGCGTTGCTTTTCATTATTCTACCTGTGAATAATATCGGCTTTTATCACATTTCGCTTTCGCAAAAAAAACACCATTGATCGTTTCAACGGGTGAAATAGATCTTCGCATGATACACCTCCCTGAGGTGGAGTTCGCAATGCCGTGGCACAAAAAACCTATATGCCGTGGTGGTTTCAAAATTGTGGCATCATACCACAAACTATGCAGGAGATACCATCGCATATTGTAATCCCGATCATTGTGCGTGATTGTTGTTGCAGAAAACATGAAGTGTCGGCGTGTCACGTCGAATCGTTCAGTACCGTTAATGCGCCGATTTCTCTGATGCGGCACTGCCGCCTGGAGACAGAGACGTTCAGAATATCTGCTTGACATCCTAATGGTTTTCTTCTATTTTCCCAAACGGAGGCGGGAGGTTACGATGTTTGTTCCCCGGTGGTGTCGTTTTGTGACATGATGTGCCGAGGACTCTGCGGTTCACGTCCTTTTTCATGAATTCAACATTTCCGGCCGGTCGAATGTCGTACAGACGGGTATTGTTGAATGATCGGTAAATCCTCGTGGAACAATAAGAACGATTGAAAATTACAGTCGAGACTCGATGAGACCGATACAATACATATGGATGGGAATATGCGTCATTGTGGTTATCTGTTGGGCTGGTATCGCCTCAGCCGTTGGTATTCTCCTAAAAGATGTACGGCTCGGAGAACATGAGGATTTTACACGGATAGTCTTTGAATTTGACGGTGCCTCTGCGTATCACATACCCGAAATCGGCGGAGACGGAGTTGCAGTGGTTGTTTTTACCGACAGTTCGATTGGGACGGTTCGTCCGCTCAAAGGCCTGCGGGAGCAATATCGACTTATCGATTCCATTAAATTTCTTAAAAATGAAAAACATCTTACAGCCACGATTATCGCCCGTTCTCAGAACTTCGTCATACATTCTTTTTCTCTGGTAAACCCTGATCGCGTCGTTCTCGATTTATATTGGTCTAATGGAACATCCCCGGCGCCGGTGATTGTAGCTGCAGGACAGCCGGAAGATCGGCATGAATCAGCGGCAATCAGAGAAGAAGCGGCGCTTCCGAAAACGAGGGAGATTGAACAAGCAACAACAAATGGTAACATACAACCGGAAACGGCATCCCGGGTTTCTCGCTCAGAAACGGCAGTGAAAAAAATGGTTCAGGGTGAGATAAGCGGCGGGGGAACAATATCGAATGAAATAGGACCCCGGATGGCATATACCGGGTATGACAGGATACAAACGGCACTCATGATTTTACTGGTCGTGTTGAATCTCTTCAGTATTGCCATCCTGGCCATTCTAACGGTATCTGTATTGAGATGGAGACGATGGAACGCTTTCAGCGAGGGTGAACCCGTTTCCCCTTTATTGGAGGATAACATCATATCCATTGACACGAAGATTCAGGAAGAGCTGAAAAAATATAAAAGATCGCGGTGAACTACGATCCATGGTTGATGACACACAGGCAGAACTGACTATCGGTCTTTCTGAAGAAGAAAAAGACGATCTTGAGAACCTCATCAGATCGATCAGGGAAGACCCATCCTTTTCCTCGGCCGAGACGGTTCCTGAGGATGTTCAGGAACGAATTGCTCTGTTGACGGACCATGTCGCCCGTCTTTCTGAAATGGTTTTGAAGTTTGATGCGAGGATGAAGGCATTTTACGAAATAATCCGGCTGTTTTATCAAAAAAGTAATAAGATGAATGAGCGTATTGATACGGTGGTGCGATACATCAAGTCAACCAAGAACATATAGGTGGGATCGACATTGAATAATCATATGGAAAATCATGAAAGCATTGTCAGCGGGTTGATAGATGGTTCTGTTGCAATAGACTCTCTGGAAGAATTGCGGAAGCTGCTGAATGCTGTGCCGCACAATCCCACAGCCGTCAGGGTGATCGGTGATTCTTTCGTTAAGCAGGGGGCGTTTGAGGAAGCCGTCGGCGCATATCAAACCGCAGTTTCGCTTTATATCGAAACAGGTAGAATTTTACCGGCAATAGCATCGAAAGTTCTTAAATGGAACCTCATCAGATCTGCCGAAAGAGAGTGCAGGGAAATATATTCGGCATTACGTGATATCGAAGCTGGAAGAAACCCTGTCCACGACTACCTTGCCAGAATGGCATACCCCGAGCTTATGGCTGTCATGGGTGAAATGGAGTTGGTCACGTTTCCCCCCGGCACACTGATACGTGAAATGGGCGTGGAAGAGAATGATCTCAATCTCATCGTATCGGGAGTTTTATCAGAAAAAAGAGATATATCGAAGAATGGTGATGTCGATAATACTGAATCGGTAACGGAAAATCCGGTTGAAAGTGGTTTCTTTGGCGATATCTATCCCTTCGATGAAGTACGGTTGTCACGGTCCCGCATCGAGGCGGTATCACATGTTGAAGTATTGACAGCACAGCGGTCGGATCTGATACGGATAAGCAGGAAACATGCCGCCGTTGAATTTTTAACGATGGAGTTGTGCAGTGTACGTTCAGGAACGAGAGGGAAGAAGTCACTGCAGATCACAAGAGCAACAAAGCGGTATCAGCTGCAGACGAAGGTAACCCTTAAGATATTTCCCGAGAATGCCGGTGACAGTCATTTGGTTATAAACGGATTTACTGAGGATGTTTCACAGGGTGGTACGTGTATCCGCTTAGGAGAGGCTTACTGGGCCGGATCATCAAACCTGGTAGGAAAAACGGTGAAACTGCTGATTAATATCCCGAAACTGTCGACGGGTATCGATGTGCTGGGAAACATTGTATGGAGAAGAGAGGTGGAACAGCCCGACAGGAAGACGATCTTGATAGGTATTCAGTTCAGAGAACTGTCGAGGGAAACTTTTGATTTTCTGAAAAAACATTGTTATGTCGGCGATGGAGAACAGGATATGATTTACAGCCTGTGGGAGTCATACGTAAAAAAATAGTTCTTCTGATGAAAGGACAGAGCGGCTGATAACACAGGAGAGATGTAACGAGGAGACAGAAGTGCAGAATGTCCCCCAGATATGGGCCGTTGGTGGAGGGAAAGGAGGAGTCGGCAAGAGTACCGTGAGTACGCTTCTGGCGTTCTGGTTAGCTCGCATGGGCAGAAAGACCATTCTCATGGACGCCGATTTCGGTGGTGCAAATCTTCACACGCTCTTGGGCATAAAAAGTCCGCCTCGAACCCTGAATGATTATGTTTCCAAGCGATACGATTCTCTGGAAGATCTCTGTATTGATACGGAAGTTGAAAAACTCCGCCTTATATGCGGTGCCGGAGATGTTCTCTCCATGGCTAATCCCCATGTATCGCAGAAGAACAAGATTATTCAGAATATTTCAAAACTGAATGCCGACTATGTTGTTGTGGACCTTGGGGCTGGAACGTCATTTAACGTTCTTGATTTCTTTCTTGTTGCCCACAGGCAGATTGTTGTTCTTGTTCCCCAACCGATTTCGATTCAAAATGCCTATGCGTTCGTGCGGAATGCGGTATACCGGAGATTAAGCCGGTTGGCGAGTCAGCAGCCATACTTGCAGGCACTGATCAAAGCCTCCATGGACACGGAGAATGAACTGAGATTAAAGACAATTTGTGACTTTCTCCGGACGGTTGAGGAATTCAAGGGACAGGATGTTGCAACGGAGCTGAGCAATGAGATTCAGATGATCAAGCCCGAGGTTGTAACGAATATGGTTAATGGCCCCAAGGACAGAAATGCCGGTAAAGTCATCCAACAGGTAGCGGAGAAGTACTTGATGATACACCCCGTTGATCTCGGTGGGATCGTTTATGACAAACAGCTGAACAGTATCATATCGGAAATGATGCCGTTGACGAAACTACTTCAGTCAAGCGATGCTTATGCTAATGTTTATGATATCGCAATGAAACTCGTGGCGGAGTCGTGATTGAAAGCCCGCTCATCCGTTCTAGGTTTCAACCCCTGTCGTGATTGAGGGATGTGCCGGCCTCAAAGGCCCCATGGTGAACATGCCGGCATCCAGCACGAGAAAATCATCCATCGAATCAAAAAATTGATGAGTCTGCATGACCTGAGAACTCACGCAGGGCGGTCTTATAAGAGGAGGTACGTCATGGCTGCGGAGAATGCAGAAAAGTATGCCTATAAACTGGTAAAAAAAATCAGGATGAGAATTCTTGATGTTCCGGGAGCATTCGGAAAGGTTGCCCTTGAGCTGGGTAAGCATGGAGCAATGCTGGGAGACATTACAAAGGTTCATGTGACAACCCAGTACGTTACTCGTGATATCGTAATGTTTTTTGACAATGAAGAACAATTCGAGGACACAATTCAGGCAATCGGCGAATTCAAGGGATATAAAATTCTCTCGGTAGAAGATGAAGTGCTCAGTATTCACAAAGGCGGCAAAGTTGCAATGATCCCGACGGTCAAGATGGAAACGTTAGGTGATTTACGAATGATTTATACTCCCGGTGTTGCGCAGGCCTGCAAGTATATTGATGAGCATCCCCAATCGGCATCTGATCTTACCTCGATCGGCAATTCCGTATGCATTGCCACAAATGGGTCGGCAGTACTCGGTCTCGGCAATATCGGGGTCCTGGCGGGAATGCCCGTTATGGAAGGAAAATCGGTTATTCTGCACAAAATGGTAGGAGTAAGTTGTATACCTCTTTTGATTGACAGCGATCACGCCGATATCATCGTGGGCACCCTTCATGCTGTTGCGAAAACGTTCAGCATTATAATGATTGAGGATATCGCGGCTCCACTCTGTTTTGAGGTGGAGCAGAAACTGCAGCAGCGTGTCCCCATTCCTGTGTTTCACGATGATCAGCACGGAACAGCCACGGTTATTTTGGCGACCCTGATAAAGACCATGCAGGATCTTGGAAAAAGGAAGGAAACGGTAAGCATCGTCATCAGCGGGGCAGGAGCGGCAGGAACGGCAACCTGCAAAATGCTCAGGGAATACGGATTTCAGAATATGGTCGTATGTGACAGTCAGGGTGCGATTGCCGGAACGCGGACGAAACATATGAATGCATACAAGGAAGAGATTGCACGGATTACCAATGCCGGCAATGAAACGGGTCCTCTTAAGAATGTGATCAAAAATAAAGATATTTTCATCGGCGTTTCCTCTGCTTATGTCGTCACACAGGATATGGTGCGGAGCATGAATAAAGATCCCATCGTGCTTGCTCTCGCTAATCCCATTCCGGAGATATGGCCTCATGAAGCCTCGCAAGCGGGTGCGGCATTTGCTCTTGACGGCAGAACGGTGAACAACTGCCTGGCTTTTCCCGGACTGATCAGAGGCACCCTTGATGCACGGGCCACGCGAATAACCTACCCGATGAAATTTGCCGCGGCGGAAGCTATTGCCGACTTGGCGGGAAAACGTGAAGGGGTGCCGAATTTTATGAATCCGGCAATACATCGGCGCATTGCGGAAGCCGTCAAGGCGGCGGCACTGCCGTCGTGATGAGGAAATGCCAAGATCGTGTACGTCGGAAGAAACCTTCCATCAGCATTTCTCTACTTACGGATATAGTGGTGATTCGCTTGTCATACTACAGACTGTTCATCGTGCTTATGCTGATTTTGCTTATGGGGTGTGCTGTCCCGTCGCTGTTACGCCGTGACTATGATCATCCCCCATCTCGTGAAATACCTGTCGAAGATCACCGAGTCACTACTGACGAAAAGCCGCTTTCCCGAATGGGATACACCATCCAGGCCGGGGCATTTTCCGCTGTGGAAAATGCGGCAAACCTGGCAAAATGTCTTACCGAGCAGCACCTTGATGCGTATTACTTTCAATACAGAAAAGGATTATATAAGGTGCGATTCGGTAATTTTCAGACAGAAGAAGAGGCAAGCAGGGAGGCTGTCATTCTCAAGGCAATGGGGACGATCGAAGACTTTTATATTGTTCGTCCCAGTGAATATGCAACCGCGAAAGAAACAACGCTCGGTACCCCCTATGTGAGGGATCAAGTTGTGAAAACAGCTCATACGTTTGTTGGTGTTCCCTATCGATGGGGTGGGACGACAGCCAGTCAGGGATTTGACTGCAGCGGTCTCACCATGGCTGTTTTCAAATTGAACGGTCTTAATCTTCCACGAACATCACGGCAGCAGTTTAACAGAGGTTTCTCAGTATCTCGTGATAAGCTGACAAAGGGAGACTTGGTCTTTTTCGATACGGCAGGTCGAGGCGATGTGTCACATGTGGGGATATATATCGGCGACAATAAATTTATCCATGCGCCGCGAACGGGGAAAACGGTTCGACTCAGTTCACTGTCGAGTCCGTATTATGGAAAAAGGTATCGTGGCGCACGATCGTATCTATAAGAATTACAGCAACGGTTCAATTACGATGAGAACGGGGGCTACTTTTTTCTCTCGTTTTCCGGGCAGGGCAATAAAAAAGAAAAAATATCCGTTGACAAATGCAGAATAAAGTTTTAAAAGAAGCCATCTAGTGGATTTGTTGGGAAAGTGAAATGTTCAAAAACATCGCTATAACCACCATTATTATAATTAGCATAATTATTGAGGGGAGGCATATGTCTGACCTGATGATGGTGTAGATTAAGCGAACATAAAAAGCACAGAATCCGTTATCAGGTTGCTGATAACGGATTTTTTGCTTAAGGGGTTTTAAAAGTTATGGGACAAAGGGATGTATTAATTTATGACACGACTCTGAGAGATGGAACCCAGGGGGAGCAGATCAGCTTTTCTGCTGAAGAAAAACTGAAAATTGCCCAAAAACTAGATGACATGGGGTTTCATTATATAGAGGGGGGATGGCCCGGATCCAATCCCAAAGACATGCGATTCTTTGAGATGGCCCGGGATATCAGATTTGAGAATGCTCGTCTCGCCGCATTCGGAAGTACGAGAAGGCCTGATTTATCGGCGGATGAATGCCCCAATATGCAGGCGCTTATCCGGGCGGAGACACAGGTCGTAACTATATTCGGTAAGACATGGGATCTTCATGCAACAGAGATCCTCGGTGTATCTCTTGATGAGAACCTGGGACTTATCCATGATTCCGTCACTTATCTTAAAGGACGCGGAAAGGAAGTTATTTACGACGCAGAGCATTTTTTCGACGGGTTCAAGAACAATCCCGATTATGCGCTGAAGACATTGCAAACGGCGCGTTCAGCCGGTGCCGATATGATTGTACTGTGCGATACCAATGGAGGGACGCTTCCCTGGGAGGTGGAAAAATTCATCAGGGTGGTTGCCGAATTGATATCACCAGATCTCCTGGGAATTCATGCCCACAACGATTGCGGCCTTGCCGTTGCAAATTCCCTGTCGGCGATTCTCCTGGGAGTCAAGATGGTGCAAGGGACGGTAAATGGATATGGGGAAAGATGCGGAAATGCCGATCTCATCTCCCTCATTGGTACGATCTGTGTGAAAATGAATAAAGAATGCATCCCCGGCTCGACCCTCCAGTATCTGACCGGACTGTCCCGCTACGTAAGCGATGTGGCGAACATCCCACCGGTGAACACGAGGCCCTATGTGGGGCGGAGCGCCTTTGCACACAAGGGGGGTGTTCATGTCAACGCCGTCTTAAAAAACCCCAGGGCCTATGAGCATATGGATCCCACCCTGGTGGGGAATCAGAGGCGCGTTGTCGTGTCTGATCTTGCAGGACGAAGCAACATCGAATACAAGGCAAAGGAATTCGGCATCGGACTGGATGATAACAATGGGGTGAGCAAAAAAATTGTTCAGGAAATCAAAAAAATGGAGGACCAGGGCTACCAGTTTGACACTGCCGAAGGATCGCTTGCCCTCCTGATTAAAAAGGCAATCGGTGAATTTGAAGAACCGTTTACCCTCGAGTCGTTTCGTGTTATCAGTGAAAAGACAAAAAGTAATTCATCGCATGTTCAGGCAACCATCAAAATATCCGTCGGCGATGAATATGAGATCACCGCGGCCGAAGGCAACGGCCCGATTAATGCGCTCGATAATGCCTTAAGAAAGGCGTTGAGAAAATTTTATCCCCAGATCGATGAAATGCATCTTATCGATTTCAGGGTCAGAATTCTCGAAGGGTCGGAAGGAACAGCCGCCAAGGTAAGAGTTTTACTCGAATCGAGAGACGAGCGCGACGTATGGACGACCATCGGTGTTTCGACGAATGTGATAGAGGCGAGTTGGCAGGCGCTGGCGGATAGTATCCAGTATAAGCTGAGCAAGGAGAGTCTGAACAGCAACAGTTCGGTAGGAGATTGATGTATATGGGAATGACGATTACTGAGAAAATACTGGCGCGCCACGCGGGTATGGAGACAGTTTCACCGGGAGAGATTATCGAGGTTGCCGTTGATTGCGCATTCGCACACGATGTAACCGCAACCCTGGCAATCGATTCGTTCAGAAAGACAGGAGCGCATAATATATTCGATGATGAAAAAGTTTTACTGGTAGCCGATCATTTCGTTCCCAACAAAGACATCAAGTCCGCCCAACAGGTTAAAACCATGCGGAATTTTGCACGGGAACAGGGGGTCAAATATTATTTTGAGGGTGGTGAGGCCGGTATCGGCCATGTGATCCTTCCGGAGAAAGGGTTCGTCGTTCCGGGGCAGGTTATAATTGGCGCGGACAGTCATACCTGCACGTACGGGGCTCTCGGCGCCTTTTCAACTGGTGTAGGCAGTACCGATCTCGGAGCCGTCATGGCGACCGGTGAAATATGGCTCAAAGTACCGTCGAGCATCAGATTCGAATATCATGGTACCTTGGGGCCGTGGGTTCAGGGAAAGGATTTAATACTCTATACGATCGGCCGGATCGGTGTCGACGGCGCCCTGTACAATGCCATGGAATTTGCCGGTCCCGTCATCAGAGCGTTGCCCATGTATCAACGGTTTACCATGACCAACATGGCTATTGAAGCTGGGGCGAAGAACGGTATTATCGAACCGGATGAGATCACTCTGGCATACGTCCGTGAACGATCATTGCAGGAGTTTACGGTGGAGGTCAGTGACCCCGATGCGCACTACGAAAAAGTAATTACAATTGAAGTTGATGAAATTCAACCGCAGGTCGCCGTTCCTCATTCGCCGGCGAACGTGTGCCCTGTTGCCGATGTGGGGCATGTGGAGATCGATCAGGTTTTCATCGGTTCCTGTACAAACGGATGGCTCGAGGATCTACGCAATGCAGCGAGTATTCTGAGAGGCAGAAGCACGGCCCGCGGGGTGAGACTCATTGTGATACCGGCATCCCCGTGGATCTACAAACAGGCCATCCGGGAAGGGTTAATCGAAATATTCCTCAATGCGGGAGCGGTAATCGGACCTCCCTGCTGCGGGCCCTGTCTGGGGGGACATATGGGCATTCTCGCCGAGGGTGAGAGAGCGGTATCCACGACCAACAGGAATTTTGTGGGAAGGATGGGCCATCCTCAAAGTGAAGTCTATCTGACGAATCCGGTTGTTGCGGCGGCAACTGCCCTTCTTGGAAAAATCGGGGGGCCTGACGAACTATAACGGCATTTCCCCCGTTCCCCTGTGTTCGTCATACGAAGATGTAGTCATTTGAAAAGAATGACATTAGAGTGAGGAGCTACAAGTCAATGAAAGTACAGGGTAAAGTTTGGAAATTCGGCGATGACATTGATACAGATTTAATTCTTCCGGCCCAATACCTTAATATAACCGATGGGGCTGAATTGGCGAAATTATGTTTTTCCGATCTGAGACCCGAATTTGCCCTTGATGTCTCCCCGGGAGATATCGTGGTTGCAGGGAAAAATTTCGGGTGTGGGTCGTCACGGGAACACGCGCCCCTGGCAATCAAAATGGCAGGAGTTAAAGTCATTGTGGCCAAGAGCTTCGCCCGGATATTCTATCGAAACGCCTTTAACATAGGATTGCCGCTTATTGAGTCGGAAGAAGCCGTGGAAAACCTTTCAGACGGTGATACGGCTATTGTCGATATAGCTGCGGGAGACATCAAAAAGGTGGGCGGCAATGATATATTTCATGCCAAGCCCATTCCTGAATTCATGCGGGAGTTCATCACTGCGGGAGGACTGGTGGGATATATTCGGAACAAGAAGCTGAAAAAGGGATAATCCATGTAACTGCACTGTAACCGGGACCGCAGGTCCGGAATGTCGAGAGGTCATGGGGTAGATAATACGATTAGAAAGGATAGATAGAAGGAATGATGAGAGAGTATAACATTGCGATTATTCCAGGAGATGGGACAGGACCGGAGGTAATGGCCGAGGCGGTAAAGGCTATGGAGGCCGTCACCGAGGCGGGTGGACCGAAATTTAATTTTGTTTACTATGACCTAGGAGGTGTACGGTATCTGAAAAAGGGTGAATTATTGCCCGAATCAGTCGTATCGGAATTGCGGCAGACGGATTCTATTTGTCTCGGTGCAATTGGGCACCCCGATGTTAAACCGGGCATTCTGGAACAGGGTGTATTGTTGAAGCTTCGGTTTGAACTCGACCTTTATATCAACTTGAGACCGGTTGTTCTGTTTCCCGGTGTTGACACCCCATTGAAGGATAAAATGCCTGACGACATCGATTTTGTCGTTGTGAGGGAGAACACGGAAGGTCTCTATGCGGGAAGCGGCGGGTTTCTGAGGAAGGGAACGGCGGATGAGGTGGCCATTCAGGAATCCATCAATACCAGGAAAGGGGTGGAGCGTTGTATCAGATATGCATTTGAGTACTGCAGGAAGAGAAACAGGGAAAAGAAATTGACTCTTTGTGGAAAAACAAATGTTCTGACCTATGCCTTTGATCTGTGGGAGCGGGTTTTTTATGAGTGCAGCAGGGATTATCCCGATATCACCACCGATTATGCCCATGTCGATGCAACCTGCATGTGGATGATCAAAAATCCCGAATTTTTCGATGTTATTGTTACGGATAATATGTTCGGTGATATCATAACAGACTTGGGGGCGATGATTCAGGGAGGCATGGGGATTGCCGCAGGTGGAAATATCAATCCGGAAGGAGCGGCAATGTTTGAGCCGATAGGAGGTTCCGCTCCGAAATATGCCGGGTTGAACAAAATCAATCCTCTGGCCGCTATATGCTCGGTACAGATGATGCTCGAACACCTCAGCGAAGACGCTGCGGCCGCATGGGTTTTTGATGCCGTTGCAAAAGTCGTGAAGAACGACATTAAAACCCTCGATGCGGGAAGAATGGGTTACGGGACAAGAGAGGTGGGCGACTTGGTCGCCGGATATATCAGAGAAAATCAGAGCTGAAAAAAACAATACCGTAACTCGGAATAACGTGAAAAAACGTTCGTTAAGTCAGGATCCCGATGAAGAAAGTTTCACCTTTTGTCATCGGGATCCATTTCCTCATGAGAAATGAGAGATCCCGCAGCTTTCAGGCAGCGACACCAGGTGCACGAAGCTTCATAATGACCGCTCAAATGAATTTTCCTTTGGATAACAGCCCGTCAAGGACCAAACCTCATTATATCTCCTCTGTATATCGTTTTTAAAATCGTTGTCCTTAAAATTA
>DSDU01000251.1 GCA_011056835.1 Deltaproteobacteria bacterium
ATATTTTTACTCATATTTCTGAATCACTTGAAGATATTAATAGACCGGTCGTCTATAATATGTCAACAGAATTTTCCTCTTCAGACACGTCATGATTTTTCAAAATAGTGCTGACTGCTTTCTGTGTTCAACCCGTGGCGATTGATGACATCATGATAAGACGTCAAAAAACAGGAATCAAAAATTGATATTGTCATCATGTTTCCTGAGTCGTCAAAACTGACAACAGTTGCCACAAGACACCAGTCATAGTCAAAAAATTGCAGGTAGGAGAATCCTATCACAACAAAAAGATAACCTGTGATATGAAGAGTGTCTCCGGGAGAACAAGGCGAAGTGTTTAGGAATATTGAAATGCTGCTTTATCTATATTTTTATAGTCGTCCTGAAGTTAATACACGTCTGAGGTTTTGCTACCGTAGGAGTCCTGAACGGCCTGTTCCATACGATGGATTTCATCCTCCGATAGGAAATTAAAGTGGTTTGCACGTTTCCTTTCTGAGATCCGGCCATTGTTCTGCAAGCAGAATCGGATGAAGAGGTCGATCTGTCGGTCTGGCAAGTCCACGATTTCCTGGATAGTCCTCTTGGTCTCATCATAGTTGGCCAAGAACGTCAATTCATTGGCAAGTTCTGTATCGATTGTCTGCTCGATGAACTCAAAGAGCGACTCAGCCTGGGGTGTCATATCGATATAGCGGTACCACCTGACCGTATCATTATGTACGGCCATATGGCCTTCTTCGTCAAGCGAGTATTCCACAAAGGCCATGAGTGGCCGGGAGAACGCTTCAAGAGAGTCGTTATAGTTGGCAGAGTTTTTCAGCATTGATGCAGATATGGGAAACATGATTCCCTTGGGTGTAAAGCCTTGCCGGGCAAGTATGTTGTGGATCAGGAAGCGGTGGATTCGACCATTGCCGTCTTCGAATGGGTGCAGAAAAACGAATCCATAGGCGATGGCTGCGGCGTGAATCACAGCAGATACTTTACCTGCGTCCATTCGCTCGTGGGCCGATATCAGGCCTTCCATGAGGTCGATCAGGTCTTCTGGTTTCGGGCATACAAAATGAATCTTTTCATTTTGCCAGGCAATCGTTTCACCGACATAATTCTGGCTCAATCGATAATCGGATTCAGAGAATCGTGCATCAACAATACGATTTTGCAGTTCTATCAAATTCGTTTTCTTGCAGAAGTCTTTGCTTTCCGCCAGATGAAGAAGTGCTACGAAGCGCTCGGTCCGGCGCGAACTGGGCTTGATGCGTTCGATTTCAAAGGATGATTTCGTCTCCTTGGTGTAGAGGTAGCCGAGCGCCCGTTTTAATAATTCCGGTGAGTAGTTAGACACGACTTGCTGACAGCGCCTAGAAAGGTCGGTCGCTTCGAAGTTGCGAAGTGGGTCAGTACGGCGAATCATTGGGCAGAATCTACGATCGCCCAGCAAGTTATCATTGATCCGTTGACGGCGAATCTGGCGGGCCGGGGTAACCGTATAGTATTTATCAGGATCGATAAGATCGATGTAGTTTCCGCGTCTTACGTCATCCAGCGGGAGAGTTTTGCCTGTCAGGAACTCGTATAGAAACCACAACCGCCTGGCGTACTTACCGGTCGGTTTGGTCCGGATATATTCGAGGAAATCTTTCTCGGATGCTTTCTGAAACAGGCTGGTGAGTATCGCGAGATTAGTACCGTCGTACTTGAGCGCAAATTCAAGATGACCGCCCAAGGTATCCTCCGGCCAGTACTTGGACGGGTAAACCTCTTCGATCAGTTCCTCGGTTGAGTAAATACGGTGGGTTCCAGTGATCGCGACAAAGGATTTGTGCCAGTTTGGGATAACGTCGAGATCGTACTGCTTAACAAGTGCCGCATATCCTGCAAGTTTGTGTATCGATGTGTCCTTACCGTTTTCAGCCATGGCATCCCCCGGAAAAACGATTATAATACGAGAATTATAGTTATATTCGATGCAATGTCAAGAAATATACTTACAGAGCAGTAAGCACATCATTTACTGAACGGGCAAGAAAAATAGTTACAGCCCCCGAAAAAGGATTACGAGAAGGTTTCGTGCATGGAATATCGTTACAATAGGCAAATTCAGGTCACGTCAAGGGATGTTCGTATTCGTGTAATCTTCCAAATTCGATAGCTTTTATGTACTTTTGATTGGAAGGGCATTTTTCAGATATGCAGTGCCGTTCACAGTCTTGCTGAAACCTGTGATATGAAGAGTATCTTCAGGATGAAAAGACGGAGTATCAAGGAATATTGTGGGGAGTTGTGATCCTATGTGCTCATGAAAAAGCGGAAAGCTCAAAGTTTACCCAGGTTAAAAGCCCGGGGCTCGGAGCTTTCGAATAGCATGTGCTCTTGTTGGAAAAATAATGCCAATTTTGAGCTGAATCAAAGTATTTTTGAGGTATAATAATAAAATATTGTGGATCGACGAATATAAAAGCGGTATCTGGCAGTGCCAATGCCTCATTACTGATCCCCGGCAATATGTCCAAAACAGCCACCAGCCTGACCGCGAAGAGTTTACCTGATAAATATCGTTGGCCTTGAATCGATGTCAAATTTTTTATCTCTTCTGAACTCAAAACGGCAAATTTTCATGTGCCAACAAACAGGAGTACTTGTGAATTTGGGGGTAGTTTTGGGGGTATCTATGAAATTAGCCTTTTGATATATTTTTTAAATACAGACACATAAGCTCTCTATGTGATCCCCATCAGCCCAGAAATAATAAGCACGTGGGAGATATCTCAAGTGCTTTTTTTATGCAGTTTCCACGTAGTGGTTTCAAGATTGGAGCAACCGGTGTGTATCTACGGAACGAAATTCTCTGCTCGTCGACCCGATTGCCTGGTGGTCGATTAATGAGTTGATCTATAGACGATTAACCGAGTTCCTGCTTCAGCTCCTCGATTTCCGCCCGTGCATTCGCAAGTTCTTGCATGGCGGTTCTCAACCGTTCAGCCAGTGTTTCCGCAAATGTTTTATACAGGACGGAATAGAAGACAAGGCTGTCTTTTTCTGAAAAACTCTTCACATGGGTCATGTTGGTGACGAGACACGTCGTTTCAACGATTGCGTAGGCCGACGACGAAAGGAACGATCCGTCAACAATGGACATCTCGCCGAATATTTCACCACGCCGCCTCAAGACCCTGATTTCCTTGCCCTTCCTGGTTATTCTTACCGATCCCGAAATAAGGAAATATATTGAGTTGTCGTAGTAATTTTCATCAATAATGAACTCACCGGCTTCGTAGTGCCTGAGAGCGCTGTATTGCAGGATTCCCTGGAGATCTTCTTCTTCGAATGTGTTCAGGAAGGGTATGGTCTTTACTTTTTCTAAAAATATTTCTCGTGCCTGGGCCCGTTCAGTTTCGAACATAATATGAATTCCCGTTTCTCTCTAAAAAGGAACGTCCTTGCTTTTATGATTGAGTTCGAGAATACTTACCGTCGACGTCACACAGGAAAGTACCACAGAATCATCAGTGTGATCAAGGATTTTATGGAAGTAATGTCATTATTTCATGGCGCGCAGAGCGGTGATTATCGACGGGGTGACGGTACGGATGCCAGTCTCTTTTTCAGATTCATGATTCGGCGATAGGATTGATCAATCCGTTCTCGCGATATCGAACCGTCGGCGACGAGTGTCCGTATTATCGATAGGACACAATCCGCGATGTCTTCATCGTAAACGGAGTTATTTGCAAAGACGAGGATGTCGATACCGGCGAGGAGCGCCATTGAAACGGCCGTCTTCAGATCATAGGATGATCGGATGGCCTTCATCTGCATGTCGTCCGACATGATGACGCCGTCATAGTGAAAGCGGTCTCTCAGGATTCCTGATAGTGTTTGTGGAGAAAGCGTTGCGGGCCACTGCGGATCAAGGGTTTTATTATATGTATGTGCCGTCATGACCAGGTCACACATTCCTGATTTCGTGACGGCCTCGAAAGGTATCAATTCCATCGGTGACCACGTTGCGGTCACGTCTACGAATTCCTCGTGAGTATCTTTTGTCGAACTGCCGTGTCCCGGGAAATGCTTTATCGCTGAAAGGATGCCGCATTCATGGAACGCTTCGATCATGACGGATGCCTGTCGAACGACGACGTCGGGTTTATCCGAAAAGCTACGCTCCAATCGGCCGATGACGGGATTGTCGGGGTTAGTATTGAGATCAACCACCGGTGTGCAATTCAGGTTAATCCCCAGTCCTGACAGTGTCGCCGCTGTCCGTCGGGCATACCGTGCGGTTACATTGATGTCGTTGACTGAACCCAGATACTGTTGCGACACCGATGGCGGAAATCCGAAGCTTTCCTTTAACCGGTTTACCTTGCCGCCTTCTTCATCAATGGCTACCAGGAGCGGAATCGATGCGGCTTGCTGCAGTGCCGATGTCAGTGCCTTTAATTGAGCGGTTGATTGGATGTTCCGAACCGGTGATTTCGTCGGTACATCATAATCGAAAAGGATCACGCCGCCGATATGCCGCTGCCGGATATCCTGTATGACGGAGCTTTGATGGTCGACTGTCAATCCCCGAAAGCCGACCATGATCATCTGGCCTATTTTGATATCGAGGTTGTCGTCCTTTTCTGGTATATCAGGAGTGGACAAGGCCGGTGACACGCTAAACACAAGGAAAAACATGAGGATGATCCCGAGTCGGAGCGGATGCCGGGCGGAGCTCTCCGTTCTTTTCGTCGTGCTCAGGTTTGAGTGCTCTGTGACCGCAATCTCCATATGACACCGTCGGTGGCGCTTCATTGCTATCTCGGATTTTTGTGCCATGTTCGGACCCTCTGTTTCCTCACGACACGCATGAGTCATCCGATATGGTTGAATATCCTGAATGAAGATCATTTACCACAGCGGGCGATAAAAAGCTATTCAGGACTGACGATTCAGAAAAGTGTAAATGTTGCTCATGACACTCCTGTTTGAAAAAGTCACGGCACTGGTGTAATTATAATCGGGGAGACGAAACAATGCAGCTTCATATTGTCGTAGCCGTAAAGCAGGTTCCCGATCCGGATCATTTTGACGGGCTCTCCGTTGATCGCCGGACAGGCTCGATTTCCAGGGCGGGCGTGCCGCTCATTATCAATCCCCTGGATCGTCATGCCCTTGAAGAGGCCCTCAGAATAAAGGAGCGACTGGGCGGTACGGTCAGTGTCATAACCATGGGACCACCCCTGGCGAGAAGAATAATTGAGGATGCTCTCGCCATGGGGGCGGACCGCGGGGCGATTCTCTGCGATCCTTCATTTGCCGGGTCGGATACATTGGCAACAGCCCGAATAGTCTCGGCGGGGATCCGGAACTTCGGTGAATTTGATCTTGTCATATGCGGCAATGAAACCGTTGACAGTTCCACTGGTCAGGTTCCCCCTCAGCTCGCCGAGTTCCTTAACGTAGTCCATGTGACACATGTCAGAAGAATCGATATGCCTGGAACGGAGCGGATCATAGTGGAGAGAGTGGTGGAAGGTGGTTACTTGACAGTTGAAGTGAAACTTCCCGCCGTTATTTCAGTCCTTAAAACCATCAACACCTTCAGGCTTCCATCGGTTGCGGGAATCGTAGAAGCGGCGGGGAAAGAAATCCGTGAACTTGACGCTTCGGCGTGCAGGATGTTCGGTGTGGGGGACCACGAACTGGGACTGGAGGGATCGCCGACACGGGTTCTTGAAGTGGTCGAGTCGACGATGAAACGAAACGCGTTGATGATGACCGGTGAGCCGGAAGATGTGGCAAAACAACTGGTCGTGAAATTACGGGAACTTCAGGTTATCTGACGACGGGGAAGAAAGAGTGCGGGAACTTATTGTATATGCTGAACAAAAAGGCGGCATGCTGGTCGACGTGTCCCTCGAGATGATGGCACAGGCTGTCCAACTGTCACATCGGATCAACGGAACCATTTCAGCCATACTGATCGGCGATTCATGCGGTTACAATGCTGATGAACTGATATGCCACGGTGCCCACAAGGTGTATCTGGTCGAAGACAAACGCCTGGCCCTGTATCAGAATGCCGCTACTGCCAAGGTTGTCGCCGATATCCTCTCGGTTCAGTCCCCCGAAATTGTTCTGATTGGCGGGACATCCGTCGGAACAGACGTGGCCGCCCGGGTTGCCGCAAGACTGAGAACGGGACTGACGGCCCACTGTATTGATCTGTCTATCGAAGAAATCGACGGTGAAGATCAGCTTGTCCAGACGGTTCCCGGCTGGGGCGGGAGGATGTCGGTGAAAATCGTCTGTCCTCAGCGACGGCCACAGATAGTGACGATTCGCCCCGGTGTTATGGAAAAGGGCGACCCGGACCCGACACGAAGGGGGGACCTCATACCGGTAATGCCGGTGTTGACAGAAGATGACTTCGGAGCACGAACGCTGGCTTTTGTTGAAGAAAAAACGAAGGCGGGATCACTTGATGATGCCCGAATCATCGTTTCAGGGGGATTCGGTCTCTACGGATCGGGCGGCTTTCGTTTAATTGAAGCACTGGCCGATGTCGTGAACGGAGAGATTGCCGGGACACGTCCCGCCGTCGATCACGGATGGATCGAAGAAGAGCGGCTCATCGGTCAAAGCGGCAAGAATGTGAGGCCGCGACTGTTTATCAGCATTGGGACATCGGGAGCGATGCATTACACGACAGGATTCAGCAGGGCACAGGTTGTCGTTGCCATCGACAGAAATGCTTCCGCCCCGATATTTGACGTTGCTCATATCGGCATCGTCGGAGATTTGAATCGGATTATTCCCTGTATTATTAAAGAATTGACGAAAGAAGCGTTACCCGAAAGGACAAGGTCATAACGTTTTACGTAATAACAAGGGGGGAGGAGATTATGTTTGAGTTTACCAGGGAACAGGAGATGATGCGAGCGATGGTTCGGGAGTTTGCCGAGACCGAGCTCGCGCCGAGAGTGCGTGAGTTTGATGAAAGAGGGGACATCCCGAGGGATATCTTCAGAAAAACAGGAAAGCAGGGACTTATCGGAATGACCACACCGAAGGAACTCGGAGGATCCGGTATCGGTCATGTCGCCGCTGCGATTGCCGTTGAAGAACTGTCCCGGATATACCCGTCTCTGGCGTTTTCCCTGGCGGACACGCCGGGACTGATGCATATCATAGAACATTTCGGTACGGAAGAACAGAAGGACAAATATCTGAAACCCTCCATACAGGGAGAATCAATTCTCTGTATCGCTGCAACGGAACCGACGGGCGGATCGGCACTGACCGATCTGAGGACCGAGGCGGTTCCCGACGCTGACGGTTATACCATCAATGGGAGGAAGGTCTATATTTCGAACGGCGGAATCGCCGATTACTGCCTGCTTCTTGCGAAAACGGGCGACAGGGCGAGCATTATCATAATCGATCGGGACAACCCGGGATTTATCGTCAGCAGACGACAGGAGCAGATGGGTTTTAAGGGCCTTCATATCAGTGAACTCGCATTCAGCGACTGCAGGGTGACCCGCGACAGCGTGCTTGGACGGGAAGGAGGCGGATTTGCCGTGGCGATGACGGCATTTGTCGTCAACAGACCGCCGATCGGTGCTGTCGGTCTCGGTATAGCCCGAGGGGCTTTTGATATCGCATTACGATATGCAAAAGAAAGGGTGCTCTATCACAAGGCGATCTGTAATCTCCAGGCGATCCAGTTCATGCTGGTCGATATGGACACGGACATCGATGCGGCCCGGTGGCTTATTTACTATCCCGGCGCCGCCCTCGATCGTGGAGTCGCTCCCAGGGACCTCTGCAAGAGTGCGGCCCGTGCCAAGGCTGTGGGTGCCGAGGTGGCGGCACGGGTGACACAGAAGGCCATGGAGATTCTCGGTGGCTATGGCGTCAGTCCGGAATACCACCTGGCGAGATTTTTGAACGATGCCATGGAACTTTTTCCGGCGGCAGGAACTGCTCAAATTATGAAGATTATTCAGGCGGGCGAGATTCTTAAACAGTAGCAGGGAAGCATGAAGGAAAACGTAAAAAACCGCCGGCCCGAGGGCCGGCGGTTTTATCATTCATTTCCGTTATGCTTTTTTCGGTGGTTTCAATAAAGCTGTAATAACGGCGCCGATGAGACATGCCACGGCGGCGATGGTAAACGGCTTGATCCAGATTGCGGGATCGGGATTCCCCTTGGCCGCATCCTTGAAGTAGGCGGCAATCTGGGGGCCGACCACGCCGGCCAGACCGTATGCCACGAAGATGTACCCATAATTCAGGCCGACGTTCTTGTTTCCGAAATAGTCCGCCGCTGCCGCAGGGAAGAGGGCGAAGTTGCCGCCGAAGTTGAACCCGATGATGCAGGCGCCGGCGATCAACGTGGCGGGAATACTGCCCATCTTGTAGAAAAGGAACATGATAGCGCTCTGCAGTGCGCACATCAGAAGAATCGCCGTTTTCCTGCCGATCTTATCAGACATGGTCCCCCATACGATGCGCCCCAGTCCGTTGAAAATGGCGAGAAACGCCAGTGCCGTTCCGGTGATCGCAGCAGCGTCTGTCACGGAAAGCCCCGTTGCTTTTAAAACATCGATTCCGAACAGTCCGATGTTTCCGATGACCATGAGACCGGCAATCGCGGAGAAGTGAAATGTCAACCAGAGGATGAAGAACTGATAGGTTTTCATCATTTCACCGGGGGTGAAATCCAGCATGCCCAGAGCCGAGCCTCCCGTTGCCGTCGGTTCCGGTGGTGTCCATCCGGCGGGAAGCCATCCGGCGGGGGGATCGATCATGACAAAGCTTCCGGCAAAGACCATGAGGAAGAAGAGGATGCCGTAAAGAAAGAAGGTGCTCTGGACTCCTCCGAGACCGAAAAAGTTCAGGGTTTCAAGCAAATTGAACCATGTTCCCGCGGATTTGACCCAGATCATCGCCCCGAAACCGAAACCTGCAACGGCGAGTCCCGTCACCATGCCTTTCTTGTCGGGAAACCACTTGACGCCCACGGCGATGGGGACAGCGTAGCCGAGACCGATGCCAAAACCGCCGATGATGCCGATGAAGAGCAGCTGCGCAAGGAATGAACTGCCGAAAAGTCCGCCCAGTACATATCCGCCGCCCAGGACAATGGCGCTGGCTACGGCAAGTTTCCGGGGACCGGTTTTCCCCATAATTCTTCCGGACAGAATGATGGTAAAAGAAAAAACAAGAAGACCCACGGAGAAAATCCAGTTCGCCTGTGATGCTGAAAATCCGTACATTCCACCTTCAGCAAGCGGTTTAATGAGCTTGGGGGTGAAAACGGACCACGCATAGATGGCTCCCAGACACAACTGGATGAGCACTGCACCGATGACAACCAGCCAACGATTCATAACTTTTTCTTGTGACATGAACCCCTCCTCTGACCTCATAAAATAAAGTAAATAGATAATGCATCTGTGACACAAATTGTCGCAGAGTTATCCAAATATCAGGGAAATGTCAAATAAAAAGTTTGCCCCAACGTTTTTGATGGATCTCGTTGAAAGGAAGTGCTTGATAATGTGGGGGATGATAAAGTACAGCGGGTTACATAGTGATGGGCGGCGGATTATCGGGCGGGAGCATCGGCGGGTGGCACCCGCACGGAACAGCGCTCGGGAGTGACTCGCCGTGTGATGTTGTCCAGATCCTCCAGGGAATTGATGTTGAGGAACATCCGCTCTTTTGAATTAAAACCCGTTATCACATCGGGAGGGAGCGTCAGGGTTTTACAGTGCTTGTAGACGGGCCTGATTGTAAGACGGTCACTGTCGATGAGTTTCTTTATAAAGGGGATACATCTTTTCGAGTAAACGGCATGGAGTGGTTGGAAACCGTCTGGCGTCCGGGGTACAACGATATCGTAGGCATCAATTCTGCCGATCATGTATTCGATGAATCGACGGTTCAGAAACGGCATGTCGCAGGCCGCGACGAAACAGTGATTCGACGACGCATAGAAAAGACCAGTGTAAATGCCGCCAAGCGCCGCCTTGTTTTTGATGATGTCGGTGACGATCTGAACATCGTAGTCGATATACTCCATGGGCGAGTTGGTAACCAGGATGATTTCATCAAACAACGCTCGAAAGAGGCCGATGGTCCTGTCGATGATGAGCTCTCCGTCAATCCGGATGAAAGCCTTGTTCCTTCCCCCCATTCGGGTATTTTTGCCGCCCGATAAAATAATTCCCGTCATGGCATTACACCGTTTGCCGCCCTTTACAGTTCTCCACTATCTCGGCGATGACCTCCCGGCCATAGTCTTTTAATCCCCATACTCGGGAGAGGGCAAAGGCGTTTTCTGTGATTTTGCCGATATCGTCTGCGGGGATATCCGCCTCATCCAGTGACACGGGGCTTCCGATGAATGAAAACCATTGTTTCAGCCGGTTGATGCCTGCCGCTCCCGCCCGGATATCATCGCTGTCGATCACATCGAATATTTCACGGGCCAGACGGGCGAATTTTACGGGCTTTTTCGGCAGCGCGTAGCTCATCCACCCGGGAAGGATGATCGACAGTCCCGCTCCGTGGGGTATGTCATAGAGGGCGCTCAGTGAGTGTTCGATCATATGGGCGGGAAGAGCTATCATCCCCATGCCGGCCGTTGTGAGTCCGTTGAAAGCCAGCGTGGTTGCCCACATCATGTTTGCCCGTGCCTTGTAGTCATGAGGGTCTTCCAGGATACGTTCAGTGCTTTCCATGATGGTTTTCATCAGACCCTCAACCAGCCTGTCCTGCAGGATGCCGTCGGGCTCCGTGTTGTTGAAATAACCTTCGAGCATGTGCGTTATGGCGTCGACGGCGCTGTATGCGCTGTATGCCGGTGAAAGTGAAAAAAGAACGGTTGGATCAAGTATCGATGTCTTCGGCTGGATGTACGGAGATCTGATACTGTATTTCTGCGCTCCGTCTTCCTTTGTTATGACTGCTGCAGCGTTCATCTCCGATGCGCTGGCTGAGATGGTGAGCACCGTTAAAAGAGGAAGAGCGCCGCAAATTTTCTTCTTGTATGTGAAGAAATCCCAGATGTCGTCGCCGGGGTCTGCCATGACTCCCGCTGCAATCGTTTTTGCCGTGTCGATCACACTGCCGCCTCCGACTGCAGCGATGACATCGACACGCTCCGCGCGTGCAAGCTCGATTCCTTTCAATACATGGGACAGGACGGGGTTCGACTTTACGCCGGGAAATTCAACGACAGTCACCGCCGCTTCCCTGAGGGATGTCATGACCTGATCGTAAACTCCATTGGTCTTGATGCTTCCCTGACCATAGACAAGCAGGACATTGGTTCCTAATTGCTTTACTTCCGAGCCGATTCGGCCGATCGTTCCTTTCCCGAAAATGATTTTTGTGGGATTTTCAAATATAAAGTTTTGCATGGTCCGACTCCTTGATGCGGGCGGTTGTCAACACGTGTTTGGTGATGAAAGCGGCCGTGGTGAGACGTGATGCTGTTCTTCCGTCCATAGAAAATCATCTATATCATTTGCCGAAATGTGTCAATACCGCTCTCGGCGGATGACCATCCGGTGTTTACAAAATATCTCATGCATCAGCGACGACGACTTTGACTTAGAGCCTTCATTATAGTATGTCTTCCATGAAGAAAGAGAGCCCACTCATGCAGGAAGAGAAGGTAAATGGACTGTCGCCTGACCGGCGTGAACGATGGGGACCTGTGATAAAAGACGGGGTCATCGCGGCATGGCCGATATGTCTCGGGTATGCTCCCATCGGCCTGGCCTTCGGGGTCATTGCCCAGAAGGCGGGATTGAGCCCGCTGGAAATCGGGCTGATGTCTCTGCTGGTGTTTGCCGGCAGCGCCCAGTTTATCGGCGTGTCCATGATCAGCGCCGGTGCGGGGTTCATGCCGATTGTGATCACCACCTTTATGGTGAACCTGAGGCATCTTCTGATGAGTTCATCCCTTGCGGTTTATCTCAGGGGAATCAACAGTGGGTGGCTCTCGCTCTTTGCATATGGCGTCACCGACGAAAGTTTCGCCATGAACCTGACACGGTTCAGAGACGCCGAGTGGGACTGGCGGCGGGCCTTGGTCCTGAATCATACGGCCAACGGCGCCTGGATCGCAAGCACCATTGCGGGCGGATATGGAGGACAGTTCATTCCTGCCGGCGCCTTCGGCATTGATTATGCCTTGATCGCCATGTTCCTCTGTCTCCTTGTCTTCCAGCTGAGGGGAATGATCTATGTGATTATCGCTGCAATCGCAGGTGTCCTGGCGGTGGTTTCCGCCCTGGTTATCCCGGGCGATTCCTATATCGTTATCGCGTCGACGGCAGCCGCGACGGCGGGGCTTTTTTTCAGGCGAGCCGGGTTTTTCAAAAAACAGGAGCGTGAATCTTGTTGAGCGCCGAGTATCTTGCCGTCATCGTCGGAATGGGTATTGTTACGTATGTTCCACGATGGCTTCCCCTCGTTTTGCTGACGCGTCGCCGGTTGCCGCTGTGGCTCGTCGAGTGGCTTGATTTTATTCCCGCTTCCATACTGAGCGCACTGGTGGTGCCCTATCTGATCACCACCGGTGATCCCCGGCATCTTGATATCCTGCGACCGGAACTGTTCGTTGCCGTGCCGACCTTTGCCTTTGCGCTGGTGACGAAATCTCTCGCCGGAACGGTTGTCGTCGGTATGTTTCTGTTCTGGCTCGCCGGGATCTACCTGTAGCGATCAGTCGCGGGTGTCGTCTTGAATCATGATATGAAGAGAAGCCGTCTGCAGTCAGGTGGTGTTCACGTGGTCGTTTACATCAAGTTGTTTCTGACGGCCGTCCTCTGGGGCGGCACTTTTATTGCGGCACGGGTGGTCGCCCAGGATGTGGGACCCTTCAGCGCCGCTTTTTTACGATTCGCCATCGCGTCAGTATTCCTCCTTCTCATCCTCGTACACGTCGAGGGAAAATTGCCTCGACTGACGATGCGCCAATGCATTCCTGTTTTTCTTCTCGGCATGACAGGGGTCTTCGCCTACAATTTCTTCTTTTTTTCGGGTCTGAAAACAATAACTGCAAGCAGGGCGTCACTGATCATCGCGACAAATCCCGTGATGATCGCCCTTTGTGCCGCACTTTTTTTCAGAGAAAGATTACATGTCATCCATAGTGTCGGCATTGCTCTCTGTGCATCCGGCGCCCTGGTTGTTATCTCCAGGGGGAATCCTCTTATGCTTTTTCAAGGCGGACTCGGTGTGGGAGAATTGAATATCCTGGGATGTGTCGCGAGCTGGGTTGCCTACTCGCTGATCGGGAAAGTCGCCATGAAGGATATGTCTCCACTGGCTGCTGTTACCTATTCATGTGTTGTGGGAGCGCTGACCTTGTCATATCCGGCATATCTTGAAGGAATCATTCACAGCATCGGCCATTATGACGGTGTCGAATGGTTCGGTATTTTTTACCTCGGCTTTTTCGGGTCGGTTCTCGGATTCACCTGGTATTATGAGGGGATACAGGCAATCGGAGCATCCCGCGCGGGCGTCTTTATTAATTTTGTTCCCGTCAGCGCGGTCATCCTGGCTTTTTTCATCCTCCGGGAAACGATCGATCCGTCGCTCGTTGTCGGTGCCGCCATGGTTATCGGAGGGGCATACCTGACGAATACCAGGCAACCCTTGACAACGTAAAATATCCTTGACCGAATCTGCTGTTACAGGTATATTTTTTCAGCTGTTACGAAAGGTTGTGCCTGCTTTCGTGCGCGTAACGCATGAATGATCATCAGAGGAGTATGACATGAAAACACCACGGTTCGTCCCCATCCTGACGGCAATCATCATTGTATTCATTTCAGTCGTTCCCACATTCGCCCAGAACAAAGTGGAGCCGATTGATATAGAGGGAGTCAACAAGATGATGATCGTTCAGGATTGTCCGCTGTTTCTGGTGGCTACGGCGGCGTGGTGCGGGCCGTGTCGTCAGGAATTGCCGATTCTCAATAAACTTTATGCAAAATACAAAGAACACGGGCTGAAACTGGTAGCGATAAGCCTCGACGCCGACGGGCCCGCCGGCATGCAGCGCCTTGTCGATGCGCTTGACCTGAAATTTCCCGTGTACTGGGCCGGTGAACGAATGGCTTCTGCGTATAATATATTCGGCGTACCCACGATCCTCATTGTCCGGGAGGGAAAGGTTCAGGAGAGAATCATCGGCAAACGTGACGAGAACTTTCTGGAACGTAAAATATCCTCACTCATGAGTAACTGTAAGCCATAATGTCATTCCGGCACAGCGCTGTCCGGAGGCGGGGTTCCATGAAACAAGAGTCGAGAAAAATCCCCTTCGTCGTGCTTGTCATTTTCATTATTCTCTTCATCATCGGTATTAACATCAATGAAGTGTCAGCAGTCTGGGAAAAAGCTGTACAGATTTGCTTCAACTGTATAGGAATCGGATGATGTGGGTTTTGCGACGGTGGATCCAAACGGCCGCCACCTTCCTCAGTAACGCGTATCTCATGTTTCCCGCCTCTCGGAACATTTATCAGGGGAGACTCAAATCGGTCTGCACGCCCGGGCTCAATTGTTATTCATGTCCGGCGGCGACCGGTGCATGTCCCCTGGGGTCGCTGCAGAATTTTTATGCGACTCTTCGGCCGGGCCTGGAGCAGGGACGGCTTCATGTGGGACTCTACGTCATCGGATTTCTCGGGATCATCGGAAGTCTTGTGGGCCGTATGCCCTGCGCCTGGGTGTGTCCGTTCGGTTTCCTTCAGGAAATAATCTATAAGATCCCATCGCGAAAGTTCGAGATCCCCCATGTCTTAATCTATGGGAAATATGTCTTTCTGGGCTTGTTCATCGTTATTCTTCCCGCGGTGGTCGTCGATGATTTCGGTTACGGAGTGACGTGGTTCTGCAAGTATGTCTGTCCTGCGGGGACACTCGAGGCCGGCATTCCCATGCTGGCGCTTCAACCGTCACTTCGGGAACTGATAGGCCCATTGTTCTATAATAAAATGGCGGTTCTTCTGCTGTTCCTGATACTCATGGTATTCATCAAGCGGCCTTTCTGCCGGGTGGTGTGTCCCCTCGGGGCGATTTATTCCCTGTTCAACCGGGTGAGCGTATTCCGGATGGTCCATCATCCCGATAAGTGTGTCCTCTGTGAGGAATGTTATCGCCACTGCCCCATGGGTGTCAGATTTTATGAAGGCGCGAATCAGGTTGACTGTATCAGGTGTCTGAAATGTTATCAGGAATCGTGTAAATTTGGCGCCATATCCTACGAGGTGGCGGGAATCCGTCTGCCGTCAATCCGCACGAAGCGTCCTGAGAAGGAAGCGCCAGCCGACTGAGACATAGCTCAAAGACGTTTATCTGTGATAACTGGACGGGAGTCCGCTTCATGCTTCCCCCGTTTTTGCCGTTTCGGGTTTTCCATGTCCCCGTCAGCACGACTCATGCCCCGACAGTTGCGTTTCCTGTCGACACCGCCGGCTTCAACGCGGGTTTCACGTAATGTAAGGCTGGTGAGAACGCCCGTCTGTCCCGGCGAATCTGGAACAGGCGCAGGGTACGGATATGGGCAGGGGATTAATATCCCCGCTGCCGGTCGATGCTGTTGAGAAGCGGTCTGCCGGCGAGATATCGATCAAGGTTTTCCCTGAAAAGCATCATGCTGAGTTCGTCATACCGGTTGAAAAAGCCGCTGACATGGGGAGAGATGATGACGTTGTCCAGTCGCCAGAAGGGGTGTGACGGGGGAAGGGGTTCCTCCTGAAAGACATCGATGCCGGCGCCGAAAAGATGCCCCGTCTCCAGGGAATCGATGAGCGCCCCTTCATCAACGGTTGCACCCCGTCCCACACTGATGAACATGGCGCCCTGTTTCATTGCTGCAAAGGCGTCACGACCGATGACCTGTTTCGTCTCGGTTGTGGCGGGCAGTGCATTGACAATAATGTCACAGACCCTCAGCATTTCAATCAGGCGATCCGGGCCGTAATACCCCCGGGGAATCGTGCCGTGCGGGTCTCCCGTTCCGGGGATGATGAACCCCCTGTCCGCCTTGTCGTGAGGATTGCGTTTACAGGCCAGCACATCCATTCCAAAGGCCTGGGCGATTTTCCCGATCTGACGACCGATGGACCCGTAGACGAGAATGCCGACCGTCTCCCCGTTAAGCAGCGGCCGGGCAAATTTTTTCCACTTCGACTTCATATCAAGCCATGTTTTTGAATCCTGCAGTGAAAGCATTTCCGGTATCCGCCGTCTCAGTGCCAGAATCAGCGCAAAGGCATGCTCGGCAATCGCCATGCCGGTGACGCCGCTGACGGTGGTGACGGCAACCCGATCGGGGATGATGTCGAATAACACATGGTCGGCTCCGGCATAGTGGAGCTGTATCCACCGCAGTCGCCACCGGGAATCCCACCGCGTCGGCGTGTGGATGGAATACAGGATTTCCGAATCGGGGAATGAGTCGAGGGCCGCGGCGACTTCGTCAGGCGTGACGGCCTTTTCACTGCGAAACAGAAACTTCCCCCGATATGGCTCAAGCACAGACAGTGCGTCGTCCTTGAATCCATGAACGATGAGGACGGGGATCTTTTCCATGGCCACTCCTCTATGAGTTACGTTTTGGGAGCTTATTGATGGCCCATGTGCTTCGAGTGGAGAGAAAGAAAGTTCATGTGTTCCGAATCCGACGCTCATGAAAAAGGAGTTTCCAGGGCCAACGTCAGGGCCACAGTCGAAGGAAGAAATACATATTCATAGTTCGCACATCTCAAGCCATATCGATACCTTGTTGGTATGACTGGTTTGGGGGACGGGCGGCGCCGATCCCATTGTTATCGCTCCGTGAAATATTTTTGCAGTTCTTCCAGATCACTGAAAGAATGTTTGACCCCTTGAATGATCTGGTATTTTTCATGACCTTTGCCGGTTAATACAATGTAGTCACCGGACGTGGCTATTGTGCAGGCTTTCTGTATTGCTTCACGCCGATCGGGAATAAAATAAATTTCCTTGTTTAAATTTTCCGGCAACCCGGCCCGCATATCTTCAAAGATACGCTCAATATTCTCATTACGCGGATTATCGGCCGTCGGAATGCTGATATCACTCATTTAATAGACAATTCGCATCATTGCAGGTCTTTTAGACGGATCTTTTCCCCCACCGCACCCAAAAACAGTAATAATTCTTTCACGGTCCTTTAACATAGTTCTAATCGTCGTTAAAACATTTTCCAAAGCATCGGGAGTATGAGCAAAGTCAACAATACCGGTAATATTATCGGCGGATGTGATTGATTGAAATCGGCCCTCGGCGCCATCCAGGTTTTTAAGAATCTCTTTGACTTTTTCTTTATCTTCTCCGAGCAACACTGCGGCGGCATATACAGCCAGGACGTTGTATCTATTGAAATCACCGATCAACTGAGTCTCTAGACGTTCTCTAAAAACGGCATCTTTTTTTAAACTGTACCTGTATTTATCAGCTTTAGTATTTTCCAATATTTTCTCACCGTAGTCATCATCAATGTTTGCCAGAGCAAAAGATTTTTCGGGCAGCATATCAAAAAACTTTTTTTTAGCGTTACTAGAGTTTAGAGTTTCCTTAGCGCCTGTTGTTCTTTAAAAAAAGCATACCTCACCGTCGGTGCCTTTTTAAGCGGCAAATAACGCATTGATTGTACAGATG
>DSDU01000020.1 GCA_011056835.1 Deltaproteobacteria bacterium
GATAAGTCGGAGAGGGCACGGCTTTTCATTCCTTTCTTCGAACCGCTTATCCATGTCTGATGGCTTTATTCACACAGAGCGATCGCTTCAATTTCCACCTGGGCATCTCTGGGAAGCCTGGTGACCTCGACACATGCCCGCGCCGGACAGGATTCTCCGAAGTATTCGGCATAGACGGCATTCAGTTCTGAAAAGCGCTCCATATCGGTTAGAAAAATAGTCACTTTGACAACACGGTCAAGACCCGATCCACCCGCATGAAGAATGGCTTTGATCGTGTCGAGTACTTTTCGAACCTGATGTTCAAATGATGCCTCCAGGAGTTGTCCCGTCGTGCGATCGAGGGGAATCTGTCCCGATACATACAGCCATCCGTTGGATTTTATCGCCTGAGAATATGGGCCTACCGGTTCGGGAGCCTGATCGGTTTTAATAATGGTTCTGGTCATGTCATTCCCTCCTTTTCTTTGACTGATCACTGAAATGGACTGCAAGTAATTAATCAGAAAAAAGGTAACGAATCAATACCTGTTGAGCGTTTGAATTGTTTCATGCGGGGAAATGGAGAGCCCTCGCCTTCAGGCGAAGATGTTGGATCGATTATTATCTGAAAAAGGATTCAGGATTCAAGGGTTCAGGATGACCCTGATACAGGTTCAGGACATAGGTAACACTTTTCTGAGAAAATGGCATCAAAAAGTTGTGGAGTTTGGAGATGCCGTGGAAGGAAGTGGACCTTATGAATATCCGGAGAGCATTTGTTCTGGAATCGTACAAGGAACAAACAAGTTTCAAAGATTTATGTTGCAGTTACGGAATCAGTACCGAAACAGACTATAAGTGGGTCAAGCGATTTGAACACGGCGGCATGGGATCTCTCGTTGATCAGTCACGGAGGCCCCACCGAAGTCCCAACTGCTTAAATGAAGATGAGGTCTGTGAACTGATCAGGTTGAAGCAGGCCCATAAGCACTGGGGTCCCTGCAAGATTCGGCAGCTGTATGAAGAGAATCACGGGACGGCGCCATCGGCAAGTAGCGTCAAACAGGAGCTGGATAAAGCAGGATTGGTAAAGCATCGGAAGCGACGTCCTTGAGGGAACACCGAGCGTCTCATCAACCCCGCACAACCTACTTCTCCCAATCAGGTATGGACGGTGGATTTTAAAGGGTGGTGGCTTACCCCATCGAGAGATCGATGCGAGCCCTTAACAGTGCGGGATGAATACAGCCGGTACATTATCGCCGTGAGGGCCATGAACTCCACTACAAGCAAGGTGGTCCGACAGGAGTTTGAAACCATATTCAGCGAATATGGCCTGCCCGATATAATCCGTTCAGATAACGGATCCCCGTTTGAAGCGAATAACTCACCCCTGGGGCTGAGCCGTTTATCTGCCTGGTGGATCAGTCTCGGAATCGGTCTCGACCGGATAGCTCCGGGACATCCGGAGCAGAATGGCGGTCATGAGCGCATGCACCGTGACATTAAATGGGAATTGCAGCGACATCCTAGAAGTACTCTTATCGAACAGCAGGAGGCGTTTGATGCATGGCGTAATGATTTCAACACCATTAGACCCCATGAATACTGGAACCAGCAACCACCTGCCAGATTTTATGTGAGATCGGACAACAGATACGAAGGAACGACCGATCTGATTGAGTATCTCGATGACTTCATCACTCGTAAGTATTTGAAAAACAGAACAATAAAACTCGAGAACCGAGCAATTTCAGTTACAACTGCCCTGGCGGGCTATGAAGTTGGATTAAAATACTTGACTTATAAAGATGTGGAGGTACATTTTGACTATCTCAAGATCGGTAACATTGATCTACAGGCCAAGGCCTTCATGCATGCTGGTCAGCATGCATGAAATATCGTCTCATGGATTGAGAGTGTTACCCATGTCTTGACCTATTCACTATTCAGGTTGCTTCCCCACGCCTCACTCTTTACTCCTCAATCTGTGAGTTTCAGCTGCCTTGCATCTGAACATTTTTGAACAGCCTTATCTTGGGAGTTTATCAACGGCCTGTATGGCGGCAGTTTCCCGGTGATGATGGTCGATATTTAAGGGATGGGGGAATGTGAAATAAAGGTTGCATCAGCTCTTTGTGTCTGCTAAACCAGAACCTGATTTTTATCATAACGATTTTAATAACTTTTCCCGAATGGATACAATACTGACCGTTACCGAACTGACACAGCATATCCGGTCGCTTCTCGAGGCGAGCTTCGGCTTTCTCTGGGTTACCGGTGAAATTTCCAACTGTCGACAGCCGAGTTCCGGTCATGTCTATTTTACTCTTAAAGATGAGAACAGCCGGATCAGGGCCGTCTTTTTTCGACAGTCCCTTAAAAATATCGGATTCAGCCTCGAAGACGGCATGAATATCGTTTGCCGTGGGCGGGTTGCCGTTTATCAGCAGCGGGGTGAGTATCAACTGGTCCTCGATGCGGCGGAACCACGTGGTGTCGGTGCTCTTCAGATTGCCTTTGAGCAACTCAAGAAAAAACTCGATGAAGAAGGACTGTTTGATCCATCACGAAAAAAGAAGCTGCCCTTTCTTCCCCGTCGAATCGGAATCGTTACCTCATCGACAGGTGCGGCGATCCGCGATATATTAAACATTACGAAAAGACGCTTTCCCTCTGTCAATATACTTATTGCGTTCGTCAGGGTTCAGGGAGTGGATGCGCCGCCCGAAATCTGCGAAGCAATAACACTTTTGAATACGATAGATGATGTTGATGTCATCATCGTATCGAGGGGTGGGGGTTCGCTCGAAGATCTTTTTCCCTTTAATGATGAGCGGGTGGCCCGAAGTATCGCCGCTTCGGCAATTCCCGTTGTTTCAGCTGTCGGGCACGAAATCGATTTTACCATCGCGGATTTCGCAGCGGATCTTCGAGCTCCGACGCCGTCGGCAGCTGCCGAACTAGTTGTTCCGTCGAGGACGACAATGATAGAAATAATCCATACACTTCGGAACAGATTGATGCTCAGTCACCGGCTCATGAGAGACCGATTGAAGGAAAGGATTATTCATAATCGTGAGAGGATACACGATCCGAAACGCCTCATTGATGACCTTCGAATAACCATTGATGACCTGTCGGACCATCTTACCGACTCGATTCATCATGGCGTCGATGTGCGGAAAATGAGTCTGTCTCATAGCATGTCGATGCTCAAGGTTCTGAGTCCCGTGACGCGAGTAACCAAAGAATTGCTGAGACTTGATGTTATGATGAAAAATATGACAGCGGCGGTAGAGCGGTTGTGTGATGCGGCAAAGAAAAGATTGCAGAAAGATATGGCGGTGCTTGATATTCTCAGTCCGCTGGCCGTATTGCGGAGAGGATATGGAATCGTGACGAAACTGCCGGACCATACGATTATTCGAGACATCAAAACGGTAGCATCGGGCGATTGTGTTCACATTACCGTTTCGTCGGGGGGCTTTACGGCTGAAATCACTGAAATATCCGGGAGAGAAAGTGAATGGGAGAAGTAAAGTTTGAAGAGGCGCTGGAGCGGCTCGAGTCGATAGTGAAAAAGATGGAACAGGGCGAGATGACGTTGGAAGAGTCGCTTGATGCGTTCGAGGAAGGAATAAAGCTGTCTCGTTTCTGTTCGAAGAAACTCGATGACATTGAACGACGAGTGGAGGTGTTGTTAAAAGAAAACAGCGCAGTTACAATCAAGCAATTTACGGGGGATGATGAAAATGAGTCGTGATGGCACTACCCGTTCCTTGGAGCTTTATTTGAGAGAAAGAAAGGCAAACATCGATAAAGCCCTTGACGTTTATCTCCCGAAAACGGATACTTATCCACCTGCGATTTTCGAAGCTACACGTTACAGTGTATTTGCCGGCGGGAAGCGGCTTCGTCCCATTTTGTGTGTTGCTGCGGCGGAAGCTGTCGGTGGACGGGAGGAACAGGTTCTGCCGGTCGCATGTGCCATCGAATTGATCCATACGTATTCGCTGATACATGATGATCTGCCCGCCATGGATGATGACGATTTCCGACGGGGGCGGCCGACAAGTCATAAAGTGTATGGCGAAGGGATTGCCATCCTTGCCGGTGACGCCCTTCTGACGGAGGCTTTTTATTTAATGTCGAGGGCGGATCTCATGGCGGATGTCGACGCTGATCGGCGGTTGATGGTGATCAACGAGGTCTCCCGAGCTGCAGGTTGTTTTGGAATGGTCGGCGGACAGGTCGCTGATCTTCAATCGGAGGGAGCGGCGGTTGACGAGGAAACCCTTCATTATATTCATGTTCATAAGACGGCGGCATTGATCAGCGTTTCTCTTCGTGCCGGAGCGCTGCTGGCAAATGCCGGAAGTGGGGATCTTCAGGCACTCACCAACTATGGAAGAAAAATAGGACTGGCGTTTCAGATTGCAGACGATATTCTTGATATTGAAAGCACCCGGGAGGTGCTCGGAAAAGATACCGGCAGTGATGAGGAACGACGAAAGATGACCTACCCGGCGCTGTTCGGCGTTGAACGATCACGACACAAAGCCGGCGAGTTAGTGAATGGAGCGCTGGTGGATCTGGAACGGTGTGATGAACGGGCGTGGCCGCTGAGAGAGATCGCCGCCTTTATTCTGGAGAGAAAATCCTAGGGCCGGTCAACGGCTTTGAATCATGGAGAGAGATATGAGCACCCTATTGGATACGATACATTCACCGGAGGATCTGCGGAAGCTTACCGTAGACGAATTGAACCTTCTTGCCGGCGAAATCAGAGAAATGATCATTGAAACCACCTCAACAAACGGCGGCCACGTTGCACCGTCCCTGGGTGCGGTGGAATTAACACTGGCGCTTCATTATGTATTCAATACGCCCGTTGACAAAATAGTCTGGGATGTGGGGCATCAGACATATACCCATAAAATCGTGACAGAACGAAAAGATCTATTTCATACACTGAGAAAAAAAGGAGGTATCAGCGGATTTCCAAAACGGGAAGAGAGTATCTATGATGTCTTTGATGTGGGACACAGCAGCACGTCGATTTCAGCCGCTTCCGGCATTGCCTCCGCGCGGTCTCTAAAGCAGGATCATTTTAAGGTGATTGCTGTTATCGGTGACGGTTCGATGTCGGCGGGTCTCGCCTATGAGGGATTAAACTGGTCGGGTGATCGTAAGGAGGACATGATTATTGTATTAAATGATAATGAGATGTCCATTTCGCCTAATGTCGGAGCCATGTCGTCGTATCTGAACCGGATCATGACAGGTCAGCATGTCACAAAATTGAGAACTACCATCCAGAATATGATGAAAACGATACCGGGAATCGGGACGCAGATGATAAAATTTACGCGACAGGCGGAAGAGTGCCTCAAAGGTCTCATCGTGCCGGGAGTTCTCTTCGAAGAAATGGGATTTGAATACGTGGGACCGCTGGATGGTCACCGTCTGGATCATTTGATTAAAAATTTTCAGAATATCAAAGAACTGAAGAAACCGATTCTTGTCCATGTCATTACGAAAAAAGGAAAAGGATATGCCTTTGCCGAGAAGGAACCGTCCCGATTTCATGGTCTCGGTCCCTTCGATATAGAAACGGGGAATCCCGTTGTTCGAAGTGATGCGCACCCCAGTTATACGAAGATATTCGGACAAACGGCGGTAAAGCTGGCAAAGCAAAATGACAGAATAGTTGCAATAACGGCGGCGATGCCGTCGGGCACAGGGCTGGATCTCTTTGCTGAGGCAGTTCCGGAACGTTTCTATGACGTGGGGATTGCGGAACAGCACGGCGTTACATTTGCGGCGGGACTGGCGGTTGAGGGAATTGTTCCCATTGTTGCCATCTACTCAACCTTTCTGCAACGGGCTTATGACCAGGTTCTGCATGATGTCTGCCTCCAGAAGCTCCCTGTCGTCCTGGCCCTTGATCGAGGCGGTATCGCCGGAGATGATGGACCGACCCACCAGGGGCTTTTCGATTTTTCATATCTTCGGTCTATTCCTCATATTATTGTTATGGCCTGCAAAGACGAAAATGAACTCCAGCATATGTTAAAAACGGCGGTGGAATGCGGCAGGCCTGTTGCGATCCGGTATCCCCGTGGCGAAGGATGCGGTGTGCCGCTTGATCCGGAACCGACGTGTTTAGAGGTCGGCAAGGCCGAGATCCTGCGTGAAGGAAAGGATGTTGCTATTATTGCCGTCGGCTCCACCGTTCATCCATCAATGGAGGCTGCGGAAGAGCTGAAAAAGAAAGGCATTGATGCCGCGGTTGTCAACAGTCGATTTGTAAAGCCTCTTGATCGGGAACTCCTCTGTCGTGTGGCATCATCGGTTAAAAAGATTCTCACTGTTGAAGAAAATGTTCTCATGGGCGGGTTCGGCAGCGCCGTTCTGGAGCTCTTTGAAGATGAGGGGCTGTATGATGTGCGTGTCAAACGGCTTGGGATTCCCGATGAATTTGTGGAACAGGGAACGCAGGCTGAATTGAGAAAAAAATACGAGATCGACCGGGACGGCATTCGCGAGGCCGTGAAGAAGCTGGTGCAACCCTGACGATGCATGATGTACGATAGGAAAATCGGATCGTAAGGCATGAAACGGTGTCCATGAAGAAAAAGTCCACGAAAGTAAGGTTAGATAAACTTCTTGTCGACCGGGGCATGACGTCCACCCGGGAACGGGCGAAGGCCTTGATTATGTCCGGAGCTGTTCTGGTGGAAAATCAAACGGTTGACAAGGCGGGTGCATCGGTTGTTCCCGATGCGGTCATTACCATTAAGGTGGATGATAACCCCTATGTCAGCCGGGGCGGATTGAAGCTTAAAGGAGCGCTGTCGAGATTCAGTATTTCCGCAAAAGGTTGTGTCGCCTTTGATGTCGGCGTGTCCACCGGGGGTTTCACCGACTGTCTGCTTCAGGAAGGGGCACGGAAAGTCTATGCAGTCGATGTGGGCTACGGTCAGCTGGCATGGAAGCTCCGCCGGGACGAACGGGTCATTCTCTTTGAAAGGACAAATATACGGTATTTTTCGGGTGAAGGAATTATCGACGACATAGATGTCGCCACCGTTGATGTTTCCTTCATTTCTCTGAAACTTGTTCTGCCGGTTGTGGTTGCCCTCGTAAAAAACGGCGGCACCATTCTGGCACTGATAAAACCACAGTTTGAAGCTGGAAAGGAAGATGTCGGCAAAAAGGGTGTTGTGAGAGATCCCGCAGTCCATACAAAAGTGATCGACAGGATCATTGCTTTGTGTGAAAGCCTGAAACTTGAAGTTCAGGGCATCTGCGAATCTCCGATTACGGGGCCTGCCGGCAATAAGGAATTTTTTGTATACGCAATTAAATAGATCAAAGTATCAGGTTTGATGATCCGGCAAAAAGTTTTATATTCGTTGACGTCTCATTCCCGTGATAATGGGAATCCAGTATTTACGATGAGTTATAGATTCCTGATCGGGTCGGGAATGACAAAATAAGAGAAATCAGGACCTTTTGCGAGTCCATCAGGTTTCACGTTTTTAAGTTTCAGGTTCGGGCCCGTAGCAAGGGCATTCGGCAACCTGAAACGTGAAACATGAAACGCGGGGTATCATGGGGATCAAACTTGCTCGAACAGCAGGATTCTGTATGGGGGTGCGAAGGGCCGTTGATATCGTCCTCGATATTGCCCGGGATAAAGGCACCGAAAAGATCTATACCTATGGTCCTTTGATCCACAACCCTCAAACAATTGAGCTGCTGGAAAAACGGGGCGTTATCCCTGTTGAGTCTGTCGACGATATTGAAGCGGGGACCATCGTTATAAGGGCACACGGCATCTCATTGCAGGAACGGCAGCGGATAAGGGAAAGAGGGCTCAAGATCGTTGACGCAACCTGTCCCAAGGTTGCCAAGGTGCAGTCTATCATCAAAAAACATGCAGCCCAGGGATACACTGTCGTAATTGTGGGAGATAAGGATCATCCCGAGGTAACAGGCCTGCTTGGTTATTCCTCCGGGAGAGGTATCGTGATCTCTCGTGCCGAAGATATCGAGGCCCTGCCGCCGGTTGATAAGGTGTGTGTCGTTGCCCAGACGACACAAAATTCCGATGAATACGCCGTGATGATAGACAAGATTACAGAAAGGTTTCCCGATACGGTAACTTTCGACACGATTTGCGATTCCACAAATGAAAGACAGGAGGAAATCAGGAGCCTGGCGTCGCAAATGGATGCCATGATCGTCGTAGGGGGCAGAAACAGCGCAAATACGAAAAGACTGGCTGAAATATCGAAAGAAACCGGTACTCCGACGTTTTATGTAGAAACGGCTGATGACCTCGATAAGGATCTCATCCACGGATATGAGGATATCGGTATTTCCGCCGGTGCCTCAACGCCGAACTGGATTATCGATGGCGTGATGAACTATTTAACGCAGCACCGTGAAGAGAAAGGTCAGAAAGAATTAACGACTGCATATAAACTCTGGATGTGGGCGGTGAGGAGTGATCTTTATTCGGCTTTCGGTGCAGGGTGCTTGTCCCTTGTCGGGACCTATCTTCAAAATCTATCCATGAATTTCCTCAATGTAATGATGGCTTCCTTCTACGTATTTGCCATGCATACGCTTAACCGGCTTCAGGATAAGAATCCGGGCAGGATCAAGGGGAGTTTTCGGGAAGAACACTATGTTCGTTACAAAAAAATCTACTCTGCGGTGGGATTACTGTCGCTGATCATGGCCCTCGTTTTGTCGTATATGACGGGAATTGTGCCGTTTCTTATTCTTGTTTTCATCTCCGGACTCGGTTTACTTTATAACATCAAAGTGTTCCCTCCGTCGTGGTCGCTCAAGCGTATCGGTGATATCCCCGGGTCAAAAACCCTTTTTATTGCTGCCGCATGGGTGATCGTTACCGTGGTCATTCCCCGGGTTGAAGTAAGTGTAACCGTAACTCCGGCAATGATTGTCGCCATGCTGTTTGTTTTTACCGTTGTATTTGTAAAATCAGCCCTTTCCGACATAATTGATATTCAAAGTGATCGACTTGTCGGCAAAGAAACCATTCCCGTCGTTATCGGTGAAAGTCATACGTTACATCTGCTCAAGGGAATTTCCGTGTTCATGGGCTTCATTCTTGTTGCGTCATTTCTCCTTGAATTTACGTCGCCCCTTTCGTTGATCCTTATTATATCGGTTTTTTACGTATGGATTTGTATTCGACTTTGTGATAAGAGAACGCAATTTTCAAGCATCGTACTGGAAGGATTGTTGGAAACGAACTTTATCATAGCAGGTATGTGTTCGTATTTATGGTCACTTCTAATCAACTTTGCTGCATAAAAACCATGAAAGCTGGTGACGCGATGATGAGAAAGATGACGGTTATGTCGGTGGTTGCGGTGCTTGTCCTGATGCTCTGGTCCTGTGGAGGTCTCAGATATTCTCAAGTATCCCCGGATGCAACAAATTTTCACCCCAGGAGCATCGGTATTCTTTCCGTCGACGTCGGAAGTTACGGGGAAGCGAGAGGAATTGTTGATCAGATTTTTGCGGGTGTCCTTGCCAAAAAAGGCTGGTTCGACACCGTTGTATCTTCGGAAACGATCAAAAGCCAGATGATGAATAATCCCGAAACCAGACAAGCCGTTGTCGACTATGTGACAAAGTTGAAAGCGGTCAATTTCTCCGACCCCGATTTGAGCAAAAAAATAGGTGTTCTTTATCAGATGGATGCGTTTCTCCTTGTGACGATTGACTTCTGGAACTATACCATGGAAGCAGAGGACAAAGTGGCGAAGGTAGGTTTTGCAGTGCGGCTTGTGGAGGCCCAGACGGGAAAAACCATGTGGGAAGCGGGGCATCATGAAGCGAAAAAATATGTACTGTTCAAGCCGGATCTGAGCGATCTTGCGGAAGATGTTGCAAAGACAATGATTAACGAAATGCCTCATTGACAGAGTGAGAATAGTTGTTATGTTATGAATGCGATTTTGTTGCGGTGAGCAACAAAACATAAAGCATGAAAGGTGAAAGACATGAAGGAAAAAGTAACGGAGCTGCTTAAGGATATCAGGCCGAAACTCCAGGCTGACGGTGGAGACGTTGAGCTTGTTGATATAAGTGATGACGGTGTTGTTTCAGTCAAACTATTGGGAGCATGTGGCGGTTGTCCCATGGCCCAGATGACCCTGAAAATGGGAATTGAACGGTATTTGAAATCACAAATCCCTGATATCAAAGAAGTTATATCGGTTTAAGAAAGTAGCTGATAAAGAATTCATACGGTAATATGGGGAGGATATGAACGATGGCGTATGTGATAACCGATGAATGCATTGCTTGCGGTGCCTGTGAAGACGAATGTCCTGTCGAGGCAATCAGCGAGGGAGAAGACAAATACATAATAGATCCTGATGCTTGTACCGATTGTGGTGCCTGTGCTGACATCTGTCCTGTCGAAGCGATCGAACCCGAGGAATAAAATAATCAACATATTTATTATAATAAGCTTGCTACCGGCGGTTGAACGCTGTGCCTGCATTCATCCTGCGATATCGAGCGTTCCCTGGTATCGGGTTGGAGATGTATGGGACTGTTCATAACATTTGAAGGGCCCGAGGGTTCGGGTAAAACCACCCAGATTAAAAAAGCCGGAGAGTATTTACGGAGCAGAAATATTTCCTGTATTCTCACAGAAGAGCCGGGCGGCACTGAACTGGGATACACCCTCAGGCAGCTTCTCCTGAACAAATCTTCTATCAACATTGTGGGGAAAGCGGAACTCCTTCTCTTTGCTGCGGCACGAGCCCAGCATGTGGAAGAGGTTATCCTTCCGGCGCTGGGTGGCGGAGCGATTGTCCTGTGTGATCGTTTTGCTGATGCCACCATCGCATATCAGGGGTATGGCAGGGGGCTGAACGTTGAAGAGATCAGGTGGATCAACGACTATTCATCCCGGAATCTGAAACCGGACCGGACCCTTTTTTTTAATCTCCCTGTTGAGACCGGGCTGAACCGGGCGATGGGGCGCATCGCTCAAAGTGCCGGTTCCCATACGGAGGATAGGTTTGAGGGAGAGGAACTGCAATTTCACCGGCGGGTGTGGGAGGGGTACTATACCATCATCAAGGATGAACCGGAACGATTCCGGATTATTAATGCAGCGCGGGATATAGAGCAGGTATTTAATGACGTTTGTTATCACTTGGATGCCGTTCTGAGCATAAAGTGAGTGATGTCCTTCAAAAACATTTGCGATCAGGAGAGACAGAAAGACATATTGCAGCGGGCCATACAAACGGAACGCATGGCACATGCCTATCTGTTTTACGGTATAGAGGGAATCGGGAAGAAAACGTCCGCCCGTATTTTTGCCAAGGCTTTAAACTGCAGGGAAGGTGGCATCGATTCATGCGATGAGTGCCCCTCATGTGTAAAAATTGACCGCAACACCCACCCCGATGTCATTACCATCGAACCGAAAGGTACTTTCATCAAAATTGAGGATATCAGAAACCTTCACGGTCAGTCACAATTCAGGCCGTTCGAAGGAAAAAAAAGAGTATTTATCATGGTTGATGCAGATAGAATGAATAATCCATCGGCAAATGCTCTTTTAAAGACGCTGGAAGAACCGAATCCGTCGAATATTTTGATTCTTGTCACATCGCGACCCTATCTTCTTCCCTCTACGATTCTGTCCCGATGTCAGAAGCTGCGATTCAATCCTATCCAAAAAGAAAAAATAAGCCGGTTTCTTAAAGAAAAAGCAGTAGTGGACAGAAACATGGCTGATGTGCTTGCTTCTTCATCCCGTGGGAGCATAGGCAAAGCTCTTAGGATGATGGAGGAAACCTCTCTTCTGTTTAAAAATGAGGTTATAGAAATGATTGCAGCCTGGGATGTCGATAAAAATCCGCTTGGATTCCTCACGTTTGCAGATGCATTAGGTGATGGGAAAAAAGTCGTTTGGGAAAGACTCGATATCCTGAAAAACTGGTACAGGGATATGCTGGTATACAAGGAAACGGGCGAAACGATAAGTCTGATACATCAGGATATCATTCCGATAACAAAAAAGTATTCCGATATGCTCACAGGCAGCGACATTTTGCGGGGAATAACGATTATTGAACAGGCGGCACGGGCGATTGATCAGAATGCGAACAAACAGTTGACATTGGAATCGATGATGTTTAAACTCCTCGGAATGGCCGTAGGCACTCCCCAATCATGTGATATGAGAGTTATGTAATGTCAGAAACACTGGAAACGGGAAGAATAAACATCATCGGCATCAGGTTCAAAGCGAGAGGGAAAGAGTATTCTTTCGATGCCACAGACACCCGGTTAAAAAAAGGAGACAAGGTCATCGTCGATACGGAGAACGGGCTCGCTATTGGTACTGTTTCGACGGAAGTCAGAAAGCTGTCGCGGAATGAGCTCCCGGACAACCTGAAAAAGGTCGTGAGAAAGGCGCAAGACGAGGACCTTGTGACTGAAGAGGAAAATGCCGTTCTTGAAGAAAAAGCTTTTGAATTCTGTGACGGACGAATCAGAGAAAGAAATCTCCCGATGAAATTGATCGATGTGGAGTGTCTCTTCGATAAAAGTAAAGTCGTGTTTTACTTCACTGCTGACAGTCGCGTTGATTTCCGGGAACTCGTTAAAGATCTTGTACAGGAATTCAGAAGCAGAATAGAACTGCGGCAGATATGGGTGAGAAGCGAAGCGCGCATCCTGGGAGGAATGGGGATCTGCGGGAGAGAGCTTTGCTGCGTCAGTTTCCTCAATAACTTCGAGCCAGTATCCATCAAAATGGCAAAAGAGCAGAATATGCTGCTCAACCCGGAAAAGATATCGGGACGCTGTGGCCGCCTCATGTGCTGCCTTGCCTTTGAGTACGGCCATTATTGTGATACGAAAAAAAAATTACCTAAATGCGGGATGACGATTCAAACCAGTCAGGGTCACGGTAAGATTGTCAGACAGGATCTTCTCAGAGAAACAATCGTTGTTCTCTTAGACGACGGGAAGGAAGTCGAGCTGTCCGGCCGGGAAATCATGGAACGAAACTCGTTCAGCCTGTGATAAAAACCGTTGATTCAACTAATACGTGCATTTGGAGTGAATGAACATGAAAAAAGCTTTCTATGTAACGACACCGATCTACTACGTCAATGCTCCTCCCCATATCGGTCATGCATATACGACCATTGTTGCCGATGTCATGGCACGTTTCTATCGAATGTTGGGGTATGATACGTATTTTCTCACTGGAACGGATGAGCACGGTGACAAGGTTGCCGAGGCGGCGGTCAAAGCCGATGTGACCCCGAAGGATTATGCCGATCAAATAAGTGCGTTGTTCTGCGAACTGTGGCCGAAACTATCCATAACGAATGATTATTTCATACGGACGACTGACACGGATCATGTTGCCACGGTCCGGTCGATTCTCCAGAAGGTCTATGACGCGGGTGACATTTATTTTGGCAGTTATGAAGGCTTTTATTGTGTCGGCTGTGAACGGTTTTACCGGGAATCCGAACTGGAGGACGGCAAGTGTCCCGATCACCAGACCGAGCCCGAACTCAGAAAGGAAAGCAATTATTTCTTCAAGATGAGCAAATACAAGGAATGGCTGATACAGCATATTAATGATAATCCTGACTTTATCAGACCCGAACGGTATAAAAATGAAGTTCTCGCCTTTTTAAGGGAACCGCTTGAAGATCTCTGCATTTCCCGTCCGAAGACGAGACTGACCTGGGGAATTACTCTTCCTTTTGATGAGGATTATGTGACCTACGTCTGGTTTGACGCTCTCATCAATTACGTAACGGGTCTTAACTATCCAGACGGAGAAAAGTTTAAGAAATTCTGGCCTGTATGCGAACATCTCATCGCCAAGGACATTCTCAAGCCCCACGGTATTTACTGGCCGACCATGTTGAAGGCGGCGGGGATCGAGCCTTACCGGCATCTCAATGTGCACGGATACTGGAATATTGATCAGAGTAAAATGTCGAAAAGCAGGGGGACGGTGGTCAAGCCGCTCGATCTGAAAGACAAATACGGGCTCGATCCATTCAGGTACTTTCTTCTCAGAGAAATGGTGTTCGGGCTTGATGCGAATTTCGGTGAGGAAAACTTCGTCCAGCGAATCAATTCCGACTTGGCCAACGACCTGGGAAACCTTGTCAGCAGAGCAATAACCATGGCGGTCAAGTATTTTGATGGGAAGGTTCCCTCCTCCGGCGCCCCGTCGGAAGATGATGCGGTAATCATTGAAAAAGCCAAAGGCCTTCTTTCCGATGTCGAGAATGCGTTCCGCCAACTCGCCTTCCACAGGACCCTCATATCAATCTGGGAATTTATAAATGCAACGAACAAATATATTGTTGAGCAGGAACCGTGGACGCTGGCAAAAGATCCCGCACGGAAGGAACGACTAGAAACGGTTATCTATAATGTACTTGAGTCCCTTCGCGTCATCGCCGTTCTCATAGCTCCCTTCATGCCGGACAGTTCCGGCGACCTCATGAAACGGCTCGGTATTCAGGATCCGGAGAGCCAGAATTTCAGCAGCATACAAGTATGGGGAGGATTGCCTGCCGGAAATATACTGACCCGCGGTGAATCACTTTTTCCGCGATTTACTTATAGAAAACGTGAAGACGAACAGGAGGCGCGAAAATTGACTGATGTAAAAGCGGAAATCAGTTACGAAGACTTTGAGAAGATAGATATTCGGGTTGCCAGAATTATCGAGGCCGCAGCGGTTCCCAAGTCGAACAAGCTTTTGAAGCTGAAAATCGATGTCGGTGAAGAAAGAACCATTGTTGCCGGAATGGGCAAAGATTACAAGCCTGAAGATCTCGTAGGTAAGCAGATTGCCGTCGTCGTCAATCTGAAACCGACGAAGCTCATGGGGGTGGAATCTCACGGCATGCTTCTGGCGACGGATACCGACACGGGACTGACATTGATTACCTTTGATGATGAGGCGACGGAGGGAGCGAAGATTCGATGATCATCCTCTCCAACCGTGAGATGTTTACCGGAGCGGTGACGGTGGCTCGGAAGGTACATCCAGCTTTTTAACGTACCGTGCAACGATATCGACGGTATTGATGACATTCAACCGATTGAAGAGAAATTCGAATTGATCCTCCAACTGTTTTCCGATGGCCGTTAACACAGAGGTCGGAAGATCCCACATGTCCTTTTTGAAAGGCCCGAATCCCTTTTTTCGTGTTTTGTACATAAACTGCTCTTCCGTATCCTTGTCCTTTTTCTCGCCCCGCAAATTCGTATTAATGTAATCATAGACCCTGCGCTTCAGGTCCGCCGGGAAACTATCACTATCGTAGATGATATTCTGGAATCCTGTGGCCAAGTGGATTTCCGCTGTCTGTGTGGTGGGAAATTTATCGAATGCCTCGTTCGGAAGAGTCGACGCCCCGTGCTGCACCGCACCTGCCAGTCCATAATCGTTTCGCGCGACTTCGGAAATGTCCTCCAGCGTATCAAAGTCGATTTTGACTTGGGCGATCGCGCCGTCGGGGAGGGGTACGCCGCCATGAGTGGTTCCCGTCTGGATACTGATCTTGCTGATTCCCGGCATGTCCCCTTTCTTTTTCAGTTCTTCCCGATAGTTGTCCATGAAGATTCTGAATTCCTCGACGGTGGTGTTCTTTCCGCCCACTTCACCGATCTCGCCGCCTACTGATATGGTAATCCCCCCCGGTTCGATGCTGCGAATCAGTGCCGTCAGTTCGGCATTGATGACATAGTTGTTTTTCTGCTGTTCTTTGATCGTCGGTTTGCTCAGGTCAACGACGGTAGACGAGTCGATGTCGATATTGTAAAAGCCGCCGGCGATGGCCTCTCGGATGAGTGCCTTGGTGCTCTCCACTTCGGCAGCGGGGTCTTGGGTGTATTTTTTTGCATTGATTTGGAAGTGATCGCCCTGGAGAAAAAGAGGTCCTCTGAAACCCGTTTTGATTGCCGCCGCCGTAACCGCTGCCGCGTATTCAGCAGGGCGCTGCTCCGTATAGCCGATTTCCGAGCGGGCGATTTCAAAGATAAAAGCCCCCACTTTTCCTTTCACAGCGGCGCGAAAGACCGCCTGCGCACCGTAATAGGTGATTCCTCTGAGATTAATCGCCGGCACGGTGAATCCAGTTGCCTCTTTTCTTCCCATGGCTTCATAGAGCGCCCGGATAGACGACGACACGATACCGAGAGTCACCCCCGCCCGTCTGATCAGCCAGCGCGCCGCTGTTTTTATGTTCTCATCGGAACAGAAAACAGCAGTATAAATAAGGTTGTCAATGAGCTCGTTGCGAAGTTTTGATTCATTAAGGACCGCAACATTGCCGCCTGAGACCTTCAATACGCCTTCAATCCCTTTTTTTAATTGTTCGGTTGTCTGAAACATCTTAGGCTGCTCCTTTCCCGCTGATACGAATCAAATGCGACCATGCGTTATTTTGTTTTGGAGAGAAATTCCCGTGCCTTTTCAATCTCGTACCTGCTGCCGATATATATCGGGCTTCTCTGGTCGATTGATTCAGGCCTGATTTTGAGAATGTCGACGTCTCCGTTGGTCGCCTTGCCACCGGCCTGTTCAATTAGAAAAGCCATGGGTTTTAATTCGAAGATAAGCCGCAGCTTTCCCTTCTCCGCATTTTTCAGGGCCGGGTAGGTGAAGACGCCCCCTCGCTTAATCATGATTTGATTAATGTCGGGAACGAAACCACCGCTATAGCGGAGTTTATATCCTTCCGCTTCCAGAAATTCGACGAATTTGAGATGTCCCGGCAGCCAGTCCTTCCGCAATCCGCCGAGGCTGTAAATCGATCCCTTGTCTTTCAGAACGATATTTTCTTCCGACAGCACATACTCTCCTTCACGATTCAGAACAAATTCATGCGTTCCCTTTCCCGCTGAATAAACCATGGTAATGAGCGGACCGTATGTAATGTACATTGCTGCGACTATATCATTTTCTCCGATTTGTCCGAGGGGACCCCGGTAAATTCCAATGATCGTGCCGATGGCGAGATTCGTATCGACGAGGGATGATCCGTCGAGGGGGTCAGCCGTTATGGAATACTGCTCGTCTCCATCACCGATTTGGATGATATCCGGCTCTTCCTCAGATGCGTATTCTCTGACAAACCCGGAGTATTTCAATTGACTCTGGAGAATTTGATCGGAACTTTTGTCGAGGGCAAGCTGTTCTTCCCCGTAAATGTTTTCAAAACCCGCAAGTTTTCGATTCGATTCGTGAATCTTCGCTGAAATATACTTTCCCGTCACGGCAATCTGCCAGATAAGCCGCCTGAGCTCCATTTCGACGCCGGCCATCCACATGTGCCGACGCAAGTCGACAAATTGTTTTGTGGCATCAGATATGTTTTCCATGATACCCTCACTCTTTATAATATAAAAATATGGATACCCTTTCTTTCTAGAGTTTAGAGTCTCCACGTAAAAAATGGTTAAAATTTATAAAAAATACTTGACTTTGCCGCGCATTCGCGCGGCCCATTTATCAATGGGCCTCCAGAAGAAAATTTTCTTTTGGAGGTA
>DSDU01000117.1 GCA_011056835.1 Deltaproteobacteria bacterium
AGATTACTTATAACCGGAATCGCAAACATTCATATTTAGGTAATAAATCTCCGGTTCAATTTACAGCCATGAAGATGGCGGCTTGAACTTAACTGTGTGTCCATTTTTTTGTTGCAATTCCAATGCAAAAGTTTTGGTAAATGCCAATGGACCGAATAGTTTCCCTTCGGCTGCTTGTAATGTAAAGACAGGAAGAAAACTCACGATCGTAGTCGAAACCGCGGTAAGTATGGCCGATGAAACTTCGGTTGATGCATTGTACACCGTTGTGAGCATTGTTTGCCCCGGCGGGGCTTCGTCGTTATGCCGAAGAATGTTTTCGCTGAGGATAATCCCCAGGTCCACCATGGTTCCGATGGCAATGGCAATACCTGAAAGAGCCACGATATTGGCATCCACATTCAGGTATTTCATCATAATGAAACACATCAAAACAGCAAGGGGGAGCAATGCCGAAATCATCAGGGAAGCCCGCAAATGAAACACCATAATGATGATGACAATAATGGTAATGAGAATTTGCAGGCTTATTGCTTTGTTAAGCGTGCCTAATGTTTCGTAAATCAACTCGGTGCGGTCGTAAAACGGTACAATGGTTACTTTTGATTCAGTGCCGTCGGCAAGTGTCTTCGAAGGCAAACCGGGGCTTATTTCTTTGATTTTATCTTTGACATTCTGAATGGTTTTCAGGGGATTGTCGCCATACCGGGCAACAACCACCCCGCCAACAGCTTCAGCCCCCCCTTTGTCTAATAATCCGCTATGGCCGCGCAATGCAGGGCCGATGTTCACTTTTGCGATGTCTTGTATCCGCAATGGAATATTATCAGTTACTTTAACGACAGCCTGTTCAATATCCCGGGTGGTTTTAACGTAACCCAATCCCCGCACATAATATTCAGCAAGGTTTAGCTCAACTGTGTTAGCCCCGATGTCAAGATTGCTTTGCCTGATGGCTTCCATGACCTTCATCATGCTGACATTGTGGGCTTTCATGGCCACCGGGTCAAGGTCAACCTGGTACTCTTTAACAAAACCGCCAATGGATGCGACTTCCGAAACCCCTTCTGCCGAGGTCAGGGTATACCGCACATAGTAATCCTGAATTGTCCTTAATTCATGAGGGTCCCAGCCGCCGGCAGGGTTTCCCTTCAGATCCCTGCCTTCCAAGGTGTACCAAAAAACCTGGCCCAATGCCGTAGCGTCCGGGCCTAAAGTAGGCGAAACACCGACAGGCAGCATATCGGCAGAAAGGGAATTGAGTTTCTCTAAAACCCTTGTCCTGCTCCAATAATACTCAACATTCTCATCGAAAATGATGGCGATAAAAGAAAGCCCGAACATGGAAGTGCTGCGAACCGATTTTACCCCCGGCAACCCGAGCAATGACGTTGTAAGCGGGTAGGTAATCTGGTCTTCCACATCCTGCGGGCTCCTGCCCATCCATTCGGTGAAAACAATCTGCTGGTTTTCGCCGATATCGGGAATGGCATCAACCGGAACCGGGTCTCTTGGCAAAAAAGTGATTTGCCAGTTAAATGGCGCAGTTACAATGCCCCAACCTACAAACAATATGAGCAGGAGCATTGTAACGAGCTTGTTTTCGAGAAAGAATTTGATCAGTTTGTTGAGCATAATTCTGGATATTAACAGGGTACTTAATATTTATGTCCTCGATGGTTCATGCTTCGTTTATATTTACAGCAGGCGGGCAGTTTATTATAAACAGCATCATCGGCTTTTTTTTATCGGTATCGTGTCCTGCTTTAGCAATATTCTTGTGAATAGCCTCAACCTTAATTAAAAATTGTTGTTTTCATAATAACCCTTTTTAAGTTTTACATCTAAAAAATTAGGATAAAGATTAAAAAATTGTTCTGTATCCTTTATATCTTGTAATCCTAAAATCCAACAAACTTCGGCAAGGTCCGAGAAGTCCAGTCCACCGGCCGAAATTGCCTCATTATTGTAACGCCCCTCTTTTCCATTATATTCGTTTGATATTTCAATGGCAAGCTGCCATATATCAGTCAATTTAGGATTCGAAATTTTACTCTGCCATTGTGTATAGTCAGGGGAACGAAATCCCGGCGTACCGTTTCCAACTACGTTACCGTCAGGTATCTTATGATAAGCAGCATTTTTTTTAACGAATTCCAGGCTCTCAGGTGAAGTAACCTTTTCGTTCCAATCACTATGTTGAACCACATGAATACGCTGGGAAATAGAAATCTCAGGTAAATCAGATTGAATAGCTTTTAATAGTCTGGCGGTAAAATCAGATTGGCCTGCTTCTGCAATCCAAATATCACCTTGGTTTGCGAGGGTTGTTTTACAAATAATTTTAACTTTTTCAACAGCGGCTTCCAAATTTTCATGTGCGTCTGTCCAGTTGTCTCCGAAAGCAAGCTGGAACAAAGGATTAGGTGGAACATACAGCCCTTCCTGAATACCATAAGTACCAGCAACTGCATGATAAGTAATTTTTGAAAATTTGGAGTCGGATAATAAAGTAGCCAAGGCGGCTACCGTTTGAAGGTCATCTACATCAGTTTTACAATCAAATTGTGCTAATAATAGATCATTTTCGATGTTGAAGCTTCCTGCTTTTAGAAACTTTTTATCCATAGCATTACTTTTGAAAGCCATGAAAATAGTCACTATTGCAATGAATATGAATGTTTTAGATTTCATTTCTTTTGTGTTTTTATTTAATCATTTTGTTTTAAACGTCGTGGTAGTATTTTGAGATTCGCTTTAATCGTAATTGTCGTCTCTCCTTGCAAAAATTGTTGCCAACGGTACTGGCTATGGGCAGTGGCGGATTTGGAACACGTCACTGTCACCCGAAACCGAATGTTTGTTATGTGTTTGAATGTTCATTATTTCTGGGTCAGCCGCCATTGCCTATAGCCTTTGTTGTAAAAATGTGCTTGCGGTTTTATTAATTCCAACTCATAGTTATTTTACTTCCTTGTTCTTCGTCATTGTGAATGTCAAGAAAAACATCAATTTCCTGATGAAGCTCTTCAACATGGGAAATGATGCCCACAATGCGATCTTCTTTTCGGAGTGACTTGAGGCTATCAAACACAGTATGTAGCGACTCTTTGTCCTGGGAGCCGAAGCCTTCATCCAGAAAGAAGAAGTTCTGGTTGGTCTGATTTTGTTTTTGAATGCTTTCTGCCAATGCCAAGGCAAGGGACAGGGATGCCTGAAAGGTTTGTCCTCCTGAAAGGGTTTTGACACTTCTGACCTGCCCGTTATTCAAAAAGTCTCTCACCTGAAAATTATTATCTTCCGTTATCTCTAACCGTAGCTTTTGACGGGTGAGTTTGTAAAATCGCTCATTAGCTACTTTACATAGATTATCCAAGTAAACTGATGAAATATAATTGACAAAACCGCTTCCTTTAAAGAGTTGCTTCAGGGTTTTGATATTTGCTGCACGCTCTTGCACCTTTTCCAATTCCTTTTGTAATTCCTGCTTCTTCTTCCATTCCTTTTTCATTTGTTTAACAGATTCCTCAATTCTAACTGCTTCCTTTTTCTTTTCTTCTAAAGCTTCTTCAAGCGATTGAACTTCCTTTTTCAGTGATTTATATTTTTCCTCATCAAACGATTTGTCTTTCACTTGCTCTTGTAATGATCTGAAATTTTCTTTTGCGGCATGAAGGTCTTGTTTGTATGCTTCGATCTCCTTCCTTTCTTCCTCAACCTCAATTTCCGCTTCAAGAATTTTCTTTACCTCCTCAATACCTGTTAAATCAGATTTGTCTATTTCTTCCTGAATGGTTTTATTTGATTCTTTATAAGCCTTCTGGTCTTTATCCAATTCTTTTTCAACTGTTTTCAATTGCCCCGACAAGGTTTTTTCCCGATCATTTAGCACTGCAATTTCCTTTTCCAGTTTGTCATACTCTATTTCTATAGCGTCTATTTTTTGTTTTAATGCTTCACCTTGTTCTTCGATTTCTTCAGCAGTTCTCTCTTGATAGTCTTCAAATTCTAAGGTATTAAGCTGATCAATCAAGGTTTTTGACCGACTGGCTTTGGTTTGATGTTTTTCTTTCAGGGATGCAATTTTTTTCTCTGCTTTCTCCTTTTGCTCTCTTTGCTTTTCAACATTTTGTTGTAGCTGATCTAATTTCTCTTCCTCAGCTTTTATTTCTATTCTCAACTTAGCGGCTTTCTCAAAATCTTCCTTCACTTTTTCCTCATCGTCAGGCGAATATTTCTTCCACTGAAACTGCTTTTGATGCTCTGCAACCTTGTCCTTTTGGCTTTGTAACTCTTCCTTTTGTTTTTTCAGTGCCTTTTCTTTGTCTTTAATCTTGTAACTTATTTGTTCCAGTTCCCGGACTGCTTTTGATAGTAATTCTTTTTCTCTCTTCAGTGCTTGAATCTGAACATTGATTTTTTCCAGTTCTTCATTCACATTCTCCATACTCAAAATCTGCGGGTGTTCGATAGCTCCACATACGGGACAAGGTTTGCCATCTTTCAGCTCAGCAGCGATTTCTTCCAGTTTTCCTTTGGCTGATAAATGCTTTTCTTCATTTTCAAGTGTCTCCTGTTTTTTCTCTCTCCGTTCAAGCGCCTCATTCAACCGGTAAATAAGCTGCTCAATTTTCATTTCTCTGATCTCATCTCCCTCTAATTCAATAAGTTCTTCAGTGAGTAGTTCCGCTTTCTTGTCGTCAAAACGTTTTATTTCTTTTTTTACTTCGGCTATTTCGGTTTCTGCTTTCTTTCGATTTTCTTCAATATGGCGTTTATCCGTAAACCATTGCTGAACTTTTGAAAGCATTTGCTCATCCGGCAATGTTTTCTTTTTTTCTTTTAATACTCTGGAAAGTTCATTGTATTGCTCTTGATTTTCCTTTAAAGCCTGCTTATTTCCCCTTATAAATTCATCATCTTCTTCGAGTCGTTTTTTTAGTTCGGCAATTTCCTCATTCAGTTTTTTTACTTCAAGTATTTTATTCAATTCTTCAGACTGCCTCTTGTATTGTTCCCGATTGTTGTATTCCTTCTTTATCTCTTGAAATTTTTTCCTGTCTTTTTTCAGTTCATCGGAAATCCGGGCAAGTTCTTTCTTGTTTTCCTCTATGGTTTCTTTTTCCTCATTAATCTCTTTTTCAAGTTCACTTTTTCTTTGCAGTAATCCTTTAAAGTTCAGCTGGCAGTATTCGTATCTTTTTACCTGTTTTTCTCTTTCCCGATACGTTTTTTCTTGCTTTTTAAGCTCTTTAAGGGCAGCTTGTTGTTCGGTTACTTTATCAAAAAGCTCTTTCAGCTTATCCTGTTCTTTTTCTGCTTTTTGTTTTTCCTTATAGTGTTTTTCTGCTTTTTCCAGCTCTTCTGTACAAGCCGAAAGTTCTTTCTCTCTTTTCGCTATGGTTTCTTCATCCACATCTCCTAACTGCCCTAACCCACCTTCAATATTTTCTTTTTTCTCATTATTCTTCACCTCCAGTGCACGAACTTTATTGTATAGGTCAAACTTGTTCAACTGGAAAATTTCTTTCAGCATTTGCGTTCGGGCTTTATCGCCCAATTGCAGAAACTCCTGAAATTTACCCTGCGGAATAATGATCGTTCTTCGAAAGTTTTCATAGCTAAGACCAAGAATGTCTTTTGCATCTGTCTTTTCGAAAGGCTCCCAATTTCCAGCTTTCTTTTTATAAGCTTTCCGGTCAAAAGTTCGGACATCTTCAAACCGCTTGCTGTTCCTTTTTCCTGAAACCGTAAAACGATATTCTTGTTCTTTTTTGCCCGTTTGAAAAATAAAATCAATTAGCAATTCGTCTGATTTCAGGTTCATCATGTTGTAATTCCTGTTATCCCGCTGATTGAGCCGTTCGGTTTCACCATATAAGGCGAATGAGATGGCTTCAAGAATGGTGGACTTTCCGCTTCCAACCGGACCAAAGATGCCGAATAATTGTCCTGCCAACAGATTGTCAAACTCAATCGTTTGTTCCTCTTGGTAGGAATAAATGCCTTTTATGGTCAATTTCTTAGGTATCATTCTTCTGTATCTTCTGCCAATACTTCTTTAAAAAGCTCCATTAACTGTTTATTGGGCTCTTGCCCATGTTTGTGCTCAAAATATTGCTTGAATAACGATTTTATGTTCTGGCTGAGATCAATGTTACCGGAAGCATTGTTGTCAAGCAGGCTTTTATCTTTGAGTTCCGGTATGATCGTCACAATACTGTCATGGACATTGCTTAGCTGCTTCCTTTCCTTGCTTGTCAGAAATTGATCTGTGATAATAGTAAGCTCAACAAGAGCTTCAGGATTCTCTTTCAGCCAGTTCACAGCTTTTTCTATTTCTTCAAACCTCTTTCTTAACAAAGGACGCCCTTTTATCAGCTTAACTGGTGTATGTTTAACCGGTTGACCCGGTTCCACATCCATCATCACCACGTACTTATCCTGTCCGGCTTCGCTGAAACTATAGGCCAAAGGGCTGCCGCTGTAGATTGTAGGGGACGGGTCGCTATCAACTGTTTGCCTTCGGTGCAAATGTCCTAAAGCCGTGTATTGAATTTGCTCAGGGATGTTTTCTGTATAAACTTCTTGTGCACCGCCCATGTGAAGGATCGGTTTTTCAGCTTCCGGTTCCTCCGGTTTTTCTCCCCCTTTTTGCATGAAATACAGGTGAGAAATAAGGATGTTCACCCCTTGTTTATCACAATATTGATCCGCTAAATTTTTCCACTGGTCGGCCAGGGTCTTTCTTAGTTCCTCTTCCGGGTTTTCAATGCCCAGAAATTTTTTCAGGCGGTACTCGTTGGCATAAGGGGTAAGCAATAACCGGAGCGGATGCTTTTGACCGGGCAGCTTCATCTCTATGAAACCATTATCGCTTTGAAGGACTTCTAAACCGGTGTCGAGTTTAAATGGAGCAACTTTAGAATGGGGATATCCGGCAAAAATAATCCCGCACTCCCTTGCCAAAGGATCCGGGGCTTCAATGCTGGCTGGGGAATCGTGATTACCTGCAATAGCGATGACAGCCCGCTGCCCATCTTTCGCCAGTTTTTTTACTGTTTTATAAAACAAGTCAACTGCTTCGGTAGGTGGATTGTAGGTGTCAAAAAGATCGCCGGCTACCAATACAGCATCGGCTTGTTCCTTCTCGGCAATGGCACATATTTCCTCCAATACAGCCTTTTGCTCTTCCAAGCGGAAAAAACTTTCGAGCCGTTTGCCTAAATGCCAGTCGGATGTATGTAAAATTCGCATTTTTAATTTCTATTTTTTAGCAAGCATTTTTTACAACTCGTTTATAACCAACCCAGAAGTTGGTTAATGCACCCGATTATTTATGTATAACCCAACTTTCTGGTAAGGTTTATTCAAACAACAAAATAATAGTGAACATAAAGAAATGAGGGGTGAAAATCAAGTTTTTATTCACCCCGGTTTCATTACAGGCCGGACCGGGATGCAGGGTTCTCACAGTTCACGGATGTTGGTCCGGAAGCAGGCGTCTTATCTCAAGGACAACACGGGAAGCACATCAATACATCGTGAGGGGATTTCTTTATTGTCGCGAGTAATGGAAAACCATATCCTTTTCAGGCATGGACTGTTCCATCCGCCAGAAATAGATTTCCTCTCCTTCGATCCGATACATCGTGTGACAGGGATACGCCGTCTTCCCGATCTTCAGGGAATCCGGGACGACGAGTTTGAACTCGGCCAGTTCGAGCGGCTTGCCCCATCGCTGCGTCGTCTGAATCACCTGTTTGACAGAATCAGTTTGATTGATAAAATAACCTTCTCTGCGCTTTGAATCGCGGCATAACAAATTCGAATAAGACTATCGCCGACATCCTTTCTTACGGGAGTAAAATCAAGTGGAATGGTCCTGGAAATCCCGCGCGTTATGATACGGTATTTCATAGCCAAATCTAAATACGATTCAGGATATATGATACTTCTCTCTAACGCAATTTGAACGTTCCTCCGGAGTGTGACGACTTGTCGTCACTTCCGCGGAAACCCGTTTCCGCACTCCGGCAACTCCAAATTCGTAACTCCAAACTCGTAACTCTAAACTCAGAACTCCAATCCCAAAAAGCAGAGGATCATCCATCCTTCATCAACATCACCATGATGGCTTTTTGGACATGCAGCCGGTTCTCGGCCTCGTCGAACACGATGGAATGCGGCCCGTCCATCACGCCGTCCGTGATCTCGTCGCCGCGATGCGCGGGCAGGCAGTGCATCACCTTCACATCCGGTTTGGCGAGACGGACGAGGGATTCGTTCACCTGGAAGGGACGGAACACCTCTTTCCGCGCCCCGGCCTCCGCCTCCTGCCCCATGCTCGCCCACACGTCCGTGTAGATAACGTCGGCGCCCCGGACGGCCTTTTGGGGATCGCGCAACAGCACAATCTCACTCTTGCCCGCCTGCACCGCATTCTCCACGACGGCGGGATCGGGATCGTATCCCCCGGGACAGGCAAGGCGGAGCGTCATGGGCAGCCGCGCCGCCGCATTGAGCCAGGAATGGACCATGTTGTTTCCGTCTCCGACATACGCCACGGTCAGGCCGTCGAGCGAACCCCGGTGTTCGAGAATCGTGAAAATGTCCCCCAGCACCTGACAGGGATGGTTGAAATCGGTCAGCCCGTTGATCACGGGGACGGAGGCATGGCGGGCGAGCTCCTCGATCAGATCATGGCCGAAGAGCCGGGCCATCATGCCGTCCGTGTAACGGGACAGCACACGCGCCACATCCGCCGCGGATTCGCGTTTACCCAGCCCGATTTCCGTAGGCGCCAGATACACCGCGTGGCCGCCGAGTTGGACCATGCCCACCTCGAACGAGACGCGGGTGCGAGCCGAGGGTTTCTGGAAAATCATGGCGAGCGTCTTGCCCTTCAGGAGCTGTTCGGCTTTACCGGACTTCTGTTTCGCCTTGAGATCCGCGGTCAGCTTGAACAGACCGTGGATTTCGTCCGGAGTCAACTCCAGAATGGAAAGAAAATGTCTCGGCACAGCACCCTCCTCTCACAGGACATGGATTCCGTCATCCGTTTGTCCCGATATAATATCCTAAAAATCCGTATCCTGCTTTCTGCTTTCCCTGCTCCGGTACAAACGTCCCCGTCACAGGATGTATTTCGCAAGATCCTCGTCGGCCACGATGCCTTTCAGCTTGTCCCGGACCATTTCGGCCGAGATCTTCACGGTCCGGATCTCCGGATCGGGCAACTGATAAAGCACGTCCTCGAGCAGCGTGCTCATGATGGTGTGCAGCCGCCTCGCCCCGATATTCTCCGCCCTTTGATTGACTTCGGTGGCCATCCTGGAGATTTCCTCAATGGCCCCTTTGGTAAATGCGGCCTTCACGCCTTCCGTGCCGAGGAGAGCCGTATACTGTTTCACCAGGGCGTTTTCAGGCTCGGTCAGGATGCGGATAAAATCTTCCGTGGACAGGCTGTCCATCTCCACACGGATCGGAAACCGGCCCTGGAGTTCTGGAATGAGATCCGAAGGCTTCGCGACATGAAATGCGCCCGCCGCGATGAACAGGATATGATCGGTCTTGATCATCCCGTACTTGGTCACCACGTTCGTGCCCTCGACCACGGGCAGGATGTCGCGCTGTACCCCTTCACGGGAGACGTCCGGTCCGGCCCCCTCGTCATAACCGGCGATCTTGTCGATCTCGTCGACAAACACGATCCCGGCTTCCTCGACACGCCGCATCGCCTCGTCGATCACCTTGTCCATATCGATCAGCTTCTGCGCCTCTTCGGCGATGAGGATCTGACGGGCTTCCGCCACGGACATCTTACGCTTTTTTTGTTTCTGCGGCATCATGCCGCTGAACAGATCCTGGAGGTTCATACCCATCTCCTCCATGCCGATGGGGGAGAGAATCTGCATCATGGGATAAGCCTCGGAGGTCACAGTCAACTCGACGGTGCGGTCTTCCAGCTTGCCCTCGTCGAGCTGTTTCCTGAGCTTCTCGCGGGTGCGCCGCTGACGGTCTTCGGCGGATTCCTGCGCCGGTTCTTCGTCGCCGTTCGGTTCGGAAATCCTTTTGGGCTTGGTGGACTTGGGCATGGGAAAGAGCAGATCGAGCAGCCGTTCCTCGGCCAGTTCTTCGGCCTGATGCTGCACCATGTCGTGCCATTCGGACTTCACCATCGACACGGAGAGGTCGGTCAGATCGCGGATGATCGACTCCACATCGCGCCCTACATAACCGACCTCGGTGAATTTGGACGCCTCGACCTTGATAAACGGCGCACCGGCCAGACGGGCCAGCCGGCGGGCGATCTCGGTCTTGCCCACCCCGGTCGACCCGATCAGAATGATGTTGTTGGGTAAGATCTCTTCACGCAGCGCGTCCGCCACCTGCTGCCTGCGCCAGCGGTTCCTGAGGGCGATGGCCACCATTTTCTTGGCCTTGTTCTGGCCGATGACATACTTGTCCAGTTCTGCCACAATCTCGCGCGGCGTCAGATGCAGCGTATCATCCATCGGATCGTCACTGTAAATCATATCGGAATTCATCAAAGTTCCTCGACCACGATGCGGTCATTGGTAAAGATACAGATGCCTGCGGCGATCTTCAGGGATTCCTTCACGATCTCCGCCGCCGGCAGTTTGGAATGGGCGAGCAGCGCCCGGGCTGAGGCCTGGGCATACGGTCCGCCGGATCCGATGGCCACCACCTGATCGTCCGGTTCGATCACGTCGCCCGTCCCCGAAATGATGAGGATGGTCTTCTGATCGGCCACCGCGAGCAAGGCCTCGAGGCGTCTCAGGTATTTGTCCGTGCGCCATTCCTTCGCGAGTTCCACGGCGGCGCGGCTGAGACCGCCGCCGTATTCTTCAAGCGTCTTCTCGAATTTATCGAACAGAGCGAAGGCATCCGCCGAGGCGCCCGCGAATCCGGCCAGAATGGTGTCGTTGTAAAGTTTCCGGATCTTGCGTGCGCTTTCTTTCATCACGGTCTCGCCGAACGTCACCTGTCCGTCTCCGCCCATGGCGACCCGGCCTCCCTTTTTCACCCCGAGTATGGTCGTGGCGTGAAATTTCGGATATTCAGATTGAAACATCGATGGAAATTCCTTTCGATCTCGTAAACTTCAGGCACTTGTCACTTGAGTCACTTATCACTCCAGTCACTCTATTCACTTATCACCCCCCTAAATCTTCCTCCTCAGCCGTGCGACGGGAATCCCCAGCTGTTCGCGGTATTTCGCCACCGTGCGCCGGGCCACAAGAAATCCTTCCTTCTTGAGCATCTGGGACAGCGTCTGATCGTTGAACGGTTTCTGTGAATTCTCCTTGTCGATCATGTCCTTGATCTTCTGTTTGAGCAGCTTGTTCGAGACGTCGTCGCCGTCCGCGGTCTCCATCCGCTCGGAAAAGAAGTACTTGAGTTCATAGATGCCGGATTCGGTCTGGACGTATTTGCCGCTGGTCACCCGGCTGACTGTAGATATGTCGAGATGCACGTCTTCGGCGATATCCTTCAGGATCATGGGCTTGAGAAATTCCTTGCCCTTGTCGAAGAATTCCTTCTGATGTTTGATGATCGATTCCATCACGCGCTGAATCGTGGAACGCCGCTGATAGATGGAATTGATCAGCCATCGGGCCGATTCGAGCCGTTGCCGGATATAATCCCGCGTTTCTTTCGACGTGTTTGATTTATCCTTGAGCAGCGCCTTGTAGGATTCGTTGATACGCAGCCTGGGCACGTTCCAGTCGTTCAGGCTGACCCGGTACTGGCCGTCCACCCGTTCGACGATCACGTCGGGGATGATGGTGCTCGCCGAACCCGGCATGAAACCCTCGCCCGGTTTGGGATTGAGCCGGGCGACGACCTCCATGATTTCACGGACCTCTTCGAGTTCGATCTCGAGCTTCCTGGCTATCTTCTCAAAACGTTTGTTCGTAAAATCATCGAAGCATTCCCGGACCATCCGGATGGCCAGGTCGTCCGGCGGATCTTCGGCCTCGAGTTGCAGCAGCAGGCATTCCCGTAGGTTGCGCGCACCGATCCCGACCGGATCGAAATTCTGGATGATGCCGAGAATCATTTCGACTTCGGAAATGCCGGCCTCGAAATGGTCCGCGATATCCTGCAGGGGACATTGAAGATATCCGGCCTCGTCGATGCACCAGAGGATATATTCTCCGATTTCCTGCTGGCGTTCGTCGAGAGGAGCCAGATGGATCTGCTCCATCAGATGGTCCATGAGCGTGACCGGGGCGGGTTCGGGACGGTCCATCTCTTCCTCGGGGCGTTCTCGCGGTGCCCGTATCTCATAATTGTCCTCATCGTTCAGGATCTCATCCCAGTCGATCTGGGTTTCCTCTTCGGGAATTTCGTCGCGCGCTTCCTCATCGTCATTGTCCGCCTTGTCGGATTCTTCCTCGCGTTTGAGATCTTCGACCTGCTCCTGTTCAATCTCCTCATCCACATCCACGTCGATTTCGAGGAGTGGATTGAGTTCCAGTTCCTGTTTGATGCGCTGTTCGAGATTGAGCATCGGCAACTGAAGCAGGGTGGAAAGCAGGACCTGCTGCGGACTCTGCCTCTGCTGCAGCGCCAGACGTTGACTCATCTGTATCATGACGCGGTCATCCCCCCTGAAAAATGGCGCTCGGCGCCGGGTCCCGAACGATGGATTCTGAATCTTGAACCGTTTTGCCTGTTGTCTGTTGCAACCTTTTACCTTCTTTATAACACGGACGGGCGCAGGGCCTCCGGCCATCGGCGACCGGGCTGTCCGTCACGATGACGCTTGATGTCGGCCTCCCGCCTGTCCGTCATGATTCCATATACCGGTCCAGACGAAACTGCTTGCCGAGATAGATTTTCCGGGCCTCCTCATCATTCGCGAGAAACTCGGAAGTCCCTGCCTTCAATATTTTCCCTCCGCTGAGGAGATAAGACCGGTCGGTGATGGAGAGGGTCTCATGCACGTTGTGATCCGTAATCAATACGCCGATTCCCCGGTCCTTGAGATGGCGAACGATATTCTGAATGTCTTCGACGGCGATGGGATCGATGCCTGCGAAGGGTTCATCCAACAGCATGAATCGGGGTTCGGTCACGAGCGCGCGGCAGATTTCAAGACGCCGGCGTTCCCCTCCCGAGAGCGTATCCGCCTTCTGTTTGGCCACATGGGTGATCGACAACTCCTCGAGCAGTTGCCGGAGTCGTCCGCGTTTCTCCTCCTGATTCATTTTCCGGAGCTCGAGTATCGCGAGGATATTCTCTTCGACCGTCAGCTTCCTGAAAACCGACGGCTCCTGACAGAGATATCCCAATCCCATGCGGGCCCGTCTGTACATGGGCATCCGGCTCACGTCGCGTTCATCGTAGAGAATCTGCCCCGAATTCGGCCGGATCATGCCCGTGATCATATAAAATGTCGTGGTCTTGCCCGCCCCGTTCGGCCCGAGCAGACCGACGACCTCGCCCTGCCCGACTTCGATGGACACTTTATCGACGACCCGCCGTCCGCGGTAGACTTTGACCAGATCGATCGCGCGCAGATGTTTCATTGTGAATCCGTATTCTCCTTGTCCGGATCGAGGGGCGTATACGTGCCCTCGCTCAGTCCCGGACTGCTCTCGACCCGGATCCAGGTCACCCGGTTGTCTGCGAAAGTCATGACGAGCCGGTCGCCCGTGATGGTATTGATCCCTTCGGGACTATCGCGGTCTTCCCGGTCTTCGGCTTCGGACACCCGGAAACGGCTGTATGCCTCTCCCTCGACGATGACCCGGCGCAGGGTATCCGCACTGGCTTCGATGAAGATGCGCCGGCCCTGGAGCGTATTCTCCTCGGTATTCCCGGCCGTACTGTCCCGCGAGATGATCTGCGCCCTGCCGCAGATCATGCCGCCCGCGAACTTCGCCCCCTCGAGGCGGATTACGATCGTATCGCCGGTCATCTCTTCGCCGCGCTGATGCAGTCGCGGCAGACCGGACAGGATAATCCGGCTGCTGTCTGGCCAGTATTCTGCGAACAGGGAAGCACCTTCCACACCGCCTTTCAGGATTCGGACGCTGTCCGTCACGCTGACCTGCTGACTGCCGCCCCAGGCTTCCATTTTTCGTCCTGAAATCCGCAGGGTGTCCTGCGCGGTGGTATCCGCCCGGATCAGCACGGCGTCGCCCTCGACAAATCCGTAATCGGCCTTGCGGTCATATCCGGCTGCCCGGCCGGTCAGGACCGTCCCTTCGACCAGATCTTCTAAACGGATATTCCCCCTCGCCCTGACGCGGGCCGTCTCCTGTTCGTATTCGAGCCAGTCGGCCCGTAAGACACGTTCTCCGGTCCGGACGCGGACATTCCCGGTCGCCGTCTCGATCCGGCGGTCGCCGTCATAATCCACCTCATCGGCCTCGAGACTGTGCCTGCCGTCGTAGAGAACAACATGGCCGGTCAGACGCGCGCGGTTTCGATCCTCCCAGTTCACGGCCCGGTCACAATGCATGAACGCCTCGCCCTGAACCATCCGGACGTTGTCGTAGAGCCTTTGAACCGTCTCGTTCTCGAGTTTCTCGACCACGATGCTGTCGGCCCAGACCAGCTCGAGACGTTCTGCGCCGGCCGCGGCGGACGTCATGCCGGTGCATCCGAGGATGATAATGAAAGAAGACAGCCTCTTCATGCCTCTTTTTTCTCCTCAGCGAACAACGTTTTCCCCGCCTGTCGTATCCGGCCGGTCGATTTGTCCGGTCGAATCCCGGTGCACGGGAACATGGATCGAATCCGTTTCGTGCGCCCCGCCCAGTTCGGATTCGATCCGGTCAAAATCGATCCGTCTGCCGCTTGTGCCCGTCGCACCCCTGAGCACGATCCGGCTCAGGTCGGGCAGCGCCTCGAATCCCTGACAACGGATCGTATCGCCGTCCTGCCGGATGAGAGTGGAAAGCGTGTCGGAGATAATTTTCCCGCGCTGTTCGTCCCACCGGATTTTCTCCGTCATCACGGTCACGCCGGTGTCCGATACGATCACCACATTCCCCGTTCCAAACACGTCACGCGTCTGTTCATAATAGGTGCCCCGCTCGGCGGTCAAAACGGAAACCCTGCGGCCCGCCTCGTCGAAGAAATCGACCTGTACGCCTTCGTCGAAATAATAGATCGCCCGGCTGTCAAACTTGACCATGTGTCCGTACCGGATGACCGCCCGCGGCCGGCCCGCCCGGGTGATCCGGTAGACGGAATGCCAGCCTTCCTGGCTCGGATATTCCCGTCCTGTGTCGCCCGGCCGGGCGTTCTCCTGCGGATTCGTGCCGCATCCCGTCATAAACAGGAGTGTGCACAGTATCGGAAACAACCGGCCCATTTATGCCAGCCCCGCCTTCAGCAGATCATGGAGATGGACCATCCCCGCGGGATGTCCGTTTTCATCCACGACGATCAGCTGATTGATACGATAGGATTCGATCACATGCAGCGCCTTTGCGGCCAGGATCCCCGTCGGGATCGTCTTGGGATCGGGGTTCATCACATCGCGTGCCGTGAGACCGCCGATGTCCTTGTGCGTCTCGAGAAGCCGCCTGAGATCGCCGTCCGTCACGATGCCCGCGAGTTTTCCGGACGGATCCATCACGCAGGTGCCCCCCAGCCGTTTGGAGGTGATCTCGAGAATCGTCCGCGAGAGGGGCGCGTCTTCCCGCACCATGGCGATGTCCGCGCCGGTGCGCATGACGTCGTCCACGCGGAGCAGGAGCCGTTTGCCGATGTCGCCCCCGGGATGGAACTGGGCGAAATCCTCGATGCCGAGGCCGCGTTTTTCGAAAAGCGCCATGGCCAGCGCGTCGCCCATGACCAGCGCGGCCGTCGTGCTCGATGTGGGGACGAGATCATACGGACACGCCTCCTCCCTCACACCCACGTCGAGCACCACCTCGCTGCGCCGGCCGAGCAGAGAATCCACATGGCCGGTCAGGGTGATGACGGGAACCCCCTGGCGTTTGAACACGGGAAGGAGCTTGAGGATCTCTTCGGTGTTTCCGCTTTTGGAGATGCAGATCACCGCATCATTTTTCAGCACCGCGCCCAGATCGCCGTGCAGCCCTTCGGCCGGATGCAGGAAAAGCGAGGCCGTGCCGGTACTCGTCAGGGTCGAGGCGATTTTCTGGGCGATGATGCCGGACTTGCCCATGCCCGTGATGATGACCCGCCCGGTGCAGCGGAAAAGGATGTCCACCGCCTGTTCGAACCGTTCGTCGATCCGGTCTTTCAGCGCCAGGACCGCCTCGCCCTCGATCCGGATCACCTCCCGGGCCTTGTCGATACAAGTTTTGCACGATTCGTTCATGGATGGTGTACCCGATTCCTCGGACTCCCTGTCGACTGCGCAACTTTTACGGATAACATGTCACTTTGAACTTTTAGCCTCATTCCACGATCCTCGTGGGAACGTCACACCCCGCGCTTCGTGTGAAAGGAGCGCCTCGAAACTCGTAACTCTAAACTCGAAACTTTAATTGGCCGACTGCCAACTGCTTACTGCCTACTGGACCTTATTCCAATCCGCCAGAAACTGCCTGATCCCGCTGTCTGTGAGCGGATGTTTCATCATCTGCTCGATCACCTTGGAGGGGATCGTCACGCCGTCCGCGCCGCAGGCGGCGGCCTCGACCACGTGATTGGCGTTCCGGACACTCGCCACGATCACCTCGGTCTCGATGTCCGGATAATTGCTGTACAGATCCACGATCTCGCGGATCAGCGCCATGCCCGGAGAGGCGATGTCGTCGAGCCGCCCGACAAAGGGACAGATGATGGACGCGCCCGCCTTGGCAGCCAGCAGCGCCTGCGCGGCGTTGAAGATCAGCGTCAGGGCCGACCGGATTCCCTCCTTGCGGAATATCTGGACGGCCTCGAGTCCCGCCCGGGTCAGGGGAATCTTGACATACACGTTGGGCGCCCATCCGGCGAGTTCGCGGCCCTCTTTCAGGATGCCTTCCACCGTCTCGCTCACCGGCTCTGCCAGAACCGGTCCCTGGACGAGTCCGGAGATTTCCGTGATCGCCTCACGGAAATCCCGGCCGGACTTCCGGATCAGCGTCGGATTGGTCGTGACCCCGTCCGCCAGTCCCAGCGCCTTCGCCTGTTTGATGTCATCAACGACCGCGGAATCCACGAAAAATTTCATCTTCCTCCACCTCTCTCTCTTGCACCATCCTGATCCGGCATCGGGCAATCCGTCGAAAATAAACCCGATCCCTCAACTTTCAACTTTCAACTTTTAACTTTTAACTTTTAACTTTTAACTTTTAACTTTTAACTTTTAACTTCCGTCTTCACCGGTTCGCCTTCGGATTCTCTTCCTCCCGGCACAACGCAATGACCTTTTCCCATTTCCCCTGCCGTTTGAGGATGAGATCGACCAGCTCCCGCACCGCCCCCTTTCCCC
>DSDU01000100.1 GCA_011056835.1 Deltaproteobacteria bacterium
CTCCCCGAGCGATAGATGCAATGCCTTCGAACTTCTGTATAAAATATCTTCGAAATAGTTCATATCATCTTACATTTGCGTGATAGTCGATTTTAAGATAAAAGCCGGAGTATTAACAATAAGAAAATGAATAAAGGAACGACACATGACGGAAAAGGCTGCTAGGGACCACATAACGATTATTCTCAATAAGCCGAAATATGCCGGCAATATCGGATCGGTTGCACGGTGTATGAAAAATACAGGAATATCGAAGCTTTCTGTAGTAAGTGATGGTGGGTATGATGAGGAAGAAATGTACCGGATGGCGACGCACTGTGCCATGGATATCATTGAAAATATTGATTATTACGATACATTGCAGGGAGCTGTTGCAGACTTTCAGTATGTCATCGGGACAACTGCTCGAAAAGGAAGCAAGAGCGCGCGTCAACCCCTGATGACTCCTAGTGGAATGGCGGAAGGGTTGGTTGACCTGTCAAGAAATAATGACGTTGCCCTTATTTTTGGTCCCGAAGACCGGGGTCTCACCAATGACGAATTGAAATTCTGCCATGCTCTGGTTACGATACCAACATCCGATCAGTTGAAATCGCTTAATCTGTCACATGCCGTTATGATTTGTTGTTATGAAATATTCAATGCCTTTCAGGAATCGGTTCAGCGATTTACGCCGCGGCTGGCAAGTTCACGGGAACTGGAAGAGATGTATGAACATCTCAAGGAAATGTTCATTACCATCGAGTTTATAAATCACGAGAATCCGGACTACTGGATGATGAATGTCCGAAGATTATTTTCGAGGTTTCACCTGTACTCAAAAGAAGTAAAAATAATCCGGGGAATTTGTCGACATATGGAGCGATATGCACAAAAACAAAATGCTTGACTTTCCCCGGTGAGGCACTTAATACTTTGTGCGTTGCCTGAAAGGTTCTCAGAAGGCCGAATTCATTGTTGATCCACTCTTGAAGCAGTGAGATCAAGAGAATCTGAGCAAGCGAGTCGGACGGATCATGCACCGTATGCGGTAGACATGGTCTTTGCAGAAGGCAACGCGTCAGTGCTGTTGCGCGTGATGATACGAGATATAAACAATTAACGGTGAGGAGAATGATGAGTCAGGTGACAAAGGAGGATGTATTACGAACTGTTAGAGATGAGAATATTAATTTCATCCAATTCTGGTTCACCGATGTACTGGGTATGCTGAAAAGTTTTACCGTAAGTCCGTCGGAACTGGAAATAGCGATGGATGAGGGGATGGGGTTCGACGGTTCATCCATCGAGGGTTTTGCCCGGATAGAAGAAAGCGACATGATTGCCATGCCTGATGCAGCCACATTCCGCAGTATTCCCTGGTTGACCGAAGTAGGCCCCGTGGCGAGGATGATATGTGACATTGTTAAACCTGATGGCAATCCCTATGAAGGAGATCCGCGGTATGTTCTCAAGCGTGTTCTCAGACGTACAGCCGATATGGGGTATCAGTTCTATGTGGGGCCGGAGCTCGAATACTTCTACTTCAGAAGCGACAAGAACCCGGAAATACTGGATAAAGGGGGTTATTTCGATCTGGCTCCGGCGGATCTCGGTGATAATCTCAGGCGGTTGACTGTAAAAACCCTCGAAAGCATGGGAATTCAAGTCGAGTACAGCCATCATGAGGTGGCACCAAGCCAGCATGAAATCGATCTCAGATACTCGGAATGCCTGAGGATGGCTGATGCCGTTATGACCTATCGGGTGATTGTAAAGGAAATCGCCGGCCAACATGGCGTATATGCAACGTTTATGCCGAAGCCGATCCTTGAAATAAACGGAAGCGGCATGCATGTCCATCAATCTCTCTTCAAAGGACCGAAAAACTGCATGTATGATCCCGATGATGACTACAATCTGTCCGATCTTGCAAAATATTATATCGCCGGATTACTTGTCCATGCCCGGGAGATCACGGCAGTTACCAGCCAGTGGGTCAATTCCTACAAGCGGCTCGTGCCGGGATATGAAGCCCCGGTATACGTATCTTGGGCTCGGAGAAACCGATCGACGCTCGTGCGGGTTCCAATGTATAAACCGGGAAAGGAAGCGGCGACGCGTGTGGAGTATCGCAGCCCCGATCCTGCGTGCAATCCCTACCTGACGTTTGCCGTTATGCTGGCTGCAGGTCTCGAGGGGATTGAAAAGAAATATCCGCTGCCTGATCCGGTAGAGGAGGATATCTATCAGATGACTCGAGAAAAGCGGAAGAGCTTGAACATAAGAGCTCTGCCGGGGAGCTTGGTCGAGGCCATCCAGGAGGTTGAGCAAAGCGACCTTGTCAGACGGGCGCTGGGTGAACATGTATTCAACAAATTTATTGAGAATAAAAAAGTGGAGAGAAATTTATACCGACGACATGTTTCACAATATGAAATCAATAAATATCTTCCCATTTTGTAAGTACATCCACGTATGATAAGACGCGTAAAGTGAGGTATCCATATGAGCACTGTTTTTTCGTTCACCGGAGCAAAGAAGATCGTTTTCGGACGGGACTCCTTCAAGCAACTGGGAGAGCACATTAAAGAGTTGGGGGCAAAAAAACCGCTGATCGTTGTGGACAAGAATCTGGCAGAAGCGGGATTTCTACAGAAAATCAACGATGTATGTGATGCAATCAAACTGAAATATATTCCCTATGATAGGGTTGTGGCCGAACCGCCTCTCGAACTGGCTGATGAAGCGGCGGAGGTGGCCCGCAAGGAAAAGGCAGACTGTGTTGTCGGTATCGGTGGCGGAAGTGCCATGGATGTGGCAAAGGCAGTTGCCGTTATCGCGGCGAACAAGGGAAAGGCAAAAGACTATCTGGGATTGAATAACGTTCCCGGACCGGGCCTTCCCAAAATCATGATTCCGACGACGGCGGGAACGGGCAGCGAAGTAACCTTTACATCCGTGTTTCTTAGGAAAGATCTCAACAAAAAAGAGGGAATGAACAGTCCCTATCTTTACCCCGAACTGGCTTTACTTGATCCGATATTGACCCTCACTGTTCCACCGGCGGTGACAGCGACAACCGGAGTTGATGCATTGTGCCATGCCGTCGAGTCATACATATCGATTAATGCAAGTCCCATGAGTGAGATGGTATCCCTGGAGGCAATCGGTCTCATTGCCGAGAATCTGAGAACCTGTGTTCATGATGGTTTGAATATCGATGCCCGTGAAAACATGCTCCTCGGAAGCCTCTATGCCGGACTGGGTCTGGCAAATGCCGGCGTGACGGCGGTTCATTCGCTTTCATATCCCCTTGGGGGACGCTTTGGGATACCCCATGGGCTGGCGAATACGATACTGCTTCCTGCGGTCATGCGGTTTAATCTTCCCGGTACCATTGAAAAATGTGCCATGATTGCCGATGTCATGGGTGAATATGTTGACGACCTGTCCCTCAGGGATGCCGCACAGTTGGCGGTCGGGGCCATTGAGGATTTGATATTGGATTGCAACATCTACGACTCTCTTGAAACTCTCGGCATTTCACCGGAAGATTTCCCCGAGCTTGCTGAAGTTGCCATGACGGTAGCCAGACCACTGGCGAACAATCCTCGTAAGGTAACGGCGGCTGATGCCATTGAGATATACGAGGATGCCTATTAACAAACCATGGAACGATGATGCCCGAAGGTGATCTTTGGGTATTCGTTGTCACCGCTGTCATCACAGCCTGTGGTGCCGGAAACACGTAGCAACATAAAATTATTCGGAGGATATCATGCCAGGCAACGAACTGATCGGAAAAGAAGAGATGAAAGAAGTAATGGACGTCCTGGAGACGGGCGTTTTCATGAGATATGAATTCGATGAGCGGAGAAGGGGAGTATACAAGGTCAAGGAATTCGAAGACACATTTGCACAATACCTCGGTGTCCGGTATGCCCTGGGAGTGACGTCGGGATCGGCTGCCCTGAAGGTCGCTCTGACCGCCCTCGACGTCGGACCGGGAGATGAGGTAATTGTACCGGCATTCGACTTCATCGCCACCTATGAGGCCGTATTGGAGACCGGTGCAATCCCAGTGATGACCGATATCGATGAGTCGCTGAATCTCGATCCTTCTGCTCTTGAAGATCGAATAACGCCATTGACGAAGGCGGTCATACCCGTACATATGTGCGGGGCGGCAGCAAAAATAGACGATATCATCGCCGTGTCGAAAAAGCACAATTTGTCCGTCCTTGAGGATAATGCCCAGGCCTGCGGTGGCAGTTACAACGGAATCAAACTGGGGACTCTCGGAAATATGGGGATACTGAGCTTCGATTATTACAAAACGATAACAACCGGAGAGGGCGGGATGGTCGTAACGAACGACAAGACACTGTATGACCGGTCGGACTGGTATCATGATCATGGACACGATCATAATCCGGCTGTGGGCAGGGCTCTTGAGGGCAGGACCATCCTCGGCTTCAATTATCGCATGAACGAACTGCAGGGTGCCGTCGGACTGGCCCAGTTGCGAAAGCTTGACTACATTATCCGGGAACAGAAAAAGATCAAGGGAATCATAAAGGAGGCGCTTGGACACATCGACGGCATCGGTTTCAGAACACTGCATGATCCCGAGGGAGATACGGCGACGTTTCTGGGTTTCAACGCGCCCGATGCCGCGACAGCGAAAAAATTGCAGGCGGCATTGAGGGACCAGAGCATTGATACGATTTATTACAAGGATAATGCATGGCATTATGCACCGAACTGGGAACATCTTATTGCCTGGGCGACGGCCAACTCGAAGAAGTTTCCTTTCTCAAATCATAAAGGATCGATTGATTATGGTAACCAGCATATACCTCGAGCTGAAGAGCTGCTGGGAAGAACCCTTTTCATGATTATCCCCGTGAAGATGGCTGAGGAACGGAGGGAACAGATTGTCACCGGCATAGAAAAGGCGGCTAAGGTTTTATAAATCCAACAGGAGATGATTGTTATGATTGTGGTCACCGGCGGAGCCGGCTTTATCGGCAGTGCCATAGTGTGGAAACTGAACATGGAGGGACACGACGATATCATCATTGTCGACAACCTGGGCACGTCTGATAAATGGAAGAATCTCGTCCCGCGGCGATATGCCGGTTATTTTCATAAAAATCAGTTTATTGAAATGATTCGCAATGACACCGTTCCGTTTGATGTAACAGCGGTTATCCACATGGGGGCGTGTTCATCCACGACGGAGCGCAATGCCGATTATCTTATGGATAATAACTATAGATACAGTTGTTCCGTTGCGGAATGGGCCGTCAAAAAAGATATACGGTTTATCTATGCCAGCAGTGCGGCCACCTATGGGGATGGAACGCTCGGGTTTTCTGATGATGACACGGTGACCACGACGCTGTATCCGATCAATATGTACGGTTATTCAAAACAGCTTTTTGACCTCTGGATCTTTCGCATGGGACTGGCGGATCGGGTTGCGGGACTCAAGTTCTTTAATGTATTCGGTCCCAACGAGTACCACAAAAGCGACATGCGGAGTGTTGTTCATAAATCATTCGAACAAATTCGCGACACCGGTAAGGTCCGTCTCTTCAAATCCCATAGGCAGGATTTTCAGGACGGCGAACAGATGCGCGATTTTGTCTACGTTAAGGATTGTGTCGATGTAGTCTGGTGGTTCCTTCGGAATAATGGGATCAACGGTATCTTTAATCTGGGGACGGGACGGGCACGAACATGGAAAGACCTTGTGAGCGCCGTTTTCACTGCGATGGAACGGGAACGAAATATCGAATTTATCGACATGCCGGAGTCTATTCGTGATCAGTATCAATATTTTACCGAGGCAAACATGGGTAAGCTGATGTCTCGGGGCTGTCCCGTCGTGTTTCGTTCTCTCGAGGAGACCGTTTCTGATTATGTGGGTAATTATTTACTGTCTTCGAGACCGCACCTGTAATCTGATGTCGGAGCGATATGGCAGTGAGGAGCATCGATGAAAGTCATATGTATTATTCCGTGCAGATACCAGTCTTCACGGTTTAACGGCAAACCTCTCGCCGATATCTGGGGTAAACCCATGATTCAGCATGTTTACGAGAGGGTCCTGCGGTCGCAGTGTATTTCCCAGGCTGCAATTGCCACTGATGATCAACGAATCTTCAAGGCGGTTCAGGAATTCGGCGGTCAGGTGGTCATGACTTCGGAACGGCACCGTTCGGGGACAGACAGAATTGCGGAGGCGATCGATGCAATCGAATGCAGTGACGAGGATATTATTGTAAATATACAGGGTGATCAGCCCCTGTTTGAGCCGGGCCAGATTGATGAAGTGGTCAAGCCCCTTATGAAAGATCCTTCCGAATATTTCTGCACGCTGATTTACCGGATCATCAGGGAGGAAGAAATTCATCATCCCAATGCGGTGAAGGTTGTCTTCGACAATGATTATCATGCTCTCTATTTCTCAAGATCAACCATACCGTTTGTTCGTGATGAGGGACACCAAGTTTCATATTATAAGCACCACGGAATATATTCGTACCGCAAATCATTCCTTAAAACGTTCACACAGCTTCCACAGGGGAGGCTCGAACGGTTCGAATCACTGGAACAACTGAGAGCCCTCGAGCACGGCTATCGGATTAAGGTGGTTATTACCGCTCATGATTCTGTGGAGGTTGACACGCCGTCGGAACTTGAGCGGGTCAAAAGTCTTATTGCCGGGGAAGGGGAACGGTAGAACATGACAATCAAGATCATAGACTCACACATGCATTGCGGGATTCAAAACGTTGATCAGCCGTTTGAAATGATCAGGGCGTATCTCGATAGGGGGGGCATTGACGGGGCCTGTCTGTATGCTCCCGTAGAAGATATTTATGACCGGTACTCATTTCATTTTGAGGATACGGCTGCATGGATGGCATGCCGTCAGATGGCAAATGATTATCTGCTGGACATTCAGGAACGAAATAATGATTATTTTGCCTATTATTTCGTGTGGAATGATTTTAAAACGGAAGAACTGAAAAAAGGATATCGAGGAGTCAAGTGGCACCGGCACGAGTATGAACCTGTCTATCATTACGACGACCCCCGATGTGAGGACTTTCTTCAGGAGGTCTATCGGCTGAAGCTTCCCATTGTTCTTGAGGAGTCGTATGAAAATACACGGTATTTTATCGGTCGGGTCAATGGCAGAACCCCGATCATTATTCCTCACATGGGAGGGTTGAACGGCGGTTTTTCATATCTTTTCAATGCCGGAATCTGGGATAATGAGACAATTTACGCCGACACGGCACTGGCATCCACACGGGAAATGGAGCAGTTTGTCTATCGGTATGGAGTGAATAGGCTGTTGTTCGGCAGTGATTTTCCCTTCGGGTTTCCCGCCGATGAACTTCACAAGGTGAAAAAACTGGGACTTACCAGTGATGAGTATGAACGGGTCGTCTTTCATAACATAATGGAATTGATAGGAATAGAAAAAAGCCACCGTTCATGACCCCATCGGTATGATACAGGGAGAGGCGATAATCGACGCCTCTCAAGCGGTGTGGTCGTAGAAAAAGGTTTCGCGGGGTTTGGATTTGTATGAAGGTCATCGACGGTTTACATGCGTTTATATGGCGCGATGCCCGAACAAATAACTGTAACACCTATGTCATTGACGGATCAAAAAAGATTCTTATCGATCCGGGGCATCGTCGTCTCATGGGTCATGTGAGATCCGGTCTCATGGAATGTGACCTTTCAATAGATCAGATTGATGTGGTCATGATCACCCATGGTCATCCTGATCATCTGGAAGGCGTCCAGGCATTCGATGAATCGAAGACTTTGTTTACGATGAGCGAAGAAGAATATCACTTTATCACGAAGGCCATGGGGGGCTATCTTAATATTCCTGAACCGGTATTTTTCCTTCGGGAAGGCGAAGTGACAATCGGAGATTGTCACTTCAGGATAATTGCAACGCCGGGCCATTCACCAGGTTCCGTCAGTATTTATTGGAGCGATCAAAAAGTTCTGTTTACCGGTGATGTTATCTTCAAGCAGAGCATCGGTCGAACCGATTTACCGGGAGGCAGGGGGCGAACGCTGAAGTAGAGCATTCAACGATTAGCCGGCCTTGATATAGACTATCTCATGCCCGGTCATGGAGAAATGGTGGTGGGGAAAGATGAAGTGCAGGCGAATTTCAAGGTAATCGAGCAGATCTGGTTCAATTATCTGCGATAAGATCTCGCTGTTTGGTGAAGGCTTCAAGCAACGTGGCATGCAGTAATTTCCATTCCTCATCTTTAACGGGATTGGGCACGATGGCGCTTCCCGATATGCCCTTTTCGACCAGCGCATGGTTGATTTTATCAGCGAGCCGTCTCTTTCCTTCGTCACATTTCCGGTAAAAAGTATCGAGCAGCCGGTAAAGAATGTCTGTATTTTCTTCAATGAGTTGTTCTAAGAGGTCAAATAACGGTGTATTGTCCTGTTCAGGCTCGACGGACCGTACAAGTGCTTTTTTCATAAGATTCTTCACGTTACCCGGACCATATTCCTTTTCGGCGAGATCCAGTTCGCTTCGAAGCGAATCGAGTTTGATTGTAGTATCTCGATATTTTTGAATCCATCCCATGATTTTTCCATTAATTTCTTTCAGGCGCAGTTCCGCTTTTTCCTTTTCGGAGAGCGTCAAATGTTTTGTCTTTTCAAGGATGAGATCAAGGGTACTTTTAATTTCGGTCATCGTACATCACATTTATAGAAAATTATCGATTGGCGGTAATCACGCTGATCCATCGTTGTACCTCTTCGGCCCGGGCGATTTCGCCGTTTTGTTCATGTAAGATTTTCATCGCTTCAAGGTATCGGATCAGTATCTTTTTCCAGCCATGCTCGGAAGCGACATCAAGGGCAAAATCGATGGTTGTGCTATCGGATATGCCCTGTTTGACTGAAAGCCCGACGGCGATAATTCGAGACAGTGGAAACTGTATGTCTCCGACGGCGTCGTTTATAGCCGGAATGGAACGTTTTGTAAAGGCTTTAAAAAAAGCTCGATACTCCTCTGGCAGCAATCGGATATCAACATTGTGAAAATTACCGGTTATGAACTCGAAATAGTTATGAATTGCATTATCTTGGATGAGATCCCGTATCTGCAAAAAATCACTGCATTCCTCCTGTTCAAGAGCGGCAACTTTGACGGCACATTTCGTCAGGAAAACCTTTGCAAGAATGTCGAGACGCCCGCTTTTTTTTATTTCCGTAAGTGCCCGTTCGTAGTAGAGGGTTGCCCGTTCATCATCGCCTGATAAAAATGATTCTTTAAATTTTTCTAAATTATTGAATCCGGAACGCTGCCAATCCGGAGATGTTTTCGAGAAACAACCGACCATAAACCACACAACAGCGGTCATAATAATAAAAATGAGAGTATGGCGGATCATGGCAGTGTAATCTCTCTTTCCTTTTTAAAGGGTACAATCCTGTCGATATCTTTAAGCAGATCCTGCGCGGAAATAATCGTTTCATCGATATCGCGCCGGAGTTTATCAAGATTGTCTGTTGACTGGGAAACCTGAGCGGTTACTTTCGGGACATCATCGACAGCGGCATTGAGCCGTTCAAGTTTGTCGATAAAGTCGGTAAGTATTTTCCGTGCGAGTTTCACGAGGCCGTCGCTGCCGTAGAGACCTTGATCCGTTCGGGCTAGAACCGTATCGGCTTTGGCAAGAATGAAATCCAAACGAGTTCCCATAGTATCAATTTTTTGAAGAAACTCATTAAACGATTTGACACTTTCCTTGTCGCCGACCACCATTTCAAGCAGGGTATCTTTTTGAGAAAGATTCAATGTTATCATGGCGGCATTGTCGAGAATGCGATCAATCTTTGCGAGAAGCGGTTGGACCTTGTGGATCGCTTCATCGATGCTGTCAACATGGAAGATTTCAGGTATGACATCGGGTGAGAGAATCGGGCTGTCCATGCTGTCGGTGTAGACGACAATTTTGGGTTTGCCGATGAGTGGCCGTTCCAGAATAAAAAAACTGCTCTTCCGCGTCCACTTTATGTGCCGCTCAGGTATTTTTATTTTTATCATTACTATCCCTGTATCGCTCAGTTCCATTCTGTGGACGGTTCCGATCTCAAATCCTGCAAAAACCAGAGGCATGCCCTCGCTGAATCCATCTCCAGATTTTGACATGAAAGTAAATGTGTGAATGTGTGAAAAAGCATCTTTCTTGAAGGCGACGTATCCAACAAAAGCACCGATTAAGAGTGCCGTGACAATAACGAAAATTCCAACTTTAAATTCAACGTTTCTAGGCATCGTTTGTCCTGTATCTGTCTTTGTTCGATGTGTAATCGAAAATATGACACTGTGTGTAAAGATCGTCAAGACTTTTCAAAATGTTATAAATAAACGACACATTCACATGATGCGGGAGAAGTCGGAAGGGGTCACATATAAGAATGATAGCGTCGTTAATCATTGACGCCCGAAGAAACATAACGGAAAAACGTTCCTCTGCGCTGAGTTGGGAACCTCTTTTTTCCTCGCAGCCTTGAAGTTCCAGGCGTTCAAAATATGACAGAACGAGATCTTTCCCTTCCCGTTGGGACATTCCATCGTGATATTGCCCGATTAATGCTATGTTCTGCCATGCATTAAGATTAGAGATCAGGGGGATATCAAGAGATACCGGTGCGTAACGGGCGCAACGTCTATCAAAATCCACGATCGCGTTTTCGATGTCCCGCTTGGTGTCGAAAAAATTTAAAAAAATCTTGCGATTAATGACAACACCTCGATACTTATAATTGCTATGAACACTCTTATCATACCGTGGAGAACCGACACGGGGATGCTTGTCAGATCATACGACGTTCGTAAGCCTGAAAGTATGGGTATGAACGTAATGAAGAACCCGAAAGTCATGCACTTTATCGCGAGTATGATCGAATCCGATAGATGGACGGAATTTGCCAGTAATCTTGAATATGTGTTGAGTCCCATGCCGAAAAGCAGTTGTGAGAAGAGAAGGCCGCTCGTTATGAGAATGATGGAAAAAAGACCATTCAACAGTACCAGTGAAATCATGCCGTTTAAAATTCGGGGCAAAAAAAGATAGCGGCCCGCATCGATCTGAAATGCTTTAAGGGTATCGAGCTCTCTGTTGACTTTCATAACGGCAATTTCCGTGTTGATCGCTGAACTGGAACGAAGAGCCAGCAGGAGAACGGTAACGAATGGTGACAGTTCTGTTATGGCAAATCCTACCAGTATATTGCCGAGGTATTGATCAAGCCCGAATTGCTTCAAGGTCTGGAACAGGATGCCCATGGTGAGTGTGCCGAGAAACACAGAGACAGCGATGAACAGGGGCAGTATTTCCACGGCGGTGTAGTAAATCTGGTGGATTAAAACGGAGAACGTGGCGCTATTGTATGTTTTTTTATTGAACACCATGGAAAGGGTTATTACGGCGGACATACAGATATCAAGAAATGAAAGTACGATGGATATCGTCCTATTTCCGATGCTTTCGATCATTTCATTCATGGATGGTTTCCCGGTCCGCCGACATTTACTTTGTATGGGACAATCTTGTCGTATGTCAAACATTTTAAATATATCACGGGAGCCTCAACTGACGGAAGTTGTATTTGCTTATTGAATTTTCGATGGTAATGATTATAATAGAAAAGTGTGGAAATATCGATACACAATGATCGAATAGTGATGATAATATCACGCTGGATCTGAGTCGATTTGTGAAATGTTTCGGGTGTTTTTCGGAAGTGACGGAACAGGGATTAACCCGGGTCCGCTATCGAATAAACGTTGGAAAACGTCTGCTCACGTGTTGTTTGTTTAACAGAACAATGATGTGCATACTATAATCGGGAGATGATAATGAAAATAGTACGATTCATGAATGAAGACGGAAAGATTCATTACGGCATTATAGAGAATGGGGGGGATGACAAAGCGTTTATTATTGAAGGTGATATTTTTAAAACAATACGGGTGACCGATAAGACAGAAAAAATAAATGTATTTTTGTCGCCGATTGATCCACCGAATATATTTGCACTTGGTTTCAATTATGGCGGCCATGCGGAAGAAAGTGATGTCATGTATCCGGAGAGGCCGATTATTTTTATGAAAGCCAACACGAGCGTGATAGGACACGGCGAAGCAATTGTTTTGCCGCAAGCAGGTCCTGATGAGGTTGATTACGAAGCGGAACTTGCAGTCGTCATTGGAAAGACGGCAAAAAACATCACCCCGGATGAAGTGGAACGATACATTCTGGGATATACTTGCGGCAATGATATCAGCGCACGGGACTGGCAGTTTCACAAGCAGAAAGATCAATGGACGCGGGGTAAGAGTTTTGACACGTTCTGTCCGCTCGGTCCATGGCTAGTAACTGCGGATGAGATCAACGATCCGAATCGGCTCAACGTCAGGTCTCTTCTCAATGGACAGATTATGCAGGATTCCAACACGGCACGGATGATATTCCATGTCGCCTCCGTTATAAGTGATCTCAGCAAATCGATGACCTTGCAGCCCGGAACAGTCATTATGACAGGCACCCCGGATGGAGTAGGATTTACCCGAGAACCCCCCGTCTTTCTTAAAGACGGAGATACCATCACCGTTGAAGTTGAACATATCGGTCAATTAACGAATCCTGTTAAAATGGAGCGTTAAACAAAGGAATTATCTAAAACAGAAAAAAGATGGAGGAATATAATGTTTAGTAACAAGAGAAACCGGTTTCTGACAATATTCTTGGTTTTTTTCATCGGAGTATTTGCAATGTCTCTTGCCGGTGGTGTGAATTTTTCGTCGTTTTCCTTCGGGACCGCGACGGATGAAGCAGTGGCGGCATCATTGGTGGATATGGGAGCGGCCCCTTCTTCTTTTGCCGATCTAGCTGAAAGATTAAAGCCGGCGGTCGTCAATATTAGAACTACGAAAACAGTGACCACGGGAGGCATGGGCCAGTTCAGCCAGCCTTTCGGCCGGGGGGGGCCTTTCGATCAGTTCTTTGGAGATGAGTTTTTCAGACGGTTTTTCGGTGATATTCCCCAGCGACAGTTCAAGCAGAGAAGTCTTGGTTCAGGATTTGTCATCAGCAAGGATGGCTACATCTTTACTAATTATCACGTGGTTGAAAAGGCGGATGAAATTCTGATCAAGCTTTCAGATGAGCGGGAATATGAAGCGAAGGTTGTCGGACGGGACAAAAACACTGACATCGCCCTACTGAAGATAGAGCCCGACAACAGTCTGCCCGTGGCGACGCTGGGAGATTCGTCGAAACTTCGAGTCGGCGATTGGGTTATGGCAATAGGAAACCCATTCGGCCTGTCACAAACGGTGACTGCAGGTATTGTCAGTGCCAAGGGACGTGTTATCGGGGCAGGACCATACGATGATTTTATTCAGACTGATGCGTCGATCAATCCCGGGAACAGCGGAGGGCCTCTTTTCAACCTGTCCGGTGAGGTCGTAGGAATCAATACGGCAATTGTGGCGCAGGGTCAGGGGATCGGTTTTGCCATTCCAGTCAATATGGCGAAAACAATACTTCCTGATTTGAAAGAGAAGGGAAAGGTCATTCGGGGGTGGCTCGGTGTGTCAGTTCAGGATATTACCGAGGATATTGCGAAGAATCTAAAATTGAAAGATCAAAAAGGAGCCCTTGTTGCAGATGTCTTTAAGGGTGATCCCGCAGAAAGAGCGGGCATTGAGCCAAAAGATGTCATTATTGCAGTGAACGGCCGGCCGGTTAAGGATACTCATGATCTGCTCAGGGCAGTTGCTGAAAAGAATGTAGGACAAACGGTGAAGGTAACCGTTTTAAGAAATGAAAAACAGAAAGTCTTCAACGTCAAGATTGCGGAACGACCGGAACGGGAAACGTTAGCCAGGTTGGGAACGTCCACCGAATTATTCGGTATGGTTGTTCAGGAAATAACAACGGAAATTGCAAGGCATTTGGGATTGTCGAGCACGGACGGAGTAATCGTCAGTGAAGTAAGAAAAGGAAGCCCGGCAGAAAAATCTGGAATATCGGCAAAAGACGTCGTGCTCGAAGTGAACCAGGTGAAAATTATTTCCATTCATGATTATGAAACAGAAATGAAAAAAGCGGATGCACAAGGCGGGGCGCTCCTCTGGATACTGCGAGGCGGTGAAAAGCTGTTCGTTGCTGTCGAAAAGTAATGTAACCCCCGGGAGACTCAATAGTTATTTCCGCAACAACGAGAGAAGAAAAATGTGACGATAGAAAGAAAGATCAGCGGATCATGCATGTGTTTCCAGAATAATAGAAAGGGGAAGGAAACGACCTTCCCCGTTTTCTTGTGGGGGTGTCGGGGAACAAAGAAATGAGGATCAGCGAAACAAGCGACAGGACAGCCGGATATCTCTGGATGATTTATAGAAGATTAAACGATCATTTTGGCAATCTCAACTGGTGGCCCGGCGACACCCCCTTCGAAGTTATTGTCGGAGCAATCCTGACGCAGAACACTAACTGGAAAAATGTGGAATCGGCGCTGGAGAATCTAAAAGATCATGGGCTGTTCGAACCGCAAGCGCTGTTGCGGGAAGATGTTGAGACTATTGCCGGGTTAATCCGACCGTCGGGATATTATAATATAAAAACACAACGTTTAAGGGCATTTCTGCAATTTCTGGATGACGAATATCATTCAAATGTGAAGGCAATGTTTGACAGGGATATGTGGGCATTGAGATCTCAATTATTGAATATCAGGGGGATAGGGGAGGAAACGGCGGACAGCATCCTGCTCTATGCAGGCGGGATGTCCATTTTTGTCGTGGATGCATATACGAAAAGAATATTACAAAGAGCAGGCATGATCACTGAATCATGGGGGTATCGGGATATTCAGAAGCTGTTTATGGATCATCTTCCCCACGACGTCGGGTTATTCAACCAGTATCATGCGCTGTTGGTCAATACGGGAAAGTATTATTGCAGGAAAAGACCATTGTGTGAACAGTGTCCCCTATATGATGTGGAACAGGGAGGATTGTGCATGGGCTCACGTGATCAGATGATAAATGAAAACAAATGAAGGGTAAGGGATCAATAGAAAACAATCGGAAATCGAAAAAATGAAGCGCCGAAATAGCGTACGAGTCTAAAAGATTGCTGCCTATGATGTTATGATTATAAGGAAACGTGCCGGAGAAACAATGGTTGCATTACATGATTATACCGGGGTCATTCATTTTCATTCTGAATATTCATATGACGGAAGGGCTCCCCTTCGGGAGATACTGAAAGCTGCCCGGCAGAACGGTATCGATTTTCTTATGCTGACGGATCATTCCTGCCTCACGGCTAAGGAAAATGGCATGGAGGGTTGGCATGACAACGTATTGCTTATAGTGGGGCAGGAGATTGCACCACGTTTTAATCATTATCTCGCATTTGGTCTCGACCGACCCATCAAGGTCGATGAGAATCGAGAAGTAATACCTCAAAATATAATAGATACCGTGAACAAGCACGGCGGGATCGGGTTTATTGCCCACCCTGATCATGAAGGAACAGAAGTGTTTCACGTGAAACATTTTCCCTGGATTGACTGGAATGTGGTCAATTATGCGGGGATGGGGATATGGGATTTCATGACGGACTGGCAGTCGTCCCTCATCAATTATCCTGCTGCATTGATGAGCTATTTCTTCCCGGCGTTTTTTCTCCGAGGTCCTCGGAAGATTACCTTGGATCGTTGGGATTCTCTGAACCGACAGTTGAAAATTGTCGGAATCGGTGAACTTGATAATCATGATACCCCGAGAAAGGTACTTTTTTTGACGCTGAGCGTCTTTCCTTTTAAGCGGGCATTTCGATTTGTCAGAACCCATATTGTAAGTGAAGAACCTTTCAGCGGCAGTGCCGACAGGGACGTGTCCATCGTTTTGAATGCACTCAAGCTGGGGAGGGCATATGTCGCCATGGAATATTTTCAGCGAGCATCCGGCTTTCGTTTTCATCTTTCCGATGGTGATAATGTGGCCACAATGGGAGACTCTTTCACGTTGAAAAAAAGAGCCGTTGCTTCGATACGGGTCCCCGTGTCATCCAGGATTCGTCTTATCAAAGATGGATTCGCTTGTTGGGAGGGTGAAGCGGTACAGGTAAGAATTCCTGTTGAAACCGTGGGCGTATACCGGATTGAAGTCTTTTTAAAAGCATGGGGAAAGTACAGGCCGTGGATATTCAGCAACCCCATCTATGTGCAATGACGTTTGTGAATTTTTGTCTGAAATCTTTCTTTGTCGAGCGACAATCTCGAATCGAATATCTTTCATCGCAGCGGTACTGGTGGTTTTATGACGGACCGTCAGTAAGGATTTCCCTTATTTTTTTTGATAGATCCTCTATGCTGAAAGGTTTTTGAATGAATCCGCCGCTCCCTTCGTTGATTATTTCATTGGCCGTTGCATGAAGGCTGTACCCGCTCGCAAGCAATATTTTCGCATCGGGCTTGATACTTTTAATAATCTTCAGTGCTTCGCCACCGCCCATTTCCGGCATGATCATATCAAGGATGATAAGATCGAAGCGGTCCGGGGCATCTCGAACAATATCAACAGCCTCCTTCCCATTTCTTGCAATGATGACCGTATACCCGAGTTTCTTCAGCGTTTCAGAACCGACTCCCAATATCATGTCCTCATCATCAACCAATAAAATGGTTTCGGTGCCCATTACAATTTTGCCGCGCTCAGGTATTTCTTTCACTGCCATTTCTAGACTCACTGCAGGAAGATATACAGTAAATGTCGTTCCCCGTCCTTTCTCGCTCTTAACGTCAATGAATCCATCGTGATTTTTAATAATGCCGTATACCGAAGCCAGTCCCAGGCCGGTGCCCCGGCCCATCTCTTTTGTTGTGAAAAACGGTTCGAATATTCTTTCCCTTGTTGCCTCGTCCATTCCAACTCCCGTATCCGTTATCGATATTTTGACATACTCCCCCGTTGCGACGCCATGTGCCGATGCCACTTTCTCTGTAACGGTACTATTGTCTGTTTCGATATATACCTTTCCTTCGCCCGGCATTGACTGCCAGGCGTTGATAAAAATATTAACAAATACCTGTTCCATCTGCCCCTGGTCTATTTTGACGGTACAAATGTTCTCACAATATTTCTTATATATGGTTATTTCTTTGTAACTAGAGTTTAGAGTTTCCTTAGCGCCTGTTGTTCTTTAAAAAAAGCATACCTCACCGTCGGTGCCTTTTTAAGCGGCAAATAACGCATTGATTGTACAGATGTAACGC
>DSDU01000245.1 GCA_011056835.1 Deltaproteobacteria bacterium
CCTGAATAACAGCGTTACATCTGTACAATCAATGCGTTATTTGCCGCTTAAAAAGGCACCGACGGTGAGGTATGCTTTTTTTAAAGAACAACAGGCGCTAAGGAAACTCTAAACTCTAGTTTTATACGACAGGCTTAGTAATTGATGGTGTCCTGCGCAGTTGTAAAACAGAATCACCATCGATGCTCATTATTTGCAAGGAAATTGGAAGCTGAATCGAATCCATACCACCGGTACCCGACTACACACATGACCTGGATTCCGCTTGGGATCCCTAATGAATAAAAGCTGTTACTGCGCTCGTCCGCTTAGCTTGGAAAACAATGAAGATTTACTGGAAAGAGGTTGCTTCTAATATCAGTGGCGTTACCGGATCCGTAATGGTCATCCAGTCGTTCGGTGATTGTTACATAACTCTTTGAATCTGATGTGTCGTCACCGATAGAGAAGTATAAGAAAAAGGACCGTGTCTGTCAATGGAATTGTAGGTGCATATCATATTCCATGAGGAGCGGATGGTCATAGGGAGACATTTAGTGGTGTATGATGATAATTATTGTGTAATATCGGCGAGTAATTCACTTTGCGTCTTGATGGGCATGGAACTGCCACCATGATTTACGGTGCCGAACGTCGTCCTCCATAAGTCCTTGACGGTGCAGCACGGTCGTATTATATATGTTCTAAAGGTCCATTAAGAGAGGTGTGTACTGTGCCGTCAAGACGTTTTTTCTTTTCCACAGGCCATACGCGAAATAACAGAATCAAGAAGCAACCGATAGAAAGGGGTATGTATGAGCAGTCTCTATAAGATTGCATATGTGCTTGCAGTCATTCTGGCAATCAGTGCCCTGTGGCATTTCCTTCTTCCTCCCGATATGGAAATGGCATTCAGAATCCGCTTGATCGGGTATATCGTTCTCATCTTTATTCTCATCTATTTCGTTTTCAAAAATATCATTTTCCGGAAAAAGAAAGAATAGCGGATCAACGACTTTCAGTTATTCCCAAAACAAAGAAGGCTGCACTGTATGGCGCAGCCTTTTTCTTCAGTATGCAGGTTTCTCCCATTCGGGGAAAAATGCCGGTCGCATCGGGTCCCAGCGCCCCACGAGACGGTCAAACGTGGGATGGGGCAGGCTTTTCTTGAAAATTCTGTAGTAGTAAAGCTCTTCCACCGATGAGAGCAGGGGATTTCCCGCCACGCTGTTGAATGCCTTCAAATCGTTTTCAGATATCACCTGTTCCGCCTGTCGGCGCATGATGTAGGCCACACCGGAACCCTGGGCAAAGAATCGCTTTGTCTGGTAGATGATGTGTTGAGGGAGACAGCCCTCAAATGCCTGGCGTACGATCCACTTTCCGGTCTGTTCTTTCCCAACGATCTTGTGTTCCAGAGGTATCTTCAATGCAAAGTCCATTACTGCGCTGTCGAGAAATGGAGTTCGACTTTCATAGGAATTGGCGGCATTCAGTCTGTCCAGCCGCTGTAGCGCTGTGTTGTGGGCGACGTTGATAAGATTATCAATGATACCGGCGAGTTCCTCGGGATTGCGTGCCTGTTTGTACTGGCCGTCGTATCCGGCGAAGAATTCATCTGCTCCTTCTCCGGTGAGAACACAGTGGGCTTTATCTTTTATAAAACGCCCCGCCAGAAAGTTGGCGATTGCCCCGTGAACGCAACTTTCCTCGTACATTTCCTGGTGGTGGATTGCCAGAGGCAGAATCTCGTTGATTTCCTTTTCGCCAAACATCAGAACGTGGTGCTTGACACCGAGATACGCCGTGACGTCCCGTGCCAGGGGAAGGTCCTGTCCTTCCTCCATGCTTACGGTAAAACATTCAATGTCCGGTTGTATCTCATGGGCCATCCAGGCGATAAGACTGCTGTCCAGACCTCCGCTTAGAAGTATTCCCGTGACGGCACTGTCTTTCATCCGTTTTTCCGTCGCTTCCATGAGAAGTTCTTTGACTGTTTTTTTTGCCTGATCATAATTCTCGAATTCAGGCGTTTCGACGGCTTCGTTCGTATAATTACGGAAGCCGAGTGCCCGGGAGTAAACATAGCCCGGCGGAAACTCTTTTACATTATCACTGATGTCGATGAGTGCCTTGGCTTCCGAAGCGAAATACAGGTTCCCGTTTCTGTCATTTCCGTAGTAGAGGGGCTTGATGCCCGCCCAGTCACGGGCGAGGATGAGTTGATTACCGTCGGCGATGGCACAGGCAAAGTCTCCATCCACCTTTGCGGCAAAATTATTTCCATATCGTTTATAGAGAGAGAGTATTGCGGAGGCATCGCTTTCAGTTTCCATGTCCCGGTTGTAAACCCGCCCGTCCAGCGTTACCGCCAGCATTCCGTCCGATGCATAGTGGGAACCGTTGCGACCGTTGCCGCCGACATTGAGTTCATTGCATCCGATATGTACGGTATCGTTTTCGTGCTTCCATGTTTCATCAGGACCCCGATGCTTGATTCTCTCGAGCATCAGATTCATCGTGCCTCTGTCTTTACCTAAAACACCGGCAATTCCTGCCATGATAAATAAAACCTCCGTTTTTTCAGCTCTTGTTATTCCGCGCGGTATGAATCGAGAACGCGAACCGCTTCAAATCCATCGGCACAGTATGTGTCCGCTCCGATTTCACGGGCGAATTCTTCCGACACGGCAGCGCCTCCGATCAGGACCTTGACGGATCCCCTGAGACCTACCGCACTCAGCGCTTCGATAATTTCTCCCATGACCAGCATGGTCGTTGTCAGCAGTGCCGACAGACCGAGAAAGTCAGGTTTTTGCTCCCGGACGTACTCGACAATCTTTTCCGTCGGCACGTCGATCCCGAGATCATCCACCTCGTAGCCTGCACCCTTGAGCAGGATGGCGACGATGTTCTTGCCGATATCATGGATGTCTCCCTTGACGGTGACAATGGCAAATTTCCCCCTGCTGGCGACGCCGGAGCCTTCGAGGTGGGGTTTCAGGATATCCATTGCCTCGCTTACCGCTTCCGCCGACGCGAGCATGTCAGGAACATAATATTCCTTGGCGTTAAATTTCTGGCCCACGATTTCCATCCCCGCGGTGAGACCGTCGGCAATGATCTGTTTTACGGGAATCTTGCTGTCCAGGGCCATTCGAGTCAATTCGACCACGCCGGGACCGGTCAGCGTATCGTCGATGCCTTCATCGTCCTGGGTTATTCTTCCCTGAATAACGTTTTCTTTGAGTTGTGCCATAATATCGTTCATGATTATCTCCCTTCGTCGTAATTGTTCAGCCGCGGTAACAGGCCCGGTATTTCGTTGTATATTTGTGATGTTTTCTCACGGTCGATGTGCTCCACCGGTTTTGCGAGAATGTCTTTCATCCGTTCATAGGCAAGGTGAAACACCGCGTCATGTTCCCGATCTCCTTCAAAAGGGTACAGAGGAGACAGGAGACCGCTCCGCATGACTTTTCGTACGTAGCCTATGTAAAGCTTCTGGGGTGTTGAGAAAACCGTTCGTATCTGGCTAAGGATTTCGTTTATTTCTGCGTCGTCGATTCGTGGAGATTTGAGAAAATATTTGATCATCGTGAAGTGAGCGTCATCGAGTACTGCCTGCAAGGGGGAAAAAACGGAATTGCAGTCGAGAAGACCGTATGCGCAGTGGAGAAACTGCGGACCACTCATGGATACAGCAATATTTGAAAAGAGACGTTCAATCGATGATTGCTGTCCCGGAGCTTTTGCATCGCTGACGCCCGAAGTTGAATAATTGGGAATACCGTAAAATCTGGCCATTTGTGTACAGTCGACGGTGTACTGGCTTGTTTCAACGGCGCCGTAGGAGTCGGTGAGTGTATCCATCCTGGTCTTGGAGGGAACGGTGCCGTACAGAATCGGTGTGCCGGGGTTGACGATCTGGCCCAGGGTCATTCCGGCGAGTACCTCGGCATTGATCTGGGTCAGGATGCCTGCTTCTTTGATGGGGGCGGTACTTCCCGCCTGGGGCGCCGAGGATACTACCACCGGGATCCCCCGTGAGCATATTTCTATAAAAGCGTCCGTCGTATCGTCCACGAACTGGAGAGGGCTTTTGACAAGGCAGCAGATGAGAGAAATGATAGGATTCTCTTTCAACGCATCTTCACCGCCTGCGATTATCTGAGCCATTCTTATCACGTTGTCAAGCTGGCTCAGGGCGGTGAGGCCCGCCTGAACGTGTTTGGTCGTGTTGTTAAGCGATGCAAAGAATTTGTTTACATCTTTATTTTCCTCGGTGATGTCTTTATCCTGAATGTTTACATTCCGTATAAAGCCGTCAAGGGTGTCGAGGTGTTCCGATATGTGGGCGGACATGCAGAGATCGGCAACGGTTCCCCGGCGCGGAATAAATTCCGGGAACTGAATTTCCACTGACTGATCGGATTTTTTCGTGTAGGCCTTGAAGTCCGTATCGAGCCAGATATTAGTTTCCGACCCGGTGACAAAGTAGACCCGTGGTTCATCACCGTTCATGACGAGGGCGTTCTCGGGATTCCTGGCGCCGAGAGTTATGGTTTTCGGGGCATTGTCGATTGCTTCGTTGACAAGCCTCTCCGGAATTCTGACAATCCAGTGGGGCGGATCGCTCTTTTCAATCGACGAGACATCAGCACCTGCGGCAGCGAAGATATCCGCCGCTCTTCCGTTGAAACAGATCAGTCCAGGGTCACGCAGGATCTCGAGGGACGCCTGATGAATCATTTCAACCTGAGGTGCGGTCAATCGCTCGTATGGGGTTTCTACTAAAATACCTTCTCGAGGCATCGGTTCTACCTCCTCACTGTATGGGATGTTTTATTATTCGTTTAGTAAGCCTTTTCGGTGAGCCCGTATGAACCCACGGCACATGGGGTCCCTGTTTGACAGCATGTCGGCAACCTTGACGAAGCTCATCAATCGGCTGTCAAGGGGATTCATGATCGCCGCGTCGAGGCCGGCGGCCGCGGCCATCAAGAAAAACGACCGGTTGACGATACCCCTGTTGGGGAGGCCGAAGGATATATTACTCAGGCCCATGATGGTTTTCGCCGAAGGGTATCGGGCCTTGATCTGTTCTATTGTTTTCAGCGTTACCAGGCACTGACTCGTATCCACTGAAATGGGGAGGACGAGAGGGTCAAAGTAAAGCTGTTCCTCTCGGACGCCCATGGCTGAGAGCCGTGTCGCGATTATATCTGCGGCCTCGAGCCGTTCCTCCACCGTGCGGGGTATCCCGCCCTCTTTCATGACAAGGGCCACCAGCAGCGCCTGCCGTTCCGCGGCGATGGGGCCGATTGCATCAAGCCGTTTCGGTTCTGCATCGACGGAATTGATCATGACCGTCTCGCCGTTGTACCGGCTGAGGGCGGCCTGCAGAACCGAAGGGTCATCGCTGTCGATGCACAGCGGTGTGTCCGTCGCGGTCTGGACACGCTGGATGAGCCATTCCATGGCAGCGGCCGCGTTTTCCCAGGGACCTTCACCGGTACCGGCGTTGACGTCGATAAAGTCGGCACCCGCGTCAGCCTGGTCTTTCGCGAGGTTTATCAGGAACTCTTCATCTTTATTCTGAAGCGCCTGTCCGACGGACTTTATGGACGCATTAATTTTTTCACCAACAATAATCATTATAGTATCTCCTTACTCGAGCAGCAGCCCCGGTATTTCGTTTCTCAGCGTGTTTCTGAGCTTCTCCGGGATAAGTGAAACCGGTTCACCGTCGAGGATTGACTTCGCCGTTTCGGCGGCCCGGGTCTTTGTGTCTTTGCAGCCTGCTGCCTCCCACTGGGGCCGGTCGTCTTTGTCGCTCAGCCGGCACAAATACTGTTCAGTTCTCATGTGATGACGAGTATGACGGGCTGACACATAGTGCCCCCCCGGTCCCGCTTTTTTGATCAGTTCATAAGCAATCGTGTCATCGTTGACAGTTATTCCCTCGACAGCCCGCATTACCATGCCGAGGATTTCATTATCGATGACCAGTTTATCGTATGACGCGGTCATGCAGAATTCGAGGAATCCCGCCGCGTCATGAATGAAGTTCCCCCCCGCGAGAGCGACCATCAGGTTGGTAATGGCCGATTCATAGCCCGCCTGCGCGTCATTGACTTTCGAGTCGGACATACCTGCCGTGGCGTAGTAGGGGATGTGATAGAACTGGGCCATCTGCGCCGCACCGGCATTGATGAGACCCATTTCCACTGAACCGGAGAGATATTTCAATGTTCGAAGGTCCGCAACTGAGGCAACGGAACCGAATATCGTCGGTGTGCCCGGGTTCGTGAGCTGCGCAAGCATGACCCCGGCAAGAGTATCAGCGGTGAGCACCACGAGGTTGCCTGCGATGGTTACCGGTGACGTGGCCCCGCAGAGGGGTTCCGCCGGCACCACCACCGGGATTCTGTTGCGTGCCGCTTCGATGGTGAGACGGGAGTAATGCTCGTCGAGTCTCAGGGGACTGACCACGCAGGTAACCAAAGAGATGAAGGGACGCTCCCGGAGTTTCTCCGGGCTTCCCGCGATGCGCTCAGCCATTTTGATGACGTTTCTCACTCCGTCCACGGTGTACACACCGCCCATGATATGTTTCTTCGTGTAGTTGAGCGCCGTTCCGAACCTGTTGACGTCGACGACATCTCCCTGGAGTTCGTTGGGATAGACATTGATCATGTAGAAATGGATGTTGTCGAGCGCGTCGACGAGGCGGGCCATACCTTTAATGTCGTTCAGGGTTGCCTTCCGTGAACCGCGGGATCCCGGATCCTGAACGTTCAGTGCGGTGCCTCCCGTGCCCATGTAAACGTTTTTTCCCCCGATAACACAATCAAGGCTGCCGTTTTCTTCCCGGCCGCAGAGCGTAATCACATCGGGAGCCTTTGATATCAGGTCTTCCGCCAGGCCGGGGGGTATCTTGACGATACAGCGCTCTTCATCTACCATCGCGCCGGCGTTTCGAAACATGTCACAAGCTTCAGTGAGCCGTACCTCGATTCCGACGTCCTCCAGTACGGTCAAAACTGTATCATGTATTTTGCGTACATCCTCTTCAGTGAGGGGCGTGTAGTGTCCCCCCGGTAGTCCTTTTCTCACCTTCATAATGTACCTTCCTGTTGATACTGAGTTGTCGAATAATGTGGGTCACGTGGTTGCTTTTGTTCATGCTGTAGAAATGCAGTCCCGGTATATCGTTTCCGAGAAGATCTTCACTCTGACGGATCGCATAGTCGACACCGTAGTGTGCCACCTCATCGCTTCGATCTCTCACCGCCGAGAGCTGATCGAAAAGGGGTTTCGGTATGGTCGCGCCGCAGAGGGACGCGATTTTGGCGATTTGCTTAAAATTAAAAATAGGAAATATTCCCGGAATGATCGGCACTGTGATGCCCTGAGACACCGCCTTGTCCCGAAATCGGTAGAAATCGTCATTATTGAAAAAAAGCTGTGTAATGATGAAGTCCGCTCCGGCATCAACCTTTTTCTTGAGGTTTTGTATGTCCGTGTCCAGGTCGGGCGCTTCAGTGTGGCACTCAGGATAGCCTGCCACACCGATGGAGAAATCTCCATGTGTACGGATAAACTCCACCAGTTCATTGGCATACCCGAATCCTCCGGCTGCTTTCGTGAACTTTTCTTTACCCTGCGGCGGATCTCCACGAAGGGCCAGGATATTCCTTATATTTTCCCGTTCCAGGTGGTCGAGAATTTCCAGGATGTCCTTCTCTGTTGCCTGAACACAGGTCAGGTGAGTGAGGACTTCCGTTTCCACGCGGTTTTTTATCCGTGACGCGATCTCAAAGGTCATATCCTGGGTGCCGCCGCCTGCTCCGTAGGTGACGGAAATGAAATTCGGCTCGACCTCCACAAGCTCTTCAATGGTGGCAAACAGCTCAGTGATATTTCCATCCCGCATGGGCGGAAATATTTCAAATGAGAAAATAAACGTTTCTTTTTGCAGCAGATCTTTGATCTTCATGCTATATGCCTCCTTGAAGTATGGATTTCTAACGATGTGACCGGCGGGATCAGGTGAGGTTCTTTCTGCGGGCCGCACAACCTTTCTTTTCGCAGTGCGAGCAGGGGTTGTATGTAGATATTGTCGTGCCGTCGGTCAGGGGGAATAATCCAAAGACCCCTGAAACGGATTTGCGGGGCTGCATGAGACACGAATCAGTAAGTGAGACGCCGATCCTGTCCGCGTCGAGCAGAAGAAACAGTTTTTGCTGGTCGTTGACCGGCCAGTCGCAGTAACCGGGACTGAATCGAAGCGTGACACCGTATCCCTTGTTTCTGTAGTGCCGTTTTACATTGTTGTAAAAAACGTTAACAGCATGTTCCGCCGTCAATGATCCGAGACGGTCCAAAACATAGGCCTCTGTCAATCTGTTCTCTTCGCTCAGCCGTGCCGCCTCTTCCTCCAGGGCACTTCCAATCGACACGACAAAGATAACCATTTCCTCGCAGTGATCGAATACCTTGGCGAGAATCGGGCTGGTAAAAGACATCCCGTTCCGCAGATGAACAGTGCTGTGATCGATGTAGCTGATGCGTTCGATTTTATGGCATAGTGCCGGCGATGCCAGATCCCGAAGAGTACCGTTCAGGTCCTCACTCCCCCTGAATCCGGAATCCGAGAATCGCCCGAACTCTCTTCTCTTTATGAGATGATCCAGCTCAGCATGTTCAAAGGATATGTCTCTTGCCTCGTACATTTTCTTACCTCGGTTGCTTCAGTTACAAAAGTCAATTATATGATGATAGGTAATGAAATTATTATTTACATTGAATATTTCTGCTAAAACTATTACAGCATAATGAATCGCCTGTCAAGACCTTTCAGTAAAAAAGTCTTGTGGCGTTACAGAGATGATGGCTGTAATGTTACCTGTATCATAGTGGAGGCTGGGACTCTTCCGAGTGGTCGCCGTCAAATTCCTGAACATCGAGCATGTGTGTTAACATTTCGAGATAATGGGCGACTAGCTCGAGTTGGTCAGGCTGCAAGCGTTTCAGACCATCGACAATTTTCTGCTGTATGGGGGGCGGGGCATGCTGGGCAAGTGTTCTGCCTGCGTCCGTCAATTCGATTGTGATAACTCTCCTGTCAGGCGAATTTCTCGTCCGCTTGACCAATCCTTTATATTCGAGACGATCAATAACTCCTGTGACCGTGCTTGACTTTACCATAATATGTCGTGCTATCTGTGATGGGGGGAGGGGACCTGCTTCGTTGAGAGCAAGGAGACAGTTAAGCTGCGGTGCGCTTACCTGGTAGTTTTTGTTCAATTCTTTCGTATACTGATAGCCTGCCTGCATGAGACGTCGAACCTGATAAATGATCCGGCGAATCTGATCCTGATGAAGCGATGATGAACCAACCGTCAAGTTATTGTAATTTTCTGTTTCCATGGAACCTTCTTTTTAGCAATAATTATTATAACTGAAATATTCCATTATTTGGATCCACCATACCATGAACATATGAAAACGGCAACTCAATTTGTTTCGAAACACCATAACATTAAAAATACTGAATCATCATGGTACTCTAACCCACTCCATACGCCATGATGATACTTTTTGCCTCCGTTTTGAGATCATGCCACGGTTCATGTAGGTTTTATCATCGATTTTCAAAAAGTATTCCGCCCCCTGGAATGCGCTGTCAACGGAAACACAACTTGAGAGGAGCGAGTCCCCGACAATAACGAACTCGCCGATGAGCCTGCCCATACCAGGACTTTCCGACCGCCAGATTGTGTGATCGTTTCCTTTTTTGAACGGAACGATTATGCACCGGTTTGTAATGGTGATGGTTTCATCATGCAGTGACAGTTTCATATTCGTTTCGTGAATCCACTCTCCATCGGCATGGATCGTTGAAAGTTCACCTTCGAAGCAAAACTGTTCGTTGTTTCCGTCAATCAGGAAACCTTTTCCGTGCCATGTTCCCTCTTCCAGTAAAAACGTGTGAATCATCCAAGCCGTCTTACGTAAGTGTGTCGTCGATTTTGTCGTCCTCTAACGTTGTTGCATGAGATCCGATCAAAAAAAAGGGGCACAGGTGATCTTGGTCCTCCTTGCCCCTCTGTTGTCGTTGACCTGCCTTGGTGATGCCGTGCCGCTTGTGACGTTGTCCTTCTTAGAGTTCAACGTCACAGCGCAGACAACGCCGTGCTTCTTCACGGGCAGCTTCAGCGGTGTATCCGAGCTCTACTTCATCGAAGTTTGCCCGTCGCATGATACTGTCGAGTTCGGGCATTTTCGCCTGAGGACATTCCTCCGAATCCTCATCGATTTCAAATGGTATATCAATTTTTTCCTCCGGTGGCGCCTCGTAGGGTGGCTCGCCGTTTCTGGTTCTGATTGCGTTGTCGATTTCGTCAGCGGCTTTGTGACCGGCGGCAATGGCTCCGACAACGGTCCACGGACCGGTTACCGCGTCTCCTCCGGCGAAAAATCTTTCATTGGTGGTCTGTGATTTTGTGCCTTCGGCCACATCGAAGTTATCCCATTTATTGACGGAAACTCCGCTGCTTTCAGGGACGAACGACATGTCGGAAGTTTGGCCGATCGCAGCGACAATGGCGTCTACATGCAAGGTAAACTCCGATCCTTCAACGGGAACAGGTCGTCTCCTCCCGCTGTTGTCAAAATCACCTGTCTTCATCCGTTGGCAGGTAATGCCGGTTACTTTTCCGTTTTCGCCGATAATCTTGAGCGGCGCTACCATGTACTCAATTTTGATTCCTTCATGTTCGGCAGCTTCGATTTCTTCTTCCGCAGCAGGCATGTCCTGTCTGAAGCGCCGATATAAAATGGTAACATCAGCGCCGAGCCGGCGAGCGACCCGTGCTGCGTCAATGGCCGAGTTTCCGCCACCGATCACCGCAACCTGACTGCCCAGGGATTTTTCACCTTTCAGCCATGCGTCTTCATTAATATTGAAATCTCTGAGAAATTCAACGCCACCGAACACTCCATCAAGATCCTCGCCCTCTACACGCATCCGCTGGCTTTTATGGGCGCCCGGTGCAAGATAAACGTAGTCGAATTTCTTATTGAGATCATCAAATGTTATATCTGATCCCACACGTGTATTGCACCTGATTTCCACACCAAGCGCGGCGATATTGTCGATTTCTGCCTTCAGAATGTTTCTCGGCAGTCTGTATGATGGAATGCCGTATCTCATCATGCCGCCTGCTTCGGGAAGTTCTTCAAAAACGACGGTTTGATATCCCCGTTCGGCGAGATCTTTTGCAGCGGTCAGACCGGAGGGGCCGCCACCGACAATGGCGATCTTTTCTTTTCTCGTCACCGGAACCGATTCCACTTTCGGACGTGATGCATTGTCCGTGATAAAACGCTTCAGGAATTTGATCGCAAGTGATTCATCGAGCATGCCTCGCCTGCATTTGGACTGACATTGATGATCACAGACTCTCCCGCAGGCCGAGGGGAAGGGGTTGGTTTTCAGCATAACCTTGTATGCATCTTCAAGTCGTCCCGCACGGATTAAAGCGATGTATGCCGGTATATCCATTTCGATCGGGCATGCATGCTGACACGGTGATTTGAAGAGGGATGAACAGACGACGGCGGGGCAGTGCTTGTCCCTGATGTGAGCCTCGTATTCGTTCCTGAAATAACGAAGTGTGCTCAGGACAGGATTGGGGGCTGTCTGCCCGAGGCCGCAGAGGGCTGCGTCTTTGATTATGGCCGCCAGGTCTTCAAGGAGTTCGATATCTCCTTCCTGTCCTCTTCCCTCGCAGATATTGGTCAGGATTTCCAGCATACGCTTTGTTCCTTCACGGCAAGGTGTGCATTTTCCGCAGGATTCATCCTGACAGAAATCCATGAAGAAACGGGCCATATCGACGGCGCATTTATCTTCGTTCATGACGATGAGACCACCCGATCCCATGATGGCTCCGAGTTGCGCCACTGTTTCGTAATCCACAGCGGCATTGAGATGCTGAACGGGAATCATTCCGCCTGACGGGCCGCCCAGCTGCGCCGCCTTGAATTTTCTGCCCTCAGGTATTCCACCGCCGATATCATAAACGATTGTTCCCAGGGATGTTCCCATGGGGACTTCAACGAGTCCGACATTATTGACATCGCCGGTGAGGGCAAAAACCTTCGTACCTTTGCTCTTCTCGTTGCCGACCGATGCATACCAGGAACTGCCATTAAGAATAATCTGACCGATATTCGCCAGTGTTTCCACGTTATTCAGAACACTTGGTTTTTGCCAGAGTCCGGCAATGGCGGGGAAGGGCGGTCGCGGTCTCGGCATGCCCCGCTTGCCCTCAATTGATGTCATGAGTGCTGTTTCCTCACCGCAGACAAACGCTCCGGCGCCTTTGTAGATCTCCAGGTCGAAATCAAATCCCGTTCCCAGAATGTCATTGCCCAGAAGACCATATTCTTTCGCCTGATCCATGGCGATGGTCAATCGGGTGAGGGCAAGGGGGTATTCGGCCCTGCAGTAAATGTATCCATGGTGAGCACCGATGGCCTTGGCAGCAATGACCATCCCCTCAAGAACGGCGTGTGGGTCGGCCTCAAGGACGCTGCGATCCATGAATGCACCGGGATCGCCTTCGTCGGCGTTGCACAGGACGTATTTAACATCACCGGGTGATGCCGCCGCAAATTTCCATTTCAGGCCGGTGGGAAATCCTGCTCCCCCTCTGCCGCGCAAGCCTGACGCTAGAACTTCATCAATGATTTGTTGGGGGGTCATTTCGGTCAGTGCCTTCCCAAGACCGGCATATCCGTCCCGGGCAATGTACTCATCTATTTTTTCGGGATCTATGAGACCTCTGTTTCGCAACACCCGCAATTCCTGGAGGGCGAAAAACGGAATTTCATGCATGGTCGGGATTATTGCTTCTGTAGACGGTTCTTTGTAGAACAGCCGTTCAACAGGTCTCCCCTTGATGAGATGTTCCTCCACCAGTTCCGGGATGTCGCCCGGTTGAACCTCCATATAGATGATACCCTCGGGGTATATGACCATGATCGGTCCCATGGCGCAGAAGCCGTTGCATCCCGTTTCGACGAGTTTGATTTCGTCGGTGAGATTTCTCTTGGTCAGTTCCTCGTTTAACGCTTTCTTTACGTTTAAACTGCCTGAAGCATGGCATCCTGTGCCTCCGCAGAGCAATATGTGTGACCGAAAAACCTTCATCGGATAATAACCTCCTTTATGAGAGTATAACGTTCTGATTATTTCAATCCGTTTTTTCCGAACCCTTCGCGAGAGCAAAATCGGACTGAATTTCACCCTCGATGATATGTCTCTTGAAGACCTGTCTCATCTTGTTGGCATTCATGTGCTCATATTTAATGGGTTCCTTGTTCACGACCTCAACAGTAACCAGAGGCTCCCTGCTGCATAATCCCATGCACCCCGACGTTGTAACGACAACGTCGGTCACGCCGGATTCACTGATTTCAGCCATCAAGGCATCCATGACCTGTCGTGCCCCCGCAGCGATTCCGCATGTTCCCATATGGACTGTTACCTTGACCCGTCGGTCCCCTTCCCGCAAGAAGGTGTCGGCCTGTACTTTGTCTTTGATTTTTTTCAAGTCTTCTATTGTTAACTTTGCCATAACCGTTCTCCGTATGAATTTTGGTCATCAATCATATTGTGATAATACGTCTTTCACTTTTTCCGGTTTTATTCTTCCATGAACATCCTCATCGATAACGACGACCGGTCCCAGTCCGCATGCACCGAGGCATCGCACCGTTTCGTAGGTAAACAACCTGTCCGGGGTCGTTTCTCCTTCTTTAATTCCGAAGTCCTTCATTATTTTTTCGTGAATAACCTTGCCTCCTCTTACATAACAGGCTGTTCCGAGGCATACGCGACAGGTGTGCTTTCCCCGGGGTGTCATGGTGAAAAATGAGTAAAACGTCACAACACCGTAAACCTGGCTTAACGGTATATTCAATCGGTCTGCGATTCTTTTCTGGACGGATATCGGCAGATAATCGAGAACTTCCTGTGCCTGTTCCAGAACAGGAATCAACCCCCCCGGCTTGCCCTTGTAACTTTCAATGAGCGCATCTAACTTTTTAATCTGTTCCGGCGTGAATTCTTTTAACAGTTCATCATTCCCTGGTTTCATGAAATAATCCTCCTTACCCGAAATATTGGACAGGCAGCTAATCATATACACCGATTTCTTTCAATCCTTCGTTGATCATATTCTTGATGAAACGCAAGATTTCAGGGTTGTTGATCGGGACATCTTCAATTGCTTCCTTTATAGTTGCGGTGTTCAGCATAAAGCTGACACCATTTTTCGTATGTGTATAAATAAAATCCATATCAGGATTGCCGGTGATAAGCATGACCAGCGAACTTGCCATATCTCCGAGCGGTTGCCGGTCGATATGGCTGTTTCTGAATCGTGCAACGATATGAGTCCCCGTGCCTTTTGCCGATTCAATGGCAAACATGCCGTCGCATCTCCTGCATGCCTCTCTGAGCATGGGTAATCCCAAACCGACTCGGCGGACCTTTTTTGTTGTGTAAAACGGGTCCAGCGCTTTGGTGATTTCATCCTCATCCATTCCCGTGCCATTGTCATCGATTTCAATAGTTAATGAATCCGTTTCTTCATTTTCGATGATCGTGATGACAACGGTGGTTGCATCGGCTCGTACCGAGTTTTCCGCAATGTCCAGAATATGCATGGCCAGTTCTAACATATGAACGCTACGGTGTGACAAAAAAACGGCCTTCCCGACCTTCCAATGCGAGTTTCAACTCGAAAATTGTCGGGCATTCCATATGAAATCGAGTCTTTCCTTTGCCGATGTCATTGATAAAATGAGCGTCGGAAGATTCAATGACCGCATAGCGGGTCAGCTCGGGATGCTGTTCTCGGATTTTCTTCGTTCCTGTTCGAAATGAAACTTCCAGAGCGTCGAAATGAATATCCCCGGGAATAAAACCCAACTGACCGATGATGCCGAAGCTCTCACGGTCAATGTGCGCTGCTATTGCAAGACCGTGACACCGATGAATTTCTTCCACCGTTTCGTTGAGTGAATGGCCGGTGGCCCCGATAAGCAGGTGTTCGTTGAACCCTTCGATTTCATTTTTCTCGTTAACGATGGGTTGGCACCCGAAAATTTCTTCTCTGTTCATACCATGCAGAGATTTATAGACAAATTCTTGTATAAAGAGCAAATCATCTACATTATCAAAGAGCGCTATGATATGGACTTCCTCTTTTGTTGTTATCTCCATCCCCGGCAAGACAACAATCGGTGTGCCGCGGGCGGCCTCCATGACGTACTCAACGTTTTCGGAAGCATTATGGTCGCATATACCGACAACGTTTAATCGTTCCTTGAGGCACTTTTTAATTATTGCACGTGGATACATATCCAAGTCGCCACATGGCGACAGGCACGTATGGATATGTAAATCACAGGTAAACTCCTTAATCATTTGCAGGAAACAAAAAGGCCCTCCGACGGGCCCTTGCTATGATACTATGTCGTATAATTTGCCTGCAATATCAAATGCCGGCAATTCCGTAATCAAAATCGGAATACCTTCGGCTGCGGCTTTTTCAAGAGTGTCGCTCTCGGGTTCCTTGCCTTGAACCAGAATAATCCCTGCCAGTTCCTTGAGACTTGCGACGGCGACGATGTTCTGGTGTGTCTGGCGGGTTATCCAGAGATATCCCTCTCTGCTGTTTGCCATGACATCACTGAGAAGATCACCGACGTATCCACCGGTTACGTTCTGAGAAAGCTTCTCCCTGCCACAGGCTATTTTTAGATTCAGTTTCTCAACAATGGATGAAACATTCATCAAGGTAACTCACCGGTTTTTTTCCGCATCATTATTTGATATGTTGATTATAATCGTTAAGTGGGTTCCCTTATTCAATTCAGAGGTTATGGTGAACTTGTCGGAACAGTTCATAATATTCGGTATTCCCATACCTGCTCCAAATCCCATCTCCCGTATTTTATCGGTGGCAGTGGAATATCCCGCTCTCATTGCCAGTTCGATATTTTCTATTCCCGGACCCTCGTCCTCTGCATCTATCACAACGGATTCGGGGCTGATACTTATATGGATAATCCCCTTGCTGGCATAGGATATGATGTTGATCTCCGATTCATAAACTGCAATGGCAACCCGCCTCAAGATCTCCCTGGCAACGCCTAAGTTTTGCAGTTTTTTCTTAATAAAAACGGAAATATCGCCTGCTTCCTGAAAGTTTCCGCCTTGTATCTCGAAAGAGTTCTCATACTCAAGATTCATAATGTTACATATGTATCACTGCCGACTTTTTCAACGCACCCCTTTATTCCATGCATGAAGAGTCGTCCCGAGGTTTCAAATAAAATGTATCTCGTTGACAACATCGGGATATCTAATTCGTCGGCCATCCTCAATGTTTCATCCGGAGCGATTTTGCCCCTGACAAGAATGATCGCTGCAATGTCAAGTATGCTTGCAGTTCTGACGATCTGTGGGTTGGTGAGTCCCGTAAGAAGAAGACTGCCGGCTTTAGCGAAGGCGAGGACATCACTCAGGAGATCGGCGCTGAAAGCCGTTCCGACCTCCATGTTGAGCCGCTTTCTTCCAACAAGGCATTTCGCATCAAGAATGTCCATTATTTCAAAAAGAGTCACGCAGTTCACCTTTTTACGAAAATGTCACGATGATATATGTGAGCATGACATCCGGTCCGTTTGTTTAAGCAGTATCGGATGCAATGCGTTTCGGCGTTTGGTGTTGGCCGCTACGTAGATTCAGCGTCATTCATCATATATCTTACTTATCGGTCGACGGGATTACCATTGCTGTTTCCACGTGCCGGCACTGTTTGGATCGCCGTGCAGGGCCCCTTCTCCTCTCGTGGAAAATCGAATTTCTGCGTAACACAAGGTTCATGGTATGTCAATTGATTTCTAGTGTTTAGTGGAGTATTTTCATCCGACGTTTTTCATCGATAATGATAACTGTCCGAAGTGATAATGTATTTCAAGACAGCAATTTCCGGTTAGGAAATTGCATACAGTTTATGTAAATATATGAGAAAAAAAGAACCAGTAACTGCATATTTTTCTTGACTTTTTGTCAATAAGGAGCGGCGCGACCTGATATTGATAA
>DSDU01000172.1 GCA_011056835.1 Deltaproteobacteria bacterium
TAGCACCTTCAAACCATGATTATGGGCAAGGTGTTACTGTACCCGAATTTTTGATAATTTACCCAAAAACCGTGTCAAGAACTTTTTTCAAAGAACGAAACTTTTTTGTGCTGAATAGTTACCACGTTTCCTATAATTCTTTTTGTCTGATTTGAGATTGATGACCTTATGCACGGGGTTGCTATCATATACGCATCTACCAAAAACGGAAAAGTTCGCTTCTTTCAATAGATTGATCAGTAATCCACAGTCGTGTGGATAAATCTGTTGACAGAGTTGTTTGCAAACACAGTAAATGCCTCATAACCTCAATTTTATAGCGGATTGCACACGTTTTACGCATCTTATATGTGCTATGAATTCAGCATGTTATAAATATCTTCTCTAAATCGAACACGTTACGCTGAACTATTATGGCCTCGTGTAAAGATATCAACATATTATCAGAATCGGCACTGAAACAGTGAGTAATATCGGCTTGATATTTTAAAATCAGTCTTTCAGTTTTTTTATGAGAAAGGGTCGATAGACTTCGCATTGGAATCCCATTCTCAACCATTCCTGCCGTTCATCCAACGTTTCATTAATAACATCTTTCACCGTCATGATACGCCCGTCATCACATTCTATCTGATCACTAATATCAATCTCTTCAACGTTTTCAGGAAAATAGCCGCCTATTTCATGCTTGAACAGGTTCATGGCGTCTTCTATGAGATCTGCGGCAATGATGTGGTTTTCAATCTTGAATGCTTGCATGATGAATTGCCCCCTTGCTTTCGAGTTTTTATATCATGATCGTCCACTATCCACAGGTTTGAATTAACAAATATGATCGTCGATCTCAAGTAAAATGGCATAATATCTCTTTTTACGTTACGGTATAGGCTCACACTTTCATACACTCACATTCGCCCATACTGCAATTTCGAATCCGCAAATTCATGTTCATCGCTCGGATGAAGTACATGGTTCATCACTCAGGATATTATATGTAATACGAACCATCGTGATTGCTCTCATAGCTTTTCCCGACAGATACTCCATGAGACATGAAAAATATGGTTTCATCAACAGAACATTGTATCAGATCTCTGCCCGGGTTAATGATTTACATCGTCGCACTTGGCTTTCATCCTGTTGCCCCCGTTCATTCTCCGATGACAGTCATTCCGTTTATTAAAAAGTATTTGTTGTATGTGCGTTTCATGGTATAAGCACATCAAAACCCGGCGATAATTACGAAGGGCTATAATGCACCTTCATCATAGTATGCCTCGGAACGCAATCTCTCGCCGTCATTTATAAAGGAGAACTATTCCATGGATACATCAAACAGAACTCCAACGTCTAAAATAGCCCTCGATTCTGAAAATCTGTATCGAGAAGAAATTTTCACCGATGTTAAGGTCGGCTCTATCAGACGTCTGACTCCAATCAAATCGGATGGATCACAAGATTATACCCGTAAACCGATTTTCATTGGGCAGACGCAGTTGGTTTCACCCGAAGGATCAATGCCGCTCCAGTGCCACATCGAAGCAAAAAACCTTAAGGAAGCATTGGAAAAATATCCCGGCGCCATGAATCATGCTCTTGAAATGATGTTTGCAAAACTGGAAGAAATGAAGCGTGAGGAAGAATCCCGTATTATCGTGCCGGGCTCAACACCAAGCGGCAAGATCGTTACGTCGTGAACAGACGATGAGCTCCGTGAACTCAGCCACGGAGCTTTTTTCATGATTGAGCAAAAGGCTCTTAAACAGCACCCACTTTTTGAGATCTGCAGGGATCATTCCCGGCTTTCCTTCTTTTTCACGGGTGCTGCCTTGCGACGTACCTGGCAAAAAGGCTCAGGGCCAATGGCTAAGGAAACAGGTACCACACGTCCTCACTCATGACTCTTCCCACGGCCTGCTTAGAGATTATCGGCAATTTTAACTTTTATCAGATAGCTTGTTCTTTAGAAGGTCACCGAATTTCCCCAGTGTAGTTTGCGATTTATCCATATATAGTGAGTAGTTGTCTTCAGTTTCGTTATTGTCTTCTTTACGGGGTGATTGCGCAGCCTTTAGTGAAATACGCTTATTTTCTCCATCGACCTTCTCAATCTCAACCGTCAGCTCTTCACCCACCGCAACAACATCACTGGGATGATTGATACGTTTACCATTTCCGAGTTTTGAAATATGCATAAGCCCATCTACTCCGGGTTCCAGCTCTATAAATGCACCGAACTTTGTCAATCGAGAAATCTTCCCGTGGTGTCTAGTTCCTTCTCGATATTTATCATTGACATCATTCCAAGGATCCGAGAGTGTTTTCTTCAGGCTCAGTGTAATTTTATTTTTATCCCAGTCTATCGCAATGATAACCGGATCAACTTCCTGGCCGACCGTGAGAATATCACCAATATTTTCAACTCGCCCCCATTTGATTTCAGATATTGGAATAAGCCCCCTGACGCCGCCGATATCGACGAACGCCCCGAAATCCATCAGTGATGCAACCGTCCCGTGAACGGTCATTCCCTCGTGTAATGTTTCCTTCAATGCCTCTCTTTCTTTCCTGAGTTCCTCTTCCCTGATTATCCGGTTTGAAAGTATTATTTTTCTTCCCCGTTCGGTATATTCGATAATTTTGAAGACAAGGCGACGACCTACGTATTTCTGTGAAGCTTCGACACGACGAAGTCCCATCTGAGAAAATGGACAAAATCCTTTCACGCTTCCCGCTACCTTGATTTCAAATCCGCCTTTAATTTCCTTCTCAACATAGCCTTCAATCGGAATACCACTCCTGAAGGCTTCCTCGAGATGTGCCCTCCCGGCTTCACCTTTACCGATTTTCGTCGTAAACAATCGCTCATTGTTTCGAGAAGAGAGAAAATAGGCATCAACGGCATCACCTTCATTTACTGTCAGTTCACCGTTCTCGTCAACCAGTTCCTGCCGTGCGATGTACCCCTCGCTCTTAGATCCCAGATCAATGAATATCCATTCGGGCGTAATGTTAACTATGTATGCCCGTATCTTTTCACCGGGCCTCAAACGTCCCTGCCCGACAAAACTCTCATTCAGCAGTTCTGCAAAACTCTTTTCATCTTGATTGTTCAGTTCTTTGTTTTTCTCTAAATCCATATAACCCTCTTATCTCTTTGTTCGTTTCAACCTCATATGAAATCCAGGTTATTTACCCTACCCATGAAATATACACAAGCTGAATTTTTATTTCAGTACCAATATAATGACTGTCTCTTCCGATCATAACCAAGTGTGATTCAAATAGTGTTGAATGTTCAAGCTGAACCAATGATGGCACGAGTGAATCTGCATACATTGTAAAATGTAACTATTGTAAACAGTCTTTCTTTACATTATAATACATTTATGCTTACAAAGCCGTATCTAAATATCATCATAACCGTGGCGATCGCGTTGTCAGTGATTCTTACGGGATGCGCCAAGCCTGGTACGCACCTGGAACCGCCGAGGATCTCCCTTGTCAACATTGAGGTGCAGAACATTAAACTCTTTGAAACAATACTGCAGATAGAATTACGAGTGATAAACCCTAATGATGTGCTTCTTCAGATCCAGGGCATCATATGCGATCTTGAACTTCATGGGAATAAGTTCGCTTCCGGAGTTTCAGATGAGCGGGTGAAGATCCAACCATTCAGATCAGCCGTTGTCCCCATGGCAATTTATTCCTCTGTCTTTGATGTTTTCAGAAGCTTGGCAACATCACAAAAGGTTCAGGACCTCCATTATAAGATTGCAGGAAAAGTTCATGTAACGGGAGGACAAATGCAGCCCTCCGTGATACCCTTCATATCGGAAGGCAGGCTTTCTTTTGAAGAATGGAATAAGCCTGAATAAAACTATCACGATATAGTTGAACCGTCACTGTTCTTCCAAAGATGTGCCTCGGGTCGCCATTTTAATTTCGGTTACTCATGTCGTGATCTATTCATTTCCACCCTTGAGCCTTCAGCCCTTGGCCCTGAGCCTTAACAGGTGCGTGCAAGCCCCCCTCCACCCGTAAAAACGAAGGAAAGCCGGGGGTAATCCCGGCAGTCTAAATAAATCGGCGCTTTTCAAGGGCATCTTAATGACGATCATATACGTCGGACGGCGGGGGATAAATCTTGACTCGGTTATCTTTTCCAACCTTGATAGTTGTATGTATTCCTGTAACCGAAAACCAATCACCAATATAATGTCCTGCGTTGTCAAGAATGTCGAAGCCATGGAGCGTAGTATTCAGTTGAGAGGTCTTGGCTTCCATATTGTTGACAAGGGCTTTCATTGTTTTCGTTGTTAACTCCCTTTTTTTCCAAAGTGTCGAATCGAGAGTGAGTTCACGGACTACGCCGATAATGGCGTAAGGATAATTGTCCGGTCCACTCGTGTAATAGGTCAAATCAGGTCTTACTTCATACATTTCAAAATGTTCTGTAACCTTCCCGTTGGGACGCAATGATCCGTAATGCATCCGTATCCGGCGTCCGAACAAGATGACGAAAACAATGGCGATGACAACAACAATAAGTAAGGTCGTGGATTCAATCATATGTCATATATCTCAGTTCTGATGCATTTTGCATACGGAAGAAATGACGCGTCGCGCCATTTATTTATTCCCTCTCTTGTCTTTTGCAACGAGCCTTCTGAACCGTTTCGTCAAGGAACGCTCTCTCAGCAGGACATATGTCGCTCCGGCCCCTCCGTCACAGGATCGGGCACTTGAAAAAGCCATGACCCACTTATGCCAGGGACCACTGCTAAGCCATTCTATAACCTTGTTCTTGATTACCGGTTCGGATGGAGAAGACCGACCCCGTCCATGAATGATCAGCACAGCCCTCTTTCCTGCCATGACATTATCTTTCAGAAACCTCTCAAAAGCGTTTTTTGCTTCTTCCACAGTGAGGCCGTGAAGATCGACGTGAGATTGTATGGAAAATTCTCCCCGGTGAAGCCTTTTTGCCGCATCCCGCCTCACACAATAACCTGTTCCCTCCACATACTCAGGAGTCTCGGCGACTATGAAGCCCTGACCCGTATTTATGAGATTTTCAAGATGACTTATTACTTCATCATCCCCACATGTTCCGAGAGTATCGTCACTTCTGTTTTCACTGCGAGTGGCCGCAATGCCATCCCGCCCAATGGGTGTAATCCCTTCCATAGCCTTCTGAAAGAGCTCTTCCTCTTCCTGCGGTTCTGCTCCATCCCCGACCGGGACAGTCCGGTTGTCACAAAGATGAAGAGTTGGATCCACAGAACTTTCTTGTATCATTTTTCTCAGATTCTCAAACGGATTGTATGAAAGGACTGTTTTTGCTGATTTCATCTCCGAAAACAACCATGTGTAATAATGACATGCGTACGGTATCATCATCTTAAGAAGAAACACAATCCCTTTTTATCCATCATCAGAACAAAATCAAAACTTATAGGGAACCGATGATTAACCACACCACTAGAAGGTTCTCCAAAATATCTGGAACAGGCACACCGAAAATCCCGGAACATGGACAATACACGGCGGGCTTTTCAACGGTCGGACAATAGACAGATATTACGTGTCAATCAGTCATCGACACGGATACGTCATTGCACATCTTCGGAATCCGATACGTCCCCTGCCGTCAACGACCACAATGTTTCATTCAGCCCGGTACGGCGCTCAGCCAGAAAAAAATAAGCGGTTCCAACGCTATGCTGTATCAGTATCTTTGGATCAAACCCCGGATTTCCGGTAAAAAAGTTAAAGAGAAGGTTCCCCCGGTACATCGTTCGAATCCGCCGCACATTCGACGGAACACTCATCCTAAATATCCGACAGATCAATACACACACAAACTTGAGTTCCCCGATTATCTGGTTCAGAACATGAAACAGATATGCCGGATTTTTCTCTGTATGGTATAAATGCTGCGCGACTTTCCATTGAACGAGTCGTGCCCATCCCTCTTTCACCCACCGTTCACCTACGTCACCAAAGCAGTGGTAATAAAGCTGGTGCGCATATTCATGAGCAATGAAAGGCTGAAACTGGGCTGACGGTAGTTGGTCAATCGTGATGGTCGTTAAACCACCCGCATGTTTTACATATCCCACGTCATGTTCAATGTTGAGGCGCATCCTTTTTCGAAAAATAAGGGGGAATATCAGCAGAAAGATAATGATTATTCGAATAAACCAAACATCAGAGCCACTATCTTCATACTGCATTGTCAAATAAAGAAAAAATAGCACCAGAGGAATAAAAACAAGATAGAGACGCATTATCTGTCTGGGTAAAGTGCTCAACTTACGGGTAAGTACAATTTGCGGCTCAGGAATATCGTTGAAATCACGGTGAAGTGTTTCACCGGTCACACGAATTATTTTCGATAACAGGAGTCGCGCTTCATTTTCGTCTGCTACCGCACCGCCAAAATCAGCCCCTTGCAGAGAAACTCGGTAACTTTCTTTTTGGCGAAGTAGCTCACAAAGATCATTCAAGGCGTCATACGACAGCAATGATTTCGGCAATTTTCTCACAAGTGTGACCTCCTGGAACATACTCCAGACAATGTGATATCCGATGTCATTTGATTACAAAGAGAATTCCATCATGTCTCGGGAAAAGTCGCATGAGCTCCTTTCTTATATACTTATTTTGATAAAACATACCCTCCTCTTATATAATTGCCCGGTTCTGAAGACCGTTGATACCTTCCTTTAGCTGCTTGCCGTTGAGATATTCTCACTCTTTCTGCTGAAAAGACTCATTCATCAATGAGAAACGGTAACGGGATCGTTTCACGACTACAATGAAACGAGAGGCGTATTCAGTTGGAATTATCTCCATTTGGGATTTTTTTGTGATTACCCTGGAGTGGCTCCGTTTCTTCGGCGGTGTCGTGATTTTCTTGTTTTGATGTACCTTCATCGACAACCGGGCTTGTCATATCGGACGGTTTCACAACCGTTTCTTTGTTCATAACTGGAGGCGGTGCCTGAGTTTTTTCAGCAGCAGGCATATCTACCTCCATGTCCCGTTGTGCCTCCTCTTTCAGTATATTAAATTTATTCTGAAGTTCTTCGAAGTTCGCCTTAATGGTTTGAGCTTCCGCAATGGCAGTATCTTTTTCGCTGATCAAGAGCTTCAGGCCGGCATTTTCTTCTTCGAGAAGTGTGAGTTTTTCTTCGAGATGTTTTGTTGCAGCCATCAGTTTGTTTTCACTTGCAGCAACAGCTTTTTTCAATACACTCACATCGGTTTTCAACGATTTCGCATCGGCACTCAGTATGGCATTACTTTCTTCCATTTTCTCCAGATAGATAATCGTATCCTTAAGATATTTTTTATAGTCGGGCTTCAGCTGCTTATCAACACCCCATATATAATATCCGAGGAATACACCACCCCCGAACAAAACGACTACCATGACAAGAAACGTTATGAACTCTTTTTTTTTCCTCACCGCATCAATTCTTCCGGAATACTTCTTAAAGGCATTTCTTTTCATCATAGCTCACCCACTTAGAATTGAAATATTTTATCCCTTGAATGTCACTGTTAACGGACGGGTGGCGACCATGTCTGCTTGAGAGCACCATTCGGCAAACCTTGATCTAGCCTCCGTCACCTTTCCCGGCAGCACGATCAACGATGGAATGCCGTTTATCAAGAATCCAAAAGTGTGATCCCCGACGATGAGCACGTATCTCACCGGTCGCACAACCATATATAATAATTGTTTTGTATATCTTATGTTTTCACCGATGACAACTTCCATGATATTTTCAACTGTATGAACTTGTCTGGGATATCCCGACATATAACATCGATAAAAACGTTTGTCGATGTGTCGGTTATCGGCAGTACTCTGTATTAAAACGGTCGATAATCGATAAAAATTCAGCCGGCAGTATATGCCGGATGTACGTCGAAATTGTATCGGGGATGTCTCCGTAAAATGCCTGTGCAATGCCACCTGCTATGGATGCCATGGTGTCACTGTCTCCTCCGAGAGATATCGCCTTTCTTATCGCATCTTCGAAACTGTCCGATTCGAGAAATGCGATAATCGATTCCGGAACCGATCCCTGGCATGAAATGTCGAAATAATATGCCGGCCGTATATCATCAAGACGTCGCCTCAGATCATAGCCGAAGCTACGTTCTATCTTTTTTCGAATGACGTTCTTTGTCTCCCCCCTTCGTGCCAGAAAAATACTCAATGCCGTTGCCTGGGCACCCTTTATACCTTCGGGGTGGTTGTGAGTTACAGCGGCACTCTTTCTTGCCTCCTCAAGAACATCCTCTGCGGTGTCAAATGCAAATCCCACAGGACTCACTCTCATAGCCGATCCGTTTCCCCAACTGTTATACGGAGCTTCTTCATCAGAAATCATCCACCGATAGAACGAACTGCCGTAGCCGGCACCGGGGTACTTTCTTCCGTACATTTTTAATGCGTCACCATAATCAACCCGGTCGAGGATTGCATATGCGACAGCAATCGTCAATACCGTATCATCGGTAAAACGGCACTGTCTGTCAAAAAGGGGGAATTCCGTCCTTTTTATCGGATTCCCTTCATAAACTGAGCCGATGACATCACCGGCAATGGATCCCATCATGGGTTCACTACCTCATCCCAGACTTTGTCGACTTCTCAGGCAACACGACTGCATCCTGGCATTCATCAACATAACCTATCATTATGATATCGCATTTTAGATTTGCCGCATGCAGGCTCTCCCTTGAAGAAAAAGCTACTTGTGCCGTTTCTATGGAACTCTTAGAATACGAATGTCAGCAAATTATCACTTCGTGACAAAAAAATATTCGTGACAATCGCATGAATTATCTACGTCTTTCTTCGAAAAAATCGTCCTCAACCCCGCTCCCAGCACTTGGCTGGCAAATTCCTCGGAGGTAAATGAAGTCATATAGACGACATTACGGGCATAATCATGATTCTTCTGCCTGAGTTTGTCCGAGCCGTCGAAATACCGTGTCTGTATCAGGGCGAAGCCATCCTTTTTCAATAATCGCTCAATGACATTCAGAACCCGTAACGAGTAATCCTTTGAAGGAAAATGCTGAAACACGGCAACGGATAAAACAAAATCGATGGTTTCACTTTCAATATCGTGAATAACCGATTCGGGATATTCCGATGAAAAATAAATCGGAACAAAATTACGCATATCAAATTGCCTCATCTGCAGCGCACAGTTGTCAAGCGTTGCCGGAGAGACATCAACCCCGTATACGGAACGAAAGTTTTGACACAGCGGCCTGATATTCGCTCCGCCGCCACATCCCCATTCAAGTGCCTTTCTTTCACGAATCGTCGCCAGGTACTCCGGACCGGCATAGGACTGCAGGTTTTGTAGAATCAATCGACAATGAAAATCACCATAGTCGAACCACCTCTTCTTACCCCATCTTCTCGATCCGCACCAGTGAGACTGATCCTGAATTCTGTCGTCACTTTCGCTCATTTTCCAGTAGAGCCCGTTGTCCCTTTCGATGTTTTCTTTCAATCTCTGACCGAATGAATTCAGTGCATTCACTATCCGAACGGTTATACTCATATGCCGTACCTCGTATTGGTTTCGAGTTCAATGAAGATCGTTTCATGCGGACCGAAACAGCGGGGAGAGAAGCCGACCGCTCCGGCCAACATGATTTCATCTTCATCATCATGGTTCTCTCCGGGTAAAAGAACTATTGCAGGACTATTGAATCTATATCCCATAACACATTAGTCACGGTAACGTATCATCTTGCATCAACTGCTTCACGCCGGTGCCGCACTCAGCCGATTGTTCTCCCATACCGAATCTCTCAAAAGGTTCCCCCTCGGCATTATAAGCGACGCCAGCCACATGATCATAAATGACTCCTTGGGTCATACGGGCCAAATTCAGTGCCGTTTCATAACTTAACATGTGTGATTTCTCTGTTTTCTTTGAATCAAGAATGATTTGACTCATGGGAATAAACCATATTACCCCGTTCGTCCTATAGGTCCAGAACAGATCTTTCTCTGGTTCCTTGTCGATCGTTATCGTAAGAAAATGTTCCGCAGAACCAATTACATAATAATCCCCTTCTCTCCCAAATCCACACTCATCGAGATGGGCGTTAACGAAACCGATCAACTCCGACGATATCTTCTGAGGCATCAACACAGATATATGCATGGTGTTCACTTCCCGTCCCAATACATTTATAGTTCCGTCCTGAAGCATGGCCGTTGCCACAGAAAAAAAGAGCATACACGCGGTAAATCTGCTTTGAATACGGCCTCCTGCAGCAGGCCGTGAAAAGTCCCGTCTCAAGCGATACTGTGCGCACTACAAAACAACATTTATGATGTTCCATCCATTTTCCCGGCAATGTGCTTTATCATCTGACCATAGATGCCCTCGATAATATCTTCCGGTAAAACATACTCGTCCAGTTCAGGCGCCATGTCAATCATCATTTGCTTTACGGTTGCACCAATACTCCGCGATTTTCTGTAAACCGACTCGATCCGGCGACGAAACGACTGAGCAGCATCAATGGATCGTTCAACAAATGATTGCGCTTCCGTCCCCGTTACATAACCATAGTGATCGGCACAATAATATGCCGAATCAAGAAGACTCAGTTTTTCCAGACTTCGTTGAAACAGTGTATAGTTTGAATTACCCGATGCTACGATGATATTTTTGAATGGTATACCCCCACTGTCCGAGGGGAAAAGAGCATTCATTGCAGGTACATATGCGGACAGAGAACACGACGAATGCCCCGGTGTTTCAAGAATCGAAACTTTCATGCTGCCGAGATCAATTGAATCGCCTTCATCGAGCGACTTCCCCGATATATCATTTCGCCATTCCATGTCATACCCTTCTAGCGCCGCGCAACTATTCAATCGTTCCGCTGTCAGGGTACTGAAGCGATTTATGGTGTTGACTGCGTGAGGCATTGACAGGATCTCCCATGCCCGTTGCGACGCATAAATCTGAAGATTGGGGTTCCGCCGTTTGAAAAATGGAACAAGGCCGACGTGATCGAAATGAGCGTGCAAAATGAGAATTTTCTTAATCCTCTGTTCATCGATGCCGAACGAATCGAACTGACGAAGGACATCTGGAACAATGCAGCTCAGCCCTCCGTTAATGATCATGGAACATTCGCGCCCCGCAAGGAGATACACCCCTGATTCCGCTCTCCCCAGATACCACAGGTGGTCGCAAATTTTTCCAGCCTCGCGACTTCTCATGTCATGACGGCTCCTGATTCCATTTATTCTTTTTTAGCCGTCCGGGTTTGTCCTTCCGGACCTTCTTCTTTTCCCGCAACAGGCGGGATATGTCTTTTTGCCTCCGAGTAACGTGCTCTTTAGACATTTTCCATAATACCCTGTTTGTTGTGTCCGGACCGATTCATATCAACAATTCATATTAACAAGTGAGAGTTTTTCGAGTTATTATCATGTTAATCTATCATGATTCCACCAAACCGGACAGTTTTTTATGATGATAATTCCTACCAAGCCGGCGATAATAACCATTGGTAACATTATTTCATCGGATCATCGAACATAATTGAATTACCGCAAATTTAATGCGAAACCTTGTGAAACAGTGTTGACTTTTCACGGCTGAGCAATCTAGGCATCTTACAATCTATGGCTCTGAAGGTCCGAATGGTTCCGATTATATGTTATACATTTCAGATCTCAAGCCGATGGAGGAGGGAAACATGGAAAGGATCATCGTTCGAAGTGAACGCATATACGAAGGTAAAGTCTTTCGGTTGATGAAGGAGACAGTGATCCTTGAAAACGGCGTAACGACGGATATGGAAATCATCAGGCACCCCGGCGCCGCCGCCATTGTTCCGATTCTCGATGACGAAAGATTTATATTAATCCGTCAGTATCGTCATGCTGTCGGCTGTTTCATGTGGGAGATACCTGCAGGTACCGTGAATCAGAACGAAACCCCGATCATGTGCGCCCAACGAGAACTGACTGAGGAAACGGGCTACTCATCCGATAGATGCCATAAGTTGAGTGAGATCATTCCAGTCCCCGGTTATTCGAACGAACATATCGATCTCTATATCGCAACAAACCTGACCGCATCAGCTCAGAATCTCAATGTCGACGAGGTTATTAAAATTCACACCGTCAGACTGTCGGATGCTCTGGCCATGATTTATGCCGGGGAAATTCAAGATGGTAAAACAATTTGCGGACTTCTGCTAGCAATGAACTGGCTCAGCACCAGATGATCTCAGAGATTTCTTCACATTCTCTTCCTGAAATGGCATCACTGGAATATCCCAATGATCCATAGCGTGATATCGCCCTGTACTTTTCTGAAGCGGATTATTGTGAGGTCTCCTGAAAACAGCAAGGCCGCGGGATCTTCAAAACCGTGATGCATGTAAGCGCGCATTACCGGGAAAAAGGAATATCCGTCCTCAGCATGATCGCATACCGTAACGACTCAATCGAATGCCACACCATCGAATTCATCTATTATCTTTGAAGGAACACCGGGCATACAGATGCGTCACTGCAGTCCTCTCGATTTCATCACCCTCAAAATCCCGTCCAGTGTGCTTTGTGCGACAAGTTCACCGGCATATGATTCAGCATCGGCTATCGTCAGTTCTGATATCACCTGCTGAACGAGCGGCATGAACTGTGGGTCAAGACTGAGTGTCCGTATACCGATGCCGAGGAGAAATGGGATATAGCCGGACTCATGGGCCATTTCACCGCATACCGATATGTCTTTCCCCTTGTCCAGTATTGATTTCACCACCCGTGCCAGACCTCTTAAAACCGACGGGTGATACGGTTGGTAATACCGGGACACCTTCTCATTCGTGCGATCCACGGCAAGCATATACTGAATGAAGTCATTCGTGCCGATCGAAAAGAAGTCCGCTTCCATAGCTACGTCATCGATAATCTCAATCAGCGACGGTAATTCGACAAGGATCCCCGCCGATGGGGTTTTGCAGTGAGGCAGATTCAATCGAGAGAGCTGGTTGATGCAATCCATAATGACTTGCTTTGCGTCTCTGAATTCATCGAGTGATGAAATGAGGGGAAACATAATTCTGACGCTTCTCGAATCGGCCCCGGCCCGGAGAATTGCCCGCAGTTGCTGCTCAAATATATCTCTATTGTGCATGGTAAATCGAATGGACCGTAATCCGAGTTGCGGGTTTGCTTCCATCGGGGCATTTGAGTATGGGAGAATCTTATCGCCTGCAAGATCAAGTGTTCTTATGGTAACAATTTTTCCGTTCATCTCATCAAACACATGCTTGTAAATGACGAACTGTTCTTCTTCCGAAGGAAAATATGAGCGGATAAGAAAGGGAAATTCCGTCCGATAGAGCCCCACACCTTCTACTTTCAGATCCCGTGCAAGTCGCAATTCACTGAGCAGGTTGATATTCGCCAGGAGATGAACCGGGGTGTCATCTTTCGTACGGGTGGTTTCCGTCACCGAGTCCATCATGTATTGTATTGTTTTCTCGGCTTTATTGCGATCTTCGAATTGTCGGACAATCTTTTCCGACGGACATACATAAATATTTCCAATGTCTGCATCCATAAGCACAGGAGTATCATCCGAAAGGTTCAGCAGTTCGGGACGATCTGCAATGATGAGCGGGATCTGTAACGACCGGGCAATAATCGATACATGAGACGTTACACCACCGCTGACAAGTATTATTCCTTTCACATTCTCCGCTGCAAGTTTGAGAACATCGGATGGATATAAGTCGGGAGCAATCACGATGCGACCGGGCTGCAGGGTGGGTTCTCCCCCGGCTTTCTTTCGAAGATTCTTGAGGATGCGATTTGCCAGATCTTCTATATCAATTACTTTTTCCTGCATATAGGCATGGGAACTCGATGAAAATATGGAAATATAATATCGGGCTATTGATCTGACCGCTTCAGAGGGTGACATGCCGTCTATTATAAGCGCCTTGATTTTATTTATGAAGTTTTCATCCTTTAATATCATGAAATGAGCAGTAAAAATCAATGACGCGCTCTCGAGAAGGCGTTGTGAAACTCTTTCCTGAAGCTCCTGCAGTTGTTCGATGGTCTTATGGATTGCATAATGAAAGTCATCAATGGTCCCGCCTGGATTGGAATCGTGATCATCGATAAGAAGACGACCATATTTTTTCCCAAGAATATTTGAAGGGGCATACGCATATCCTTCAACAGCACTCTTACCTTTGACAAACTTTAAACTTTCTATAATATCCGTTTCAGAACGTTTGCCGGATCCTCGTAAAATTTCCATAAGGAGACGGGCATTTTCGATCGCTCCGGCGAGTTGTGCAGCAATTGCACGCAAAGCCATGACATCCATCTCACCAAAGTAATCCACCTTTTCATGCTGGACCGCGATGACCCCTATTTTTTCTACACCTCGCTGTATTGGAACGGCGAGAAATGACTCGAAACGATCTTCATCGGCCTCTTCGAAATATTTAAAACGCGGGTTTCTACTTCCCGATTCTTCACGGATCGCTTGAAGCCGCTCCATGACGGTGCCCACAAGCCCCTCACCAAGCTTCATGCGGATTTTTCCTACTGCGCCCGGATTCAGTCCAACGGTCGCCTTTAATACGAGTTCCTGCGACCTATCCTCGAATAGATAAATCGAACATACATCAGCATGAAGATGGCGGGAAACGACTTCAACGGTTCGTTGAAGGAAGTGCTCAATATTCTCACTTCCTGTCAAAAGTGTGGAAAGCTCGCTGATATCATACAAAAGATTAAAATGATTGAGATCATCTCTTCTATTCATAATGGATCTATTCCACCAGTTCAGCCCTTCCTCACCACCGCGACTTTTCCATTAAGTGCTGTTGATTCCGGAAGAATCTTAGATGTCATTTTCTGAAATCACAGAATGAAATTATACACCTGATTGAGGTCTATCGTGAAAATGCGTGAAGTTTATCAGATGAACTTCTTCGTAAGAAACTTCTTCATCCTATACATTATTTGTATCACAAAACAATGAGGCAGGTTGTCGGAATTCTCGGTCAGCCTGCCTCATATAAACCATCTTGTTATGACTTCTCTGTTACCCGTGATCCCGACTTGCACCGTGGGAGCTATTCTTCCATTGTCATGACCGTTACAGGCACTGATGCCTTGTTCTTAAAATACTCTGCATCACCGTGTGACCCGATTCCCCGTCCGACATGCATGGGAATAGCCATCATGGGTGAGAGGGCCGATGCTGCATCAAGTGCTTCATCCGCAGTCATCACATAGATACCGCTCACCGGCAAAAGCACAATGTCAGCTTCTATAGATTTCATCTCAGGGATAAAATCTGAGTCACCAGCATGATAGATTCTTTTGCCTTCGATAGTAATCAAATATCCCACGTATCCGGCTTCGCGAGGATGAAAATGGATACCGGGGCTTCTGTACTTATTAATGTTGTAAGCGGGAACAGCCCGAAGAGATACCCCCTTAACATTCAGTTCATCTCCCGGTTTTACGATTCGTATATCCCCTGATAGTAATTTTGCAGCAGCTTCAACAGTTACAATCGCTGTATCGTCTTTCCGCAGTTTGGCAACATCCTCGGGAGAACAGTGATCACCATGATCGTGGGTGATCATAATCAAATCAGCTTTTGGAGGGTTCCGCAATTGCCAGGGGTCGATATAGATAATCACACCCTCTCCCTCAATCCTAAAACTGTCGTGTCCCAGCCAGTGAATATTTGAGACCATATCAGTCACCTCCTTTTAAACATCTGAGTCGGCACCGTAGCCTCTGTCTATCGGCGCATATTCCATTCCTGGTGCCCTGCGACATTATTAGGAACTTCAGCGGCATACCGTGTATGGATGAATCGACGGGCACTCACCGACCGCTCACAACATTGAATCCAATCATGGTATAAATGAACGACAGGAGGCATCAAAAGAGCAACGATGACGGTTCCGATAAATTCTTTCCCTCGGAAATCAACCAGATCCAATGGAATACACTGAAGCTTCGCTTGTGATGAAATATCGTCGTGTGACTATGCTGACTCATTTTTCCCGTTGTCGGCAACGAGACATCCACACACTCTCAACGATTCTTAGTTATAAAGTCCAAATTCTTACAAAATCATCACAACAAACTTTATAAAAAAAGCGGCTCAGTGCCGCATTTCATGCCATGTCACACCCTGCAACGGCTCTCACGTCTCATTATCAATCTGATCATTCTCTGCCGATGCAATATGTCTGGACAGTGAGGCGCGCGATAAAGTCGCCGTCTTGAAACTCCCTATTTCATCGTTACCGTTTTCTTTGATTTCATTAAATTATACTGATGTTAAGGTAGATTCCTGTAAATCCTACCGTCTTCTCTTTTTGTGTTTATGTTTTCTGATTTTTTTTCTTTTTTTCTTTTTACTAGAGTTTAGAGTCTCCACGTAAAAAATGGTTAAAATTTATAAAAAATACTTGACTTTGCCGCGCATTCGCGCGGCCCATTTATCAATGGGCCTCCAGAAGAA
>DSDU01000018.1 GCA_011056835.1 Deltaproteobacteria bacterium
CAGCCACCTTGTCCCCTGGATCAAAGGATTTCTCATGCCGGGGTCGACCGGTGACGGGTGGGAACTTGACCATGAAGAAACCATGCAGGTAATGAACTTTGGCATACGCATGGCCCGTGAGAAAAATACAAGGGTACTTCTCGGTGTACTCAAACCCGACACGGACGGGATGAAGCAAACCATTGACGACATGCTTAACATGATGCTCACCATGACGGGAACCGAAGATGTTCTTTCCCGTCTTCGCGAGTCTCATGTCTGCGGCTTCACCATATGCCCCCCCACGGGAGAATCGCTCGATCAGACTGTCATCCTGAAAGAGATCTCCCGGATCCTGGATCTGGGGTTACCCACCGCGCTGTATCAACTCCCCCAGGTCACACACAACGAAGCATCACCGGAAATATTTTCAGCTCTCGTCGAGAAATATCCCCACCTCTTATTTTTTAAGGATTCGAGCGGCAATGACAGAATAGCTCTGTCCGATGTCGATCCGGACGGAGTCTATATGGTGCGTGGGGCAGAAGGCGATTATGCCCAATGGGTGAAGGATGCCGATGGGCGATATGACGGATTTCTCCTCAGCACGGCCAACTGCTTTCCCTCACAACTGATGAACATTATCAAATATCTGGAAGCTAAGGATCTTGACGGAGCAACGAAACTTTCTGACAGAATTTCCGGGGTGATTTCCAAAGCCTTCGAAGCCGTCCGGAATGTTCCCTGCGGTAACCCTTTCACCAATGCAAATAAAGCCATCGACCATTTTTGTGCGTTCGGACCCACTGCCATACGGGAAAAGGGACCAATGCTTCACGGAAGAATCCGGTTATCGACGGAGACACTTTCAAAAACCGCCGATATCCTCTCTTCTTACGATTTAATGCCGACAAGGGGATACCTCGAATAAGGGGCATCGTATTGTAGCCTGATCGCCAGCCCGACAGATCAGGAAAATCAGAGAAAAAGGCAGCCGTCGCATGATAGATGATCCAACATTCATAGAATATATGGAACGGGTTAATGCTTATCAGGAATCAAACAGGGGCAGTCCCTGCCTGTGGAAGGGTTATCGTAACGGTCTTCGCCGACTCCGGTTCGGTGAAAGTTTCGGTACGGATGCCCAACATACCATCAGGATGGCGATTCCACTCGATGATCCGGACCCGTCCCGCCACGAGTATGGACGAGGGTATCGTGCAGGATATGCCGGGGACAATCCGACAGTTCTGGTTGATCAGGCCAGTCGATTCTGCTGCTCATAATATGGGGGGAATAAGACTTTCGAGCAGTTCGTCATATCAGTGCATTCAGACGCAATGAAAAGGGTCAACAGGAGTTCACTCATGAAAATTGATACATTCGTAACCAATCGGATGGTGAAAGGCGAAGATTTGAATCATCACGGAACGTTATTCGCCGGCAGAAGCGCCCAGTGGTTTGTTGAGGCCGGGTTTATTGCCGCAGCAAACCTGACTCGTCCGGAAAGCATTCTATGCCTTAAGATACATGGAATGCTTTTCAAGAAACCGGTGAAAATGGGAAGTGTCATTCGCTTTGAGAGTAAGATTGTTCATACGGGAAGAACGAGCCTCGTTGCGTATATTCGGCTCTTTTTCAGTCATAATGACGAATTTCTTCTGGAAGGATTCATTACCTTTATACATGTCGACGAACATGGGCGTCCCATACCTCATAACATTACCATTGACGCCACCGATCCCGAAGATATCAAACTTCAGGAACGGGCCAGGGCTCTGCACTCAAGAGTCACCTAAACGCCGATAGCAAGAATTTTCAGCTTGCATCATTGTTTACGATGTGTCTGAATAAGAAAAATCGTGGACGTAATCGAAGTCATTGTCATAGTGTCAATGTTCGGTTTCTTAAACCATAAATCATGGGAGAAAAAGATACCGCCTCACAAGAAGCTCTATATGTTTGACGACATCGGACCTTCATTTTTTCTGCTAAGGAGATTAACAATCTTGCTTTGCACGGAAATTTTTGAGAGGAAAATACCTGTAAAAAATTAAGAATTGAAAGCGAATGATACTGGAGGATTTTTATGAATGCACGAGTACATCTCATTATTGCCTCAATATTTACAATGATGATTTTTATAACAGGGTGCCAGTCGGCATACTATGCTGCCTGGGAAAAATTGGGAAAGGAAAAAAGGCACCTCCTGAGAGATAATGTCGAGAAAGCAACCGATGCCCAGAAAAAGGCTTCGGAACAGTTCAAGGAGGCATTAACTCAGATGAAAGAGATGTATGGATTTGACGGCGGGGATCTCGAAAAATATTACGATAAGCTCAAGACAGATTTTAACAAAAGTGAGGAGCGAGCCAAAGAAGTTCACCGAAGGGTAGCCACGGTCGAGCAGATTGCCGATGATCTTTTCAAGGAATGGTCGAATGAAATCAAGGAAATCAAGACAGCAAAACTGAGATCCCAAAGTATGGAATCCTATCAGAATACTAAAGTACGATATGCGCGGCTTCATACGGCAATGAAAAAGGCGGAAGCCCGCATGGATCCCGTGCTGGACCAGTTCAGGGACAATGTGCTGTATCTGAAACACAACCTCAACGCTCAGGCAATCGGAGCATTAAAGAAGGAAGCCGACAAAATCGAAATAGAAGTGGGGGCCTTAATCGGTGATATGCAAAGCTCTATAGAAGAGGCAGAAACTTTCCTGGAAAATTTCAAATAAGTTGATCCCGGGGTAAGTGACACGGCAAGCCAAGCTATTCGAGGCGTCTGCCCGCGAGTGGTTCATTGTGTCATCAACCATCTCATGGGGCCTGAATCTCGTTGTGTGCTGCCCGTATTTCGGAGCTACTTCCACACAAAGGCAAGGACTACACCAAGGATCAACCAGATCGGAATCGATATCAGCAGGGCCCACATGATGCCGTTCACCTTCTTGTATGATTGCTCGAGCTGCCTGGCCTGCAGCGCCCTCTCAAGTTTTATCTTTATATCATCAAACTGAAACGGTTTCGTTACGTAATCGTAAGCACCTTCTTTCATCGCCTCAACAGCACTGTCAATGCTTGGATACCCGGTTATCATGAGAAAAATCATTCGAGGATCCTTTTGCCTGATCATTTTTAACAGGGCAAGTCCGTCTATCTTCGGCATGAAAAGGTCTGAAATGATACTGTCGAACCGTCCGGGAATAAATTTATCCAGGGCATCCTCACCGCTGTCGGCTGTCACCACTTCATAGCCGAGTTTTTCAAAAAAATCCCTCAGAACCGACCGCACACTTTCTTCGTCATCTACGATCAATAAATGCCCTTTATACATGGTCACTCCTTCCTGTCCCGTTCTTTCCAATGTCGTAACTGTATGGTCATATTGCATAGAAAATCAAGCAAAAATCTTGAACGGTCGGGGACACATGAACCTATAATAACATACATAGGTTCCTTCATATTTGATGAAGCATGTTTATTGCTATATCGTCACTGAGCGGGGAATCATTGAATCGGCTCATAATGCTTGACCGGGTCGTAGAAAACCATCAAGAGGTTGTTACAGGCGTTTCTTGTCCCACCTGTGAGACAGGACCGGATCCGCCCTGACGGTAACCGTTATGCCTGAAAGACTGGGGCTGTTTGTTTCCGAAACCATAAGCCGATGACATCACACCACTTCGATCCAACTGATCTTTGATTTCCTTTCCCACCTTTTTAATGCTCCTTCCTATTGCTTTTTTGCCTTCTTCACATCATTTTTGCTTTCATTTCCTGTCGCGGAAAAGCCACGTTTAATTTCCGATCCTATTGTTCCGGCAGTGTTGCTCACATCATCCTTGACTTCATCGAGTCATACCGACCGTCATCCGATAATTTTACATTTCTTTTACGAACCAATGACAACAGGATTGATATGTCGTGATAGACATACCGAAAGCAAAGGATAGAGAGTGTGGCAATTTCATACATATTTAGAGTTTGAAAACGATGAATTGGGCAGTATATGTTCCGGGCATGATGATAGACTCAGGATCACATGTCCGATTGCGGAAACCAATGAGTAAAACAAAAAAGAGCGGCGTATTATGAATTATCTGCAATCGAAAGTATTGTTGGGGTTTGTCCTTGCCGTCATGTATGTTCCTTGGAATGGAGGAGCATCGCTGGTTGCTCCATAACACGCCGCCGTTACAGATTCCGGTATTCGGTGCCGATTCGAACTGGACAAAGGTGTCATGTTTCCTGAAAGCCCCCGACAAGCTGTTGTAAAAGTCACCCTTGTTCCGCCGCCCCCTCCGGATCGTATCGAACGACCTCATGGTGGGGGTCGGTTATGATTACAATTAAGATCTTATGAAGCGACTCTCACAAAACAGTGAGGGGAATTCCTATTTCGTCGAATCAGGTCACGACCGTCCCGTAATTTTTGCCGAAGAACTCGTTAATGTGCTGAATGTTACTGCCAAGAATGTGTGATTGATCATTGAGTGCCCCAATGGAGTCATGCCGCTATGGATTATCGATCGCTACGGTCGCATCAGAGGTAACACCGTGGACATTTGCCTTGAGCAGGGACACACGAAATATCACATCGAGGAATGTGACATCGCCGATTTTCTCCGGCAACCGCTTGAAATTCATCGCCTTCGCATAAGCAATGCCGGCTTGACCTTGTTTACCGATATTCCCGAAGAACCGGTTTTCATTACGACTGATAAGAATGCCCTTGATAAGACCTTCCTCGAACATCATCGACAATGTGGCTTCAGGAGAAACGGAAACTCCGATCCGTGATAACCGATCATATTCTTGTCTCCGAAGATGACGACAATATTTAAGAGGGCCTTATCGATGTCCTGGAAAGCGAGGGATGTCAGGTGACATCGGCAATCGACGGTGAAACCGTTTGGCCTTCACGAACTTCCTGCCAGAATCGGAGCCGTCCTCAGGCGATCACAACGCTATAACGAAGAATCACTCAACACGTCGAATATCCCCCATCGCTTCATGTTCAGCAGGAGTGAAATCGATACTCGCCGGTTCAGAGCTTGCAACGAAAACGAGATTTTTAATCTCACGGCGATGGAGCTTCGGCTCATCATGTTCTTTTACAAGAACCCCGATGTCGTTTTGAGCTGCGATCAACTCCTCAATGCAGTATGGGGTATCGATTGTTATGGAACAGCCCGCACCCTATGCCACATCAATTAGTCTATAAAAATTCGTATCACACAGATCGAGGGAGACGCATTGCCGCTTACGACGCCTGCACATGATGTTTTTCATCAGAAAGTGACTTTCGATCGCCAGGGGATCTCCTCTTTTTCTCTCTTATGAACAATACATACGGGGCAGCGTTCTGATGCTGTTTTCTTTTGTTTCGATTTCGTTTATAGATCCATGCAAATTCGTCGTTCTTTCTGTTGTTCATGACATGTTCAATGAGTATAAATAAAGCGGAGAGGCAGAAAAAAACTGCCAGCAATAGTAAGGGATGTCGAAAACAGTAAAAAAGAGGTGCAAAAACAATCCCAACAAACTTCTTAAGCAGTGTACTCCCCCCATCTAAATAATTGTTCACATGTACACTTCCTCGTTTGAAAATGATACCGTGGGATTCTGATTCGATGCTGATTTTTTCGTTGATGGCTATCATTACAGGAAATGCATCGGCTCCGACGTAAAACTGAGACCACGGAAACTGGCTCGGTCCGGTCAAACCGATACCCTTCAATCCACGCGCGCGAACGTCGTTGACCGATACAAGCGATAGTATACAAAATGAGAGAATAAGGGCAGCGGATAATGTAATAAAGCTTCTGGTCCCGTTCCTGGAAATTTTCGGTGAACTTGAAAGAATTAACATCTTAACACCTCCCGTGTTGAACCTCTATGCCGAGCGAAGTCATCTCACGGAGATTCTGTTCCCGTTCGGCAACTGTGCCGCCATACGCTGATATTTTAAGGACGCAGGCCGGTGGCTTTGCGTCCCACCATTTCGGTGCGGTTTGCTTTTCCCGGGTAACCGTTTGCATATCTGAAAACATATAACTTTCGACCATTCATTACGATTCATACTTTTTTTGGTTATTTATTACCATGATCGACGGTACGTGGAAATGATGAATGTCATAGGTGGAAGGTGATGTTCTTCACAGTGTGCAGCGTCGGAGCATTAAGCGATCACGTCTTATAACGTCGGTTCATAAGTATATTGACAAACTGATCACATTTGTGGATCATTATAGATACGTTTGTTCGGTTCAACTACATCGTCTCAAAGGGCCTGAATAATGAAAAAAATGACCATATCAGTCGGTACGCTCCGATTCATTGCACGGATGGAAGAACAGAGCGCTCCGTCCACGTGCAAGGCGTTTGAACGACACATTCCGTTTCGTAATAAAATTATCCAGGCACGATGGAGCGGTGAAGCCGCCTGGATTCCCCTCGGCACTGCAAACTTCGATATCGGCTTTGAGAATCATACGAGCCACCCGTCGCCGGGGGAAATCCTTCTGTATCCCGGTGGGTATAGTGAAGCAGAAATCCTTGTTCCCTACGGGAGCGTCTGTTTCTCCAGTAAAGTCGGACAATTGGCGGGTAATCATTTTCTAACAATCATCGAAGGAACAGAACTTCTCACCGAGCTGGGCCGACGTGTCCTCTGGGAAGGAGCGCAGGACATCATCTTTGACTATGCGTAAACAGATCTGTATGACATCATTAAAGTGGGGGAGGAAAGATCACGCCATGAAAGCCATGGTATTAAAACAGGTCTCCAGTATCGAGGAGAACGGGACACCTCTGGAAATGACCGATATACCCGATCCCATCCCGGGTGACAATGAGATTCTGGTGAAAGTATCGACATGCGGCGTGTGTCACACGGAGCTTGACGAGATCGAAGGGCGAACGCCCCCACCGACCTATCCCATGATACTTGGTCATGAAATCGTCGGAACAGTCATTGATGTCGGAAAGTATGCAACACGATTTAAACAGGGAGATCGAGTCGGTATCGGGTGGATTTATTCAGCCTGTGGAACATGCACGTATTGCCTGTCCGGTAATGAAAATGTGTGTAAATCCTTTCGGGCAACCGGTCGGGACGCCCACGGCGGCTATGCCGAATACACGACAATCCATGAGGACTTTGCATACCCGATCCCCGATTTTTTTTCCGATGCCGAGGCGGCCCCGCTTCTCTGTGCAGGTGCAATCGGATATCGCTCACTGAGATTATCGGCAATGGAGGACGGTAAGAATCTGGGACTGACGGGTTTCGGCGCATCGGCGCATCTCGTCCTCAAGATGTCGCGTTATCTTTTTCCCCATTCGAAAATATATGTCTTTGCCAGAAATACCACGGAACAGGCCTTCGCCCGCGAACTCGGAGCCGCCTGGGCAGGCGATACATCGGACAAATCACCGGAGAAGCTCCATAGCATTATCGATACGACTCCTGCATGGAAACCCGTGGTGGAAGCACTGACGAACCTTGAATGCGGCGGAAGGCTGGTAATAAATGCAATCCGCAAAGAAAGCAGGGACAGGAACTATCTTCTGAATCTTGATTATCCGACCCATCTGTGGCTTGAAAAAGAAATCAAGAGTGTGGCTAATGTCACCCGAAGAGATATCGGCGAATTCCTTCAACTGGCAGCGACTATTGCCATAAAGCCCCACGTCGAGGAATATTTACTTACAGAGGCGAACAGGGCGCTGGTTGATCTCAAAGAAAAAAAGCTCAGGGGAGGAAAGGTTCTCAGAATTAACTGACAGCTTCAAAGCTTTTCTCCGCCCTCTGATACGTCCCATTAAACTCCATAAAACAGACCGATTACCGTATGATACGGACAGGTGAATTGGGCTTGCGTCTCAATGGATAAGCGGTGCCGCCGCGCCTTCCAGGCATGAATCGTTTCCGCGTCGGGACCAATCGACAATATTTATTTTTTTATGCAATCATGTTATTAAAAGCTGCCTGATACTCGAAAATGCTGATGACATCATCATGATCAAAATTTTTGGTCATGCAGCCATCAATATCGTAAAATAGAAGGCAAGGGGCATCAATGAATGATGCTGAAACTCCGGATCCTGAATCCGACAAGGAAGAAACGCCGGAGTAAAAGGATTCGATGCAAAGAACCGCAAACATATAAGACGCTGCTTCCGTAGGAAAAACATATGAATACATCACATAATGACACGGTGATACAGCAACTGATCACCCGTCTTACAGAATTGGAACAAAGAGACCTCCAACACGACAGAAACGAGATATTTCTCAGAAATATGTGCTCCGAGCTGGAAAGGCAGTTGCAAGGGGAAGTGGTGGAACTGGCGGACATACAGACGGTGATTTCGGAAAAGGAAAAGGAATTTGAGCAATTAGATTCGGAACTGACTAGAAAAGACGAAATATATCAGACGGTTTTTGAAAATACCGGAACGGCAATGATGATTATAGATAACAAGGGAACGATTTCCCGAATAAATTCAGAATTTGTAAAATTGTCCGGTTATGTTCGCTATGAAATCGAGGGATTGAAAAAATGGACTGAATTCATCCATTCAGAGGATGTTGAACAGATCGAGAAGATAAATCAGTTAGATAAAGACAACCCCACTGGGGCGCAAAAAAACATAGAATTTACATTTGTCAACAAATTCGGCAAGTCAAGCAACATTACGGCATCCATCCAGATCATCCCAGGAACAAACAGGAGCGTTATCTCGCTTATTGACACGACGGCACTGAAACAGGTCAAAGATGATTTATGGGCAAGTGAAGAACTGTTCCGCACACTTGTGAACAATATGCTTGACATCGCTGTTATCACGGACTGGAACGGAACTATATTATTTGCGAACAACGCTGCTGCACACTTGGCACAAGTCGACAGCCATGAATGCATACGTGGGATGAACCTGAATGACTTCGTTCACCCCGAGCACCGAGATGTGGTGCTGCAAGATCTTGCCCTTATCAGAAAAGGCAAGCGACAGATTATGAAAGCGTATAAGATTCTGCTCCCCGGCAACAGAGAGATATGGATAGAAGCTATCGGCACAAAAATTCGTTTCAAAGGTCAATCCGCCGACCTGGTGACATTTCCCAACATAACGGAAAGAAAAGAGGCCGAAGAAGAGTTAAGACAAGCAAAGGATGTGCTTGAACAGCGGGTTAGAGAACGGACGCAAGAGCTGTTGCTGAAGAATCAGCAACTTATGGAAGAAATTCAGGAACGCCGCAAGGCCGAACAGGCGCTGAGAGAAAGTGAAGAGAAAATGCGAACAATCTTAGAAACCGCCCAAGACTCAATCTTCATCAAAGACAAATCTCTCAAATATACCTTTGTGAATCACTCCATGGAAAAACTATTTTCGCTTACATCAGCAGAATTACAAGGGATAACCGACGAAGAACTCTTCGGAGAAAAATCGGCACGGCAGATCAGAATAATGGACCAGCAGGTCCTTTCGGGAGTGATCGTTGAGGAGGAGGTTTCAAAGCCGGTCATGGATGATATTAAGACCTTTCACGTCATCAAGGTCCCAATGAGAGATGCTGAGGGTGCCGTCGACGGGTTATGCGGGATTGCCAGGGACATAACTGATCGCAAGAAAGCTGAGGAAACCTTGAAAAAGAAAGAGCATGAACTGGCGATCAAGTCCCGGTCTCTGGAAGAGGCGAACAGCGCCCTCAAAGTCCTGCTGCAACATACGGAAGAGCAGACATCGGAAATTCAGGGAGATGTTATCACCAATGTGCAAAAACTGGTTGTGCCCTATATGGAAAAATTGAAACAAACCAATCTCGATCCCGATCAGCAGATGTATATGGAGATTCTCAACGTGAATTTGACAAATCTAATATCTCCCTTCATGCGTCATATGACGCTCAGTCATTTCAACCTGACGCCGAAAGAAGTTCAGGTGGCAAGCCTCATCAAAGAGGGGAAATCATCCAAGGAAATCGGAAGGATATTAAATCTTTCACCACGCTCCATTGATTTCCACCGAGACAATATCAGACAGAAGGTGGGGCTGAAAAACAAAAAAGCCAACCTCAGATCATATCTCCTGTCCATGTCATAATACCTGATTATACCCCGCAATAACCCCGTAGTAATTCAGTATTGCCTATTTCCCTCTTCTATTATAGCTTTCGGAAATTGTTTCCTTGCTTTTGAAGCATGCGTTCCCTTCTCTAACGCTGTATCTTAAACGTGCATGCGATAAAGAGGTGGTTGAAGATAGTAAGCTGATAATAATATCCAGGTTTCAACATAAAAAAAAGAAGGGGGATTAGGAGAGATGGAAGAAGGAACGGTAAAATGGTTTGATGAAAGGAGGGGTTACGGGTTCATCACCAATGATAACGGAACGGATATTTTTGTCCACTACAGTGTCATAGAAATGGATGGATTCAAGACATTGCTGGAAGGACAACGGGTCATATATGAAGCAAATGAAGGTCCGAGAGGTCCTGCTGCGGTGATGGTATCTCCTGCCTGAGGCTTTGAACACGACTCAACGATATGCCTTATGGACTTTGTGCAACACTTCATCGTTCCGACACGACAAGGTAGTAGCAGGGCGACCCTCCCCCTTACGCACTTTCCTTGTTCGTAAACAATCTATTGTCATACGGCAGGTGTGTTCCATAGATGATAGGACGATATCGAAAACGTCCGGCTGTCACACACTGTCGGGATGCTCCTCATGACGGAGATCTATCAGGTATCGCCCCACGGCGGTTCCGGAAATAGAAATGCAGAACGGGAGAATGAGAATTCTTCTTTGAATCCGTATTCTCCCGCTCATGCTGAATGGTTTTCCCAATAAGAAGTGTATGTTTCGAAATCACTTTTTCTGAAAGCCTTCAGGATTTAAACATTTCACGATAACCGGCGAATTTTTCCCTGAGTTTCGGTTTTTCAATCTTACCGGTGGGATTTCGGGGAATACAGTCAAAAAATATCTTTTGCGGCCTCTTATAACGGGGCAATGCCTCGCAATACCGATGAATATCTTCAACAGCAACTGCTCGCTCGGGTTTCGCCTCGATGACCGCGGCAACAACCTCACCCAACCGCTCATCGGGAAAACCGATAACCCCCACATCCTGAATATCGGGGTGCCTTTGCAGAAAATTCTCAATTTCAACGGGAAAGATGTTCTCTCCACCGGTAATAATCACATCCTTTTTCCGGTCGACAAGATAAATGAACCCTTCATCATCGACACGGGCGATGTCTTTTGTGTACAGCCAGCCATCTTTGATGGTATTGATCGTTTCCTCAGGATTTTTATAATATTCCCTCATGACACCGGGCCCTTTGACAATCAGTTCTCCCGGGACCCCCGGTTTGACCCTGATTCCCCGATCATCCACAATGGCGTACTCCCAGTCGAAGCCGGGAACGCCGATAGCCCCCACTTTATGCGTGTTTTCGATGCCGAGATGAACACATCCCGGTCCCGTTGACTCGGTCAGGCCATAATTTGTATCGTACTGATGATGAGGAAACACTTTCAGCCAATCGGTGACAAGGCTGGGGGGAACCGGCTGGGCTCCGATATGCATGAGACGCCATTGATCCAGCCGATAATAATCAAGATTAACCTTTCCATTTTCAATCGCCGTCAGGATATCACGGGCCCACGGGACCAGCAGCCATACTATCGTACCTCCCTCTTCAGATATGGCGTCGAGAATCCATTCGGAGGTCACACCCTTGAGAACAACCGCCCTGCCGCCGACAATAAAGCTGCCGAACCAGTGCATCTTTGCTCCGGTGTGATAAAGCGGAGGAATGAGGATAAAATTATCATCGTGCGTTTGCCGGTGATGCTGGTTTTCAACAATGCATGAAGCTTCCAGATTTCTCTGTGTCAACAGAATCGCTTTGGGTCGTCCCGTCGTGCCGGACGTAAAATAGAGGGCTGCATTATCATCAATGGAAATGGAAACCTCCGGCGCAACGTCGGACTGATCCGCTGAGAGCGAGAGGCAGTTTTCTGCAAATGCGGGACTGCCGTCACCGACAAAAAAGTAGTGCTTCACTGTGGTAATCGATTCCCTGATCTCATCAATAGCCCCGACAAACTCGGATCCGAAGAAGATCGCGTCGGCTTCGGCTATTTCAATACAATACTTTATGTCTTCAGCGTTAAAACGGAAATTCAACGGGACAACCCAAGCACCTGTTCGCAGGATGCCGAAATAAAGGGGCAGCCATTCAAGGCTGTTCATCAGCAGGTGAATGACAATATTTCCCTTCCCAATACCCCTGCTCAACAAGAGATTGGCCACCTGATTGGCCTGGTGGTCAAACTCGGTCCATGTAATCTCCCGCCGTGCACCGCTCGTCCCGTCGCGCTCGATTAATGCAGTCTCATCCGGATACATCCTGGCATTTCTCGCCAGTATTTCTGTAATGATCACAACTCCAATCCTTTCTCGTATTCTTATTCACCATAGACTGAGGCTCGACCTGGTCGCAGTGAAAATGAGTATGGGCAACAAACCGTTTCATTACAACCCGGAAATCACCGCATCCTTCGGATACGTCACGACAAATTCAACGGTAACCTCGCTGTGTTCACCCGGTTCCAACCGATTATTCCAGAGCATCACCCCTTCTCTGTCCCGATAATTTCTCTCGGTCGGCTCCGGATTCATTTTAATATCCTTAACTTTTATCTTATCGGTCCTCGAGATGGGGATGGAATCCAGCAGCAGAATCTGCACCGGGTTGTTTTTCAGATTTTCCTGGGTCAGCTTGTAAGCAAATTCCCGAACTATCGTATCCCGCTCTATATTGCCGAAAAATGTCTCTTTAACTTTATCCCGGAGTTTTACTCGGGACACCTTGACTTCTCTGTCGGCTCCCAGGTTCACCCGAAAAGCCTCACCCGCTTTTTTCTCCATTAGATATGTCTTCCCGACATATCGCCCTGAGAAATAAACATTTAAAGGACCGCTCAGAAGCTCCTTGTCGGCCTTTGCCTCACATACAAGAAACGTTAAGGGACTTCTTTGAGGAACGACATAATGGAAACATTCCCCTTTCAGGTTTCTATCAAAGAGGGGAAGCATTGTTTCCTTGTCCCGCGATTCAATAGTCATCCTGCGCGGTATTTCATACTCAAAGGAAAAGGGTAATTCTTTCATCCGGGCGACGGCAATTGCTGCTTCCCCCTCAGGATGCGGTTCAGACACGCCTTCCTCAATTGAATCGGCAGCAGGTGCCTGAAGGGCTTTCTCCATAACCATCGGTCCGGCACCGATGCGGGCACTGGTTTTGTATCGGGGAATATCCAGTGTCCATGGTGAGGGTTCGGGCGGCGTAACTCCCCGTAGTGGAATGACGTTGGACAGCGACACGGCCACGTTGGTCCAATCCTCCCCGGTCTTTTGTCGAATCCTCGCAAACATTGTCAAATCGATGGTATTCAGAGACGGAGGAACGGCCACTTTATAGAGGGGCTCCCAGCCTGCATTTCGACTTATGTAACTGGTTTCAAAAGTTATAGTCTGATCGCGGGAAGAATTAAATACTATTTCTAAAAATTTGCGAACTTTCTTATAATCCCTCCCCAGTGATTCAAGCTCACGTTCCAGCATCTTTCTTTGTTCATCGATGGCTTCCAGCTTCAGGTCAAGGGCCTGCCTCCCTTTATGGATCGTCTCAATCTGAGAGCCCAGAAAGTCAAGAGTTTTATTCAGATCTTCTATCTTGGGAAAGTGTGTCTGTATATCCTTTGATACCTGCATTTCCGCAAAGGCAAGAAGAGATTCCAGGAATTTCTCTTTCTTCGATAACACATCACGCTGATCAGACAAAACCCGGCTGGAGTGCTTCAAATCCTTAATTTTCTGTTCCAGATCTCTTATTTTATCCTGGGGAGATTCCTGAACGGCAACCTCCTTGAACTGCACACCATAGACTTCGCCTGCTCCGAATACCTTTGCCGAAACGGAATCCTTATCCATGCTGAATGCTTCAACCTCAATCAGAAATTCCTGTAACCCTTTCTGAACCGTCGCCGTGGCTCCCCGCTTCACCAATGCCTCACCGGAAAACAGTGTTACTTCCGTAATACGTGAGGGAATTATTTCCTCGGCAAAAGCACTCGATATCACCATTAAAAGTCCAAGAACCGTTGACAGGCACAGTCTTTTCATGAATCCTCCCTTGTATTATTCCCATACCGATTAACTGTATTACGTATGTCGCAGCAATGAAGGATGAGTAAAATCCCGACATGCCGGGACAGATGGACGTCTATCAACAGACGCTCAAATTTTGACCTTTCAGTCTTCAGTTTTTAACGCGATCCTTGGCCATGCTTCGGTGATCCGACACTGACATTCGCACACACAACAGTTAAAAAGAAAGATCTCATACCACACTCTTGAGAAGCTGAACCTTCTTCCTCAATCATCTCTTTACGACAAGAACCGGACCCACAGCTTTTCGAATAACCGATTCGGACACCGACCCGAGGAGTATTTCCTTCACGTTGCTGAGCCCATGCGAACCGATGACAATTGCCGACACACCTTCTTCCGCCTCCACTCGCATGATCTCCCTCACGGGGAACCCGGTTTCAATCCGCACCGAAACCTCGACCCCCAGACCTCTCAGTTCATCCGCAATGCGCCTCAATTCCCGGCGTGCGTCCCCCTCTATTTCCTGTTCGACTTCATGGAAATCCCTGATTGAACTATACTGTGCGATTACCTCAAGACTCTGCTTTTTGATAACATGGAGGACAACGACCTTCTTCGTGCCTGCGTCTTTCATCCGCTTCACAAAATCCAGAGCCTTTTCGGCAACATCGGAAAAATCTGTGGGAAATAATATCGTCTCGAACATATCGATACTCCCTGATCAAATGAAAAGCCTTACCGCTGTCGGCACATGGTGCGGTTCATCCTTACCCGAATCGCACCGCGGGAAATTTTCGAGAACATACAAGGACTAGCCGCCTGCTGTCTGAGGAAATGCTGTGTTGGCATACAGATACTCGACCTTCTCCTTATGTTTCAATTCCTGATTCGCCATTTTGAGCAGCATTTCCTTTACTTCACCATCAGGATGCAATTTGGCAAGATCATTATAGAAATTGTATGCCGCCAGCTCACGGTGAGCTGCTATCAGATATACCTCTTTACTGTCCCGATCTTTTTCAGGATCAGGCATTTCCAAATGTTCGGCAATCTTGTAATCGATAACCTCGGTCATTTGCATCGTGCCGGCTGCAATCTTTCCAGCCTTATATTTGACGAGAAAGTCTCTGTGCTTTCGTTCTTCGCCGGCGAGGAATTCCAGGGTATCCCTGGCCTCTCTGTCGGCAATCCGTTCCCGCAATTCCGTGTAAAAAGCATACGCGGCTTCTTCCCGCGCTATGGCGAGGTTTAAAAGGCTTTCGAGGCTTTTCTGTTGCATGATAACACCCCCTTCTTACGTTATAGTAAATAACTCGTGTCATGCATCCTACGCTGCCGATTCATCACACCCGTCATTACGGCTTCAGAACGTCATATTTATACGCTGATGTGGCTGTTTTTATCAAGGGAAAATCAAGGAGATGATGGGGTTAAGGAAGATCCTTCAGCGTTGAAGGGAGTGAATCCATAATCCGGCAGGTCCCTGCGGGGATGTCCTGAGGGTGGTTGAACACATCAAAAAATCATCGGCCGGGAGATAAATAATTATGAGCAATCGCATCGGCAAGCGTTCCGGGATCCGATTCTCTTTTCAATATTTGCCCGATCATCCGGTCGAAGTCACCGGACACAATAAGTTTTGTGATGATGGGCTCGAAAACGACCGATTCGATTGCATCATTCAGGTCCAGCGTAATTTTTCGTTTAACCCGATCACTGAACAGGTCGTGGGTGACAATATTTTCGTAGTGTTCTTCGATAGTGTCCACTAACGTTTCGATGCGTGCTTCAAATGACGCTTTCTTGCTGACATCTCCCACCCTGATGATGGGGGGACGCCAGCCGCCGGGGTAGCGATCCACCATATTCAGCATATGCATTAATTGCTGATACAGTTTACCCGCACCCAGTTGATGTTCTTTATTAATGAGAAAAATATCGGCAATCTCAAGGATGCCCGCCTTGAGTATCTGAATTTCGTCCCCCATACCTGGAATCTGAACGACAACAACCGTATGGGCATGGTTAATGACATCAATTCCCATCTGACCGGCACCGACTGTTTCAAGAATGATAACGTCTTTTCCCATGGCATCGAGCACATGAATCGCCTCACCGAGAGCCCTGGACAATCCCCCCAGGGCGCCTCTGCTCGACATACTTCTGATGAAGACCGCCCGATCGTGAACGTGGCGCTCCATTCGCACCCTGTCACCGAGAAGAGCCCCCCCGGAAAAGGGACTTGAC
>DSDU01000035.1 GCA_011056835.1 Deltaproteobacteria bacterium
ATCAGGAGTATGGCGCTTGGTGTGTAATATAAACGGTATCATGCCTTGCCTGATGATGAATGTGTGGATTATGACTTTTTCAGCAAGCCCTAACGAAGGATGCGGATCATGAGCACACACCTCAAGCGATGGATAACCGCTGTCGTAATCGTGCCGGCACTTTTTACAGCGATTATCTACGGACCGGCAATTCTTTTTTCCGTTATTGTCATGCTGCTTGTTCTCGGTGGTATCTTCGAGTACAACACCATGGTGTTCAATCAAGGTGCTCACATGGAAAAGGGAGAAGGACTCCTCCTCGGACTGTTCATTCCAGTGGCCGCATATGTTGGCAATATCACTGCCATGTTTGCCATGACGACGTTTGCCGTCATCATCGTCTTCCTGCTTTTTCTCTTTCATGCAAAGGAAGGCCTTATTGATCTTTCCGGCTTGACCAAAGTCGTATTCGGATTGATCTATATTCCGTTTATGTTGTCGTACATTATACTGATGCGGCAGTCAGATGCGGGAGTGCAGTGGGTCTTTTTCATTATTGTTCTGGCCTTTTGCGGTGATGTCTCAGCCTATTATGTGGGGAAATCCATCGGCAAGAGAAAGTTGATGCCCGCCGTCAGTGCCGGGAAAACAGTGGAGGGAACACTGGGATTGATTATCGGAAGTATCGTCGGGTGCATCGTTTATGCATTGTTCTTTTTCCGCGAGCTGCCGCTCTTCCATGTGATTATTATGGCTTTTATGGGAAGCATCCTCGGGCAGTTGGGAGATCTGTGCGAGTCGACGATAAAACGGTATTTCGCAGTCAAGGACTCGGGTTTTCTGTTTCCCGGTCACGGTGGTGTCCTTGACAGGCTTGATTCTTTGATATTTATAATTCCTTTTGTGTATTATTATACGACACTCGTGATTCAATGAAAAACATAGCAATTCTAGGATCTACCGGATCAATCGGCGTCAGTACCGTCGAGGTGGTGTTACAAAACCCTTCACGATTCAGTGTTTGTGCCCTCGCCGCGGGAAGAAATCTTAAGCTGATGAAAGAACAGATAGAGACATTCAGGCCGCGGATCGTTTCCGTTATTGACCATGATCATGCTCGGCAATTGCGTGATATGCTCGGTCAGTCATCAGGAATAGAGATTCTCTGGGGTGGGGAGGGTTACCGTGAAGTTGCCACCTGTCGGGAAGCTGATATGGTCCTATCCGCCATTGTCGGAGCTGCCGGATTGCTTCCCACCGTCGACGCCATTGAGGCGGGCAAGGATGTCGCTCTGGCGAATAAAGAAACCATGGTGATGGCGGGTCGGCTTGTTGTGGACAAAGCAAAATCGCACGGTGTGAATATTTTGCCGGTCGACAGCGAGCACGGGGCGATTTTTCAATGTCTTGTCGGGCATAACAAAGCTGATGTAAGAAAAATAATACTGACGGCATCGGGCGGACCTTTTTTCCGTTTACCGAAGGAAAAAATGCATGATGTGACCCTTGAAGATGCGCTGAAACATCCGAACTGGGACATGGGTGCGAAAATCACCATCGATTCTGCAACAATGATGAACAAAGGGCTCGAGGTTATTGAGGCAATGTGGTTTTTTGACGTTGATATCGACAGGATAGACGTGCTGATTCATCCCCAGAGTATCGTTCATTCGATGGTGGAATATAATGACGGGTCGTCGATCGCTCAACTGGGTGTGCCCGATATGAAGGGGCCCATTGCTTATGCGCTCTCATATCCTGAGCGGCTTCATGACGTTATTGCCCCTCTCAGCTTGAGCACTATCGGAACATTGGAGTTTTTCTCTCCTGATTTCGATAAATTCAAGAATCTCGATCTTGCCTATCGTGCCGCTGCCCGCGGGGGTACGGCACCGGCGGTTCTCAATGCGGCCAATGAAGTGGCAGTTGAAGCATTCATCAATGGTGATATCGGATTTATGGACCTGCCGGATATTGTGGAGGAGGTTGTTACAGGACATGAGGCGAAGGAACCGCATACAATAGCAGATGTCCTTGAGGCGGACAGAAACGGCCGGAAGATGGCGAGGGAAATTGTGGAAAGGTTAGTGTTGCAACATTGATTGGTATAAACATACTATCGGTAATTATTCTGTTGGGGATTTTGATCTTCGTCCATGAACTGGGGCATTTTCTGGTTGCAAAATGGTTTGGGGTGGGTGTCCTGAAGTTTTCTCTCGGATTCGGACCTCGGTTGATCGGACGGAAAGTAGGCGATACAGAGTATCTTATTTCAATGATACCACTCGGCGGGTATGTCAAACTCCTCGGTGAATCGGAAAGCTCTGATTTGTCGCCGGAGGATGAAAAAAGGTCGTTTCAGAACCAGCCGGTGTTCAAGAGGATGGGAATCGTATTTGCCGGACCACTTTTTAATTTTCTTTTCGCCGTCGTTGCATTTACCCTGATTTACAGTGTGGGAGTGCCTGCACATACCTCACGGATCGGTGCGGTACTGGAAAATACGCCGGCCTCTACAGCGGGACTCCGATCGGGTGATATAGTCAGCGCCATTGACGGAAAGGAAATATCGAAATGGGCAGAACTGGCAGATATGATCTACGAAAGCGGGGGGCGTGAACTTGTCGTTACCGTCGACAGAACCGGAGCAGTACTACATTTTAACATAGTGCCTGAAAAGACAACGGGTCAAAATATATTCGGTGAAGAAGTCGAATCGTATAAAATCGGTGTTTCCGCATCGGAAGAAACCGTTATAGAAAGAGTGAATCCCTTCCGGGCGTTTGCACAGGGCATGAGTCAGACCTGGTGGTTTACCAAGCTTACCTGGCTGACCGTTGTCAAAATCATTCAGAAAGTTGTTTCACCGAAGACATTGGGTGGGCCGATCATGATCGCTCAGATGTCGGGACAATACGCAAAGCAGGGATTCATTCCGTTTCTGTTTTTTATGGCGATCCTGAGCATCAACCTGGGGGTTCTTAATCTTCTCCCCATTCCCGTTCTTGACGGCGGTCATCTCCTGTTTTATGGTATCGAGGCTGTCACCGGCAGAGAAGTCAATCTGAAGTGGCGGGAAATGGCTCAGCAGCTGGGCTTTTTCGTTTTGATCATGTTGATGATATTCGTATTTTATAATGATATTGTACGGATATTCGGTGAATAGGGATATGGTTATACTGGCATTCGATACATCAACAAAAACGGCAAGTGTTGCACTGCTTCAGAACGAGGTTCTCATCGTTGAACAGATCATTAACACTCGTAAAAACCATGGAGAAACGCTTCTCTCCGCAATTGAAAGCATCCTTGCAGTCGCTGGAATGCAAATCGACGACATCGAACTCGTAGCCGTTACCATTGGCCCCGGTTCCTTCACGGGACTGCGTGTCGGTGCCGGCACTGCCAAGGGGCTTGCCTTTTCAAAGGGAATCCCCATCGTCGGTGTTTCGACGCTTGATGCAATGGCGGCGAACGCACCGTCGAAGAAAATAACCATTTGTCCCATGCTCGATGCACGGAAGAATGAAGTTTATACAGCTTTTTACCGGATGAACAGAACGGGCTTTCCCGTGAGGATAACGGATGAACGGGTGATATCACCTGAACTGCTGTTGGCAGATATCGATGAAGACATTCTGTATCTCGGCGACGGTGCCCTTGCTTACGGAAATCTCATTCGATCGAAGATGCACAACAAGGCTCACTTTGTACCGGCTCCGCTTAATTATATACGGGCATCTTCCGTGGGTCTAATTGGATTGAAAAAATTTCATGACGGTGATACGCTTAATAGTCTGATGCTTACGCCTCGATATGTTCGCTTGTCGGAAGCTGAGACAAAAGGAAGAGCCATAAAGGAAGGACCTTCAACATGAGCAATCGATATGATACACGCTGTGGATGTCAAGGATGCCGCCGTCATCCGGTTGTAAACACCCACGAGGGGGTGTCGAGGATGGAAAGCGGCGAGGCGTTTTAACTGAAGAGAATAAACAAGAACAAAAACAGAAATGGATACTGATTATGGATTTTAGGGAAAGCCCGGTAGTTCTTGAAGGATTTGTTTTCATTGCTCCGCTCCTAGCATTAACATTGCTCTTTGCTTATTTCGGGATCATCTGGGTATCGGTTTTCTTTTTCGCTGCAACGTTTTTTACAGCAAATTTCTTTCGCAATCCGGAACGGTCGATTCCCGGGGATGAAAATGCGATTGTGTCACCTGCCGACGGCAAGGTACTAAAAATCGAAGATGTCGAGATGAGCGGACTCATAAACGGAACGTTCAGGAAGGTCAGCATTTTTATGAACATTTTTAATGTTCATGTTAACAGGGTACCCTACCGGGGTACCGTAACGGCGATTGAGTACAGAGCGGGGAAATTTTTCTCGGCAGACCTTGATAAAGCATCGGTGTTCAACGAAAGAAATTCAGTTCTTGTTACGACTGATGATGGACGGAGCATTTTAACGATTCAGATTGCAGGATTAGTAGCACGACGGATCGTGTGTTGGGTGAACGAAGGCATGGATGTCGCTCGGGGAGAACGATTCGGACTTATTCGTTTTGGCTCGCGGCTCGAGGTTTTTATGCCTCTCGATACCGAGGTTTCGGTAGCGGAAGGCGAAAAGGTAACGGCCGGAGAAACAATTCTGGGGAGGCTGTCATGATGAAAAAACCTACCATTACGTCGGACGGGATGAAAAAAGGGATTTATTTACTTCCCAACCTCTTTACCACGGCAAGCCTGTTTTGTGGATTTTATGCCATCATCGCATCCATGAGAGGAAGTTTTCTGAATGCTGCCGTGTCTATCCTTATTGCCGGTATTCTCGACGGTCTGGATGGGAGGATCGCACGGTTCACCAACACAACAAGCAAATTCGGGAGTGAATATGATTCACTGTCCGATCTGGTTGCATTCGGAGTTGCACCGGCAATACTTGCCTACACGTGGGCCCTGTCACCGTTTGGACGATATGGATGGCTTGCCGCATTCCTCTTTGTTGCGTGCGGAGCATTGCGTCTTGCCCGTTTCAATATTCAGATAGGTATTGTGGAAAGCAAGGTATTCAATGGTCTTCCAATTCCTGCCGCAGCAGCGGTGGTCGCCGGTTCAGTTCTCTTTTATGGCTATGTAGGTGGAGCCGATCACTTCAACCACATATCGATTCTCCTGGCTGTGGTGGCGCTGGCGCTCCTTATGGTGAGTAACGTTAAATTCTACAGTTTCAAGGATGTCAATTATTTCTCCAGGAAACCGTTTATCACATTGGTTCTCGTTGTTTTTGTCTTTACGGTGATTGTAATGGAACCGCAACTAATGATTTTTACCCTGGCCGTGGGATATGCGCTTTCAGGGCCGGTCTGGTCGTGTTGTAAATTCGTCAGAAAAAAAGAAGAATACAAGGAAGAAGTAAAAAAGTTTTAATAACGCCATAGGAACGGGAGGACAAAGGCAGTTAATGAGAAAGTATAATGTCGCGGTAGTCGGTGCAACAGGTGCGGTCGGTAATGAAATGATTCGTATTCTCGAAGAGAGAGATTTTCCCGTGGCAGATTTGAGACTATTGGCTTCGGAACGATCCATCGGCAAAACGCTACTGTACAGAGGAAAAGAATTCCCCGTCTCCGTACTGGATGAAAAGTCCTTCGACGGCGTTGAAATAGGGCTCTTTTCGGCCGGAGGGAGTATCAGTGAGCGATTCGCACCGATAGCGGCCCGGGCCGGCTGCGTTGTCATTGATAATACCAGCGCATTCAGGATGGATCCGGACATCCCTCTTGTCGTTCCGGAAGTGAATGTCCAGGATATTGCACGCTACACATCAAAGGGAATTATTGCCAATCCGAATTGTTCGACGATTCAGATGGTCGTGGCGCTTAAACCGATTCACGACAGAGCGAAAATAAAACGGGTAGTCGTGACGACATTCCAGGCCGTTTCGGGAACGGGAAAGGAGGCAATCGAGGAACTTGCCGAGCAGACAAAATCGCTTATGAACATGAAAGAACCGGAGATCGCAGTTTATCCCCATCGAATTGCTTTTAACTGTCTCCCCCACATCGATATTTTTCTTGAGAACGGCTACACTAAAGAAGAAATGAAGATGGTCAATGAGACCAGAAAGATCATGCATGATGCGTCAATCTCCGTCACGGCGACGACCGTGAGGGTCCCGGTGTTTTACGGGCATTCCGAGTCGGTGAATATAGAGACGGAGAAAAAGATAACCGCCGGTGAAGCCCGGAACATTCTCATGAGTGCGCCTGGTGTTACCGTGGTCGATGACCCCTCAAAGAATAAATATCCCCTTCCCATAGACGCCGCCGGAAAAGATGACACATATGTCGGCAGGATACGGGAGGATGAATCAATTGCAAACGGCATTAACATGTGGGTTGTATCGGATAACATCAGGAAAGGTGCTGCTCTGAATACCATACAGATAGCTGAAATCCTCATCAGGGATTACCTGTCATGATGCAATGAAAGTTATCGGAGGCACGGCAAAAGGACGGAAGATATCTGTGCCGAAAGGAGTTTGCCTGAGGGCGACCACGGACAGGACAAAGGAGTCCCTTTTTAACATTCTACCCGCGCCGGAGGGGAAAGCATTTCTTGATCTGTTTGCCGGGACGGGAAATGTCGGTATCGAAGCAATGAGCAGGGGGGCCGCTCGAACCGTTTTCATTGAAAAGAATGCCGTTATGGCCGGCGTTATAAAGAAGAACGTCAGTGTCTGCGGACTTGACGGGGATTATGAGGTTATCGCGACGCCATGCGAGCGAGGAATAAGAATCCTGGCACAGCGGCGCGAGTCCTTTGACATTATTTTTGCTGATCCTCCCTATGAAAGAGGATATGTTGAAAAAACATTGTACTGGCTCGGTCGAAATTCACTACTTTCAGTGAACGGCGTTATTGTCATAGAGCATTCAGATAAAGAGCCATGTGGAGATGATTCCATCTTTGCACTGAAAGATCAAAGAAAATATGGAGATACCATAATTTCCTTCTGGAAAATGAAATAGTGCTGGTGAGGTTGATATGGACGGGAAGATAGCAGTGTATCCAGGCTCATTTGATCCGATAACGAATGGTCACATTGACATTATCAACAGGGGATTGCGATGTTTTGACAGTCTTGTAATTCTTGTGGGTTATAATCCTGCAAAATCATCTTCATCACTTTTTACCGTCGAAGAGCGGGTCGACATGATTAAAGAATTGATCGGTGAAAATCCCAGAATTGAAGTCGATTCTGATTCCGGTCTCATTGTCGATTACGTAAAAAAACGAGGGGCTCACATCATCCTCAGGGGACTGAGGGCCATGTCCGACTTTGAATATGAATTCCAGATGGCTCTCATCAACAGACGCCTGAACCGTAACATTGAGACGGTCTTTCTCATGACCGGCTCGCGCTGGTTCTACTGCAACTCAAGTATTATCAAGGAAGCATCGAGTCTGGGCGGCACCGTTCGAGGCCTTGTGCCCGATTCCATATTTCAAAAATTAAGAGAAAAGTACCCGGACATGTCGAACGGTTGATGATGTAACGAAAATGACGTTCCGAATGTTCGGGGAGACGTGTGACATAATGAAGCTTGCAGAGAGAGTTAAAAGGATACAACCGTCAGCGACACTTGCCATTACGGCCAAGGCAAATGCATTACGCGCCGCCGGGCGGGATATCATAGGTTTCGGGGCGGGAGAACCGGACTTCGACACACCGGAAAATATAAAGGAAGCGGCAATACAAGCAATAAAGGACGGTTTCACCAAATATACACCAGTCGGCGGCATCGATGAACTGAAAGATGCTATTATCGACAAGCTGCAGAACGAAAACAACCTTTCCTACAGCAGGTCTCAGATCGTTGCTTCATGCGGTGCGAAACATACCCTCTATAATCTGGCTCAGGCAATCTTCGAACAGGGTGACGAAGTTATTATTCCGTCTCCTTACTGGGTATCGTATCCGGATATCGTTCTATTGGCTGATGGAACCCCCGTTATACTCCAGACTGACGAGGCGGATGGATTTAAGGTAAAGCAGGAAAACCTGAGAAGAGCCATTACCGGAAGGACCAAGGCAATTATCATCAACAGCCCGTCCAATCCCACAGGTTCGGCTTATACCCTGTCGGAGCTTGAAGCGCTTGCTGATGTTATCGTTGATGCGGGAATATTGGTTATTTCGGATGATATTTACGATAATATTCTCTACGATGGATTGACGTTCTATAACATTTGCAATGTGAGGGAGGAGTTACAGGAACAGACGATCGTCGTCAACGGCGTTTCAAAAACCTACGCCATGACGGGTTGGAGAATCGGCTATGCTGCGGGACCGGAAGAGATAATTTCCGCCGTAACTAAAATCCAGAGTCAGAATACGTCGAATCCCACGTCCATCTCGCAGAAAGCTTCGATAGAAGCCTTGAGGGGAGATCAGCGTTCCGTCAAGTCGATGATAAAAGAATACAAAGAGCGGCGAGATTATATTGTTGACAGTCTCAATAAGATCAATGGATTATCCTGTTTAAGACCTCAGGGGGCTTTTTACGTCTTTCCAAATGTTTCCAGGGTGTACGGGAGCACATACGGGGGGAAGACGATTACGAGTTCCGTTGAACTGGCAGCATACCTTCTCGATGCGGCCAACGTGGCGGTTGTGCCCGGCGAAGCCTTCGGGAATGACGGCTATGTTCGTCTTTCCTATGCAACGTCGATGGAAAACATACGAAGAGGAATGGAACGAATTACGGCTGCTATCGGTGATCTGAAACGGTAATATCCCGCTCTCTCTGCCGATAATGGCGAGTGCTTTATGCTTGATTACGGTAATATAAATCCGGAGCATCGCCGTCGGCTGGAAAAGCTGACACCGGAATATACGTGAAATTTCAGCATGCTGTTGAAAAAGTCAAAAACTCAGGCTGTTCAAAAATGTCGAGATGCAAGGCACCGGAAATTCTGAGGAAGAAGTCGTACGTATGGGTACGTTGCAGTGACGAAGAGTGTGGGTAAGGAAGCAGGTGGGGCGTTTTTCAACGGTCACGTGAAATCTGAACCATGATGGCTGGATATCAGAGTAGGTAATATCCGACATTCGGTTTAGTGTTGAAATTGTGGTTTTATCAGTTGAACTTAATAGAGCCCGTGCTTCTGAAACCAACACGGAGAATCAAACGGAAAATCAAGAGGAACTGCCCATGGCTTTAGGAATTTTGCTGGTCATCGCAGGCATTCTCATCGCCGTCTATCCGCCGTTGCTGTCGATTATCGTGGCGTCGGTACTTATTATTTTCGGTGTTACCGTAACAATGATCGCATACCGCATGAAAAAGATGCAGAAACGATTCGACGATCCCTTTGTAGATTTCTTTTTCAGATTTTAAAGCTGGCGGTAAGCAATAACCGGTACATGGCCATAGGTGAGGGTCTGAGATCGACGGCACCGCGTCAGGCAGGATTGTGGACCGCTCGGCTCTTTACATCCCGAGATATGCCTTCCGTATATCTTCGTTTGACAAAAGACGATCCGCCGCATCGGTGATAACGATTTGCCCATTTTCCATGACATATCCTCGGTGGGCGACCTGGAGTGCCAGATTTGCATTCTGTTCGACCAAAAAGATCGTCGTGTCGTTTTCGGTGTTGATCTTCTTTACAATTTCAAAAATCTGTCTGACGATCAACGGTGCCAGCCCGAGAGACGGTTCATCGAGCAGCAGGAGTCGGGGTCTGGCCATAAGTGCGCGGGAGATTGCAAGCATTTGTTGCTCTCCGCCGCTTAATGTGCCTCCCGGTTGATGACGGCGTTGTTCCAGGATAGGGAATAAATCGAATACATACTCCATGTCGGTTTTAATATGGTTCATATCTTTTCGCAGAAATGCCCCCATATCGAGATTTTCGGTAACCGAGAGATAGGGAAAGATACGGCGACCCTCGGGAACCTGGCAGATTCCCAGTGATACGATCTTATCCGGTTTCATATTCGTAATGGGCTGATCCATGAAGGTAATTTCACCCATTCTTGGAGGGGTAATCCCGCATATTGACATGAGCGTCGTCGATTTTCCGGCGCCGTTGGCTCCAATGAGTGTGATGATCTCGCCTTCCGAAATGTCGAGGGAGACGCCTTTCAGTGCCTCAATATTTCCATAAAAGGTATGGATATCTTTTACTTTAAGCATCAACATCCTCTCCAAGATAGGCCTTGATGACCGCAGGATTGTTCTTGATCTCACCGGGTGCGCCCTGTGCGATCTTCCTCCCGTAATCAACGACAAATATCCGATCTGAGAGGCTCATGACCAGTTTCATGTCGTGCTCTATCAGCAAGATTGAGATACTCTCCTCATCCCGGATCCTTCTGATAAGGTCATCCAGCTCGAGTGTTTCCTGCGGATTCATGCCAGCGGCGGGCTCGTCCAGCAGCAAGAGAAATGGTTCAGTTGCAAGGGCCCGCGCTATTTCAAGGCGCCGCTGTTCTCCATAGGGCAGGTTCTTGGCAAATTCGTTCACAGATTCATCAAGGCCTATTTTCTCCAGAATGGCATAGCTGTCGCGAACGATGGCCTTTTCTTCACTTCGGGTTGCCGGTCCCTTCAATATGGCGCCTACAATACCGGAAGATGTGCGGCAATGACGTCCAATCATAACGTTCTCAAGGACCGTCATGTTCTGAAACAGGCGAATATTTTGAAATGTTCGGGAAAGCCCTTTCGCGGTAACTATATTCGGTTTGAGACCGTTGATCTTCTCGCTTTTTCTTCCGGGAGGCGAAATGATCACCTCACCGTCGGTCGGTTCATAGAGGCCGGTGATGCAGTTAAAAAACGTAGTTTTTCCCGCACCGTTCGGCCCGATCAGCGCAACGATCTCTTTTTCCCGGACGTCGATATCGACGTTGTCCAGTGCTCGAAGTCCGCCGAAGTTCATACCCAGGCCTCGCACGTCGAGGATGACGGGGTGTTCCAAACTAGGCATCTTTACCGGCGCCTCCGGAACCTTCGAATTTATAAATTCGCCGCACGTCACTGACAATTCCACCGGGACGAAAGACCATCATGACGACGAGGAGAATGCCGAACATGAGCATGCGGTATTCGGAAAATGCCCTGAGATACTCAGGCAGGAGAATCAGGATGAGGGCTCCGATGATGACGCCGACAACCGATCCCATTCCACCAAGGACAACGATGCAGAGGATAATGATCGATTCCCATATGGTAAAACTTGCGGGATTGACGAAAGTCGTCTTTGCGGCAAACATGACACCGCCCATGCCCGCCCAGGTTGCGCCGAGAGCGAAGGCGGTCAGTTTCGTCTTTGCCTTGTCGATGCCCATGGCCTGACAGGCTACTTCATCTTCCCTCAATGCGATCCATGCCCTCCCGATTCTCGAATCCTGAAGGCGATTGACCACGAATATAGTGAAGATGCACAGGGCAATCATAATGTAGTATATAAATATCGTCGAGTCGTGGACGGAAAGGGACATGCCAAAAAAAGAAGGACGGGGAATATTGGAGATTCCGCTCGGGCCGAATGAAAATTCATTCCAGTTTTCAAGTATAAGACGGATGATTTCCCCGAAACCAAGTGTGACGATGGCGAGATAATCCCCTCGAAGGCGGAGTACGGGAAAACCAAGAAGAATTCCGAAGAGCATCCCAAGGGCGCCGCCCACAGGCAGTAAAATCCAGAAACTTAATCCGAAGTGATAATTCAGGAGCGCGTAGGCATAGGCACCCACGGCATAGAATGCCACGTATCCAAGGTCAAGCAGCCCGGCGAGGCCGACGACGATATTCAACCCAAGACCAAGCATGACAAAGATCAGGGCTGAAATCATTATGTTGGTCTGATACAGAGAGAATACATACGGAAAAAGAAGAGCGAATATTCCTACGACAGTTAAAGCGGGTGCGAAGATTTTCCTGTCTCTAAGGATGCGCTGAGCCAGTGACGGTCGAATATCACCGCCTTCCTCCGCCCTTTTCAATCCGTACTCCTTTTGTTTGAGGAGATACCGCCATACGAAAGAGAAGAGAAAGCTGCCGACGCCGATAAAAATCATGTTCTCCCATCGCCATTCTATGACGTTCTCAATGGTATTGACACGGATCACCATAACGGGAAATGTCAGGAACATAAACCACAGTGAAACCCATAATGATTTTTTAATTTCCGAAAATTTTATCATCTTTTCGAAGATCCGTCGGTCCGAATAACTGTTGTATTTTCTTTCTTCGCACTATACGGTGTGCTTCTCCGTCCTTCCGAGGATGCCGGCGGGTCTGAATATGAGAATCAGAACAAGAAATACAAAGGCGAAAACATCTTCATAATCACTGGATACATAACCCGTTGCAAAGCTTTCCGTCCACCCGAGAACAAAGCTTCCCAGAACCGCTCCGGGAATGCTTCCGATTCCGCCCAGAACCGCCGCTACAAAGGCTTTGATGCCCGCAATAAATCCGATATAAAAATTGATCATGCCGACGTGTGAAGCGATCAGGACTCCTCCGATGGCCGCCGTTGCCGATCCCAGAACAAAGGTGACTGAGATAACCCTGTCGACGTCGATTCCCACCAGTCGAGCCATGTCCTTATCCTGCGATGTCGCCCGCATGGCCTTGCCCATTTTTGTGAACTTGATGAGAACAGTCAGGAGAATCATAACAATGGTTGTTGTGATAAGAATGACGACCTCAGCCGAGCTGATGATATGGGCATAAGGTTCCATAAACGTGAAGTCGGGTATGAGGTTCGGGAACGGCAGGAAATCCGATGTCTGTGCAAGGAGAACGTAATTCTGGAGAAAAAGCGACATGCCGATGGCGCTGATGAGCGCGGACAGGCGGGGAGCTCTTCGAAGCGGCTTGTATGCTATTTTTTCAACGGTATACCCGTATGCACAGGAATATATAACAGCTATAAATCCCGCAATAACCAGGATGGCAATAGTGTTCATCCCCATCATGGTGAGGACGGATATGACGATCAGAGCGGTAAACGCCCCAATCATATAAATTTCGCCGTGGGCGAAGTTAATCAGTTCAATAATTCCATAAACCATAGTGTAGCCCAAAGCGATAAGCGCATAGATACTTCCCCGCGTCAGGCCGCCCAAAAACAGCTCCAGAAAATAATCCATAATCCGATCTGTCGTCTCCTTAACAGTGCCATTACATAGTAAATGGTTTGTCAGGGGATCGTCTTATAAAAAAAGGGGGACAGACGCTTCATGTCTGCCCCCGTTGTATGGTTATTTACGTGTTCACTTCGATACTTCCACGTACACGCCGTCTTTGACCTGATACATTGCGAACCCGATCCCGATCGCATCCCCTTTATCGTCAAACTTGATTCTTCCCAGCGGTGTTTCCACCCATTCTGTTTTCAATGCGTTCGATACGGCCTGGTATTCGGTGGAACCGGCCTTATCGACGGCATTCAGCAGTGCCTGGGTGGCCGCATATGCATTCAGGAAAAATGCGCCGGGGTCCGCTCCGTAGGTCTTTTGGTGTTTTTCCGTAGCGGCGATTGCGAGGGGATTATTTGATGTGTCCATGGGACCTGTCGCATAAACACCCTCCGCGTATTTACCGGCAACTTTGATAAAGGTATCATCCTTCACGCCGTCGTCGGAGATGAAATATGTGTTCATTCGTTTCTTTCGCATCTGCATGACGATCTTGGATGCTTCCGGATGATATCCTCCGAAGATAACCGCTTCGGCCTTTGAGCGCTTGATCTTTTGTACAACCGCTGAATAATCGACCGCTCCCGGTGTTACCCCTTCATACAGAACGACCTGACCTTTACCTCCGGAATTTTCTATGAACTGCTTTGCAAATTCGGCAAGTCCCTTTCCATAATCGCCTTTATCATGGAGTACCGCAATTTTTTTGACCTTCAGGACATCGAGAGCGTAGTCGACTTCGAGTCGCGCCTGGGCATCATCGGAGGCGATTGTTCGATAGAAATTGGGATAGTCACCGCTCTGTGTCAGCGGCGGGTTGGTTGCCGAGGGAGACATACAAATGATGTTTTCTTCTTTATAAATGGCAAGAGCCGCCTTGGTGGCTCCACTGCAGATATGTCCCATCACGATATCCACGCCTGCGGATAGCAGCTTGGTGGCCACATTCGATCCCAATTCGGGCTTACAGGCATCGTCTTCAATGAGAAGGACCACCTTTTTGCCGTTGATTCCTCCCATTGCATTGATGTCATTGACGACAAGCTCAGCCGCTTTTACGGACGGCAGGCCGTATGATGCAAGGTCGCCGCTGTGAGCACCTGCCACACCCAGCTTTATGACATCCTGTGCGAAACTTGTCCCGAAGGTGCAGCACGCAAAAAATATAAGCGACATGGCAATGATAAGATTTTTTCCGATTTTTTTCTTCATACCGTATCCCCTCCTTAGTGAATTTATTAGCAAAATAACAGCACTATTGAGCTGCATGTATAATCTGATAGCCGTTACAAGTCAAGATAAAAGTATCTAATCTGCAAGAATCCTTCTGTTTTCAAAAGAATCTGACGACCTTCGGTCGTTTCGGCAACCCTCGGAAAACTGATGATGCACTCCGGCTTGTGAACATTTTACCGTCAGCCATAAAGCTTCGACCATAAATATTCATCAGAGACGCAGGATGGAGGTAATCCCGATATGTCGGGACAGATAGACGTTTTTCAACAGTCTCTTAACGGTCTATCGGGTTAACCGTGGTCAGGTGTTGAAAGGTTCCTTCCTTCACCTGCATGAAAACAAGATTCTTTACGGCGTTTCCATCACTGCCGATCGTTATGACACCGGACACGCCTTTGAACCCGTTCGTAAGTGCGAGAGCGCTCCGGATTTTTGTGCTCCTGACTGATTTCGCCCGTTCTATTGCATCAATGAGCACGAAGTATGCGTCAGCACCGAGCACTTCATACGGGCCAGCATCTTTGCCTGTCGCAGCGGCGAAGTGATTAAGATATTGTCGGGCCAACGGCGTCACCGCCAGTGATTTATCGAAATGGCCGGTGAATATGAGGCCTTCCACATCATCGCCGCCGAGTTCCAGTAATTCTTTGGTTTGTACGCCGTCCGCCGATATGATTGGAACATTGATGCCCAGTTTTTTTGCCTGTCGGCAGGCTTTGGCAACTTCCCGAAAATAGTTCGGCATGTACAGAACGTCCGGCTTGGCAGCCATGACAGCCTGTAACTGCATGGTAAAATCCTGATCCGACGTCTGGAAGTAGGTGTGTGAGACAACCCTTCCGCCTCTGCTCATAAATGCCCGCTCAAAGACATTGGCCAATCCGACACTGTAGTCCTGAGCGATATCTATTATAACAGCCGCTTTTCGCGCACCGAGGGTTTTGTATGCATAGTCGGCGGCAGCTTCACCCTGAAACGTGTCGTTGAAACATACCCGGAAAATGTACGTTCTGTTGTGTGTAATATGCGGGTTGGTCGTTGTGGGGGAAACCATGGGAATCTTTGACCAATCGGCAATTGCCGCTCCGGCGATAGTGCCGTTTGTCGTCGCTTCACCGATGATTGCCCGCACATTGTCCGTTTTGATAAGCATTTCAACGGCATTGGCCGCTTCCATCTTCTTACTCATCGTATCGGCAAGAATCAACTCCACCGGTCGGTTGAGAACAGTGGGACGTATCGTATGGGCAACCTTTATTCCCTGGTAGACTGCCTGCCCGTAGACGCTCGAACTGCCCGACATGGGAAGGTAAATGCCCAGCTTTATGGAATTATCCTCGCCTGAAGCCGTTGTGCACAGTGCTACACAGATAATAATGAATGAAACAAGAAATCCGTTGAATACTTTTCGCGTCATCAGTGATCCTGCCGACTGCAATGTTTCCATATAGTAGTAAAAATTTTTTATATGATCAAGGAATGATCATCCGCCGCGCTCAATCATCATGATGTCGATCGCCCACGAGCGGGAAGAAGTCGCCGAACCGTGATACAGGATGGAACGTATTCCTTTCTCATATTTTCTGCTGATACGGGTCCCCGTTATGTGTCCTTACCCTTTTTCCTGAACAGCAATCGGATGGGTACCATGTCAAAGGGGAGTTCTTCCCTGATCTTATTTGCCAGATAACGTTGATAAGAGAAGTGGACGCCTTGAGGCTCGCGGACAAAAAAGACAAACGTAGGTGGCCTGACTGATGTCTGGGTGACATAGCTGAAGGGATTGGGTTTGTTCCGGTACCGCGACGGCGGAAATGTATCAATGAACTCCCGGACTTTCCTGTTCAACTC
>DSDU01000217.1 GCA_011056835.1 Deltaproteobacteria bacterium
ATATTAATCTACCATGCCAAGATGGAGATAAAATGGCAATTGCGGATCTGGTAAATCCTCTCAACCTTATGCTTGCAGTTTTTTTTGTTGTACCATTCATTGCAACAATGGTAGTGATGCCCTCCGTAATCCAACGGTTCAAAGAGAATAATATTGTTGCAAAAGATATGTACAAGGTGAATTATCCCGAAGTTGCGGCAAATGGAGGGTTGATAATTCTGCTTATATCCCTGCTGTCCCTGTCAATTATTTCCCTTTTCTACTCTGCCAATATTCTCCCGGCCAATTATGTGATAATAACGGTTGTGACACTTTTTGCCCTGTTTGGAATTCTTGATGATATGATAAATATCGGACGGCCAGCCAAACTTATTCTTCTGTATTATTGTTCATATTCTCTGATCTCATATGCAACAGTGACTATTGTGTATATCCCGTTTATAGGAACGGTGGATCTGGGCATTTTTTATCTTCAGCTCATTCTTCCTCTGTATGTCCCGGTAGTAGCAAACCTTGTTAATATGCATTCAGGGTTTAATGGTCTGGCACCGGGCCTTTCTCTGATCGTTTTGATCACATTAATTCTCAAGACCATGGCAAATACCGGAATTATGGATATGCTCTTTATTGTATGTCTTACCGGGTCTCTTGCGGCGTACTGGTTGTTTGAGAGATATCCCGCCCGGATTTTTTGGGGAAATCTTGGAGCATTAGCCATTGGTGCGGCAATTGGTGCCACGATAGTGATAGAAGGGTATATCTTCAGTGGTTTTGTGATGCTCATCCCCCACGTAGTGAATTTTTTGCTTTATGTGTACTGGCGCCTCCGACCCAAACGATATCCTATCGCCAAGTTCGGAAAAATCAGGGAGGATAGAACCCTTGAAGTGCCAAATCCCCTTACCTTAAAGTGGGTATTACCGTATTTCATTCCTATGACAGAACGGCAGGGAGTAACAGTAATGTATGCACTGACCGGGATATTCTGTTTTATTGGTTTTCTGATCCCCGGATGAGTGGAGGAGGGAAAAATATAAATGAAAACAGCTTCTCTCCTGTTATGCCGTGGGGTGGGTTGAATAATTGAAGGTATCGCAATCCTAATTGCAGGAATTCGGGCACTTTTCGGATTTTTCCTCATCCTGTTTATTCCCGGATATGCGATTACATTAATCCTCTATCCTGAAAAAGAAGACATTTCTGATGTTCGAAGAATCGGACTGTCGATAGTCCTCAGTATGGGTTCTGTGGTGCTGCTGGTTCTTTTTATCGATGAGGTACTCTCACTCAATACCACTCCGATAAATATTGCCGGTGCAATTCTCGTCTTTTCTCTTTTGGCAGCATGCGTCTGGAAGGCCGAACGTATCTTTAATGAAAAAATTCAGAAATTTCAGGCTCGTAACATCAATTTTCGGCCGAATATCCTTCTTGGGCGTCTATCCAATTTTGAATTTAGATCAAAGTCCGAAAATAACAGTTTGGTGGATAAAAAATTCTGGAAATGGGGGAAAAAGTGATGAACCATGATCTGACAGGACTGATTCCTGAGGACCATACGGTCCGGTTTCACCAGCAGCAGAATATTTCCCGTCTTCTGGATCTATCCCGGTCATTCGCACATGATGCCGGATTTGAGTGGTGCAAAAATCCACCGGTTCAGGATGATACTATCATACTCGAGTCCGGTCATCAGCCGAATTTTTTCCCCTATCCGGGTGTTTGGAAAAAAGTATTTTTATTGGATCATTTTCGCGAACTACTGGATAAAAAAGGGGTTTGTGGAATTGCATTTTTTGGATTTGCAGATCAGAATGCAGCAACTGCCCCATATCTCTATAAAAACCATGTACCGGCCCTGAACAAAGAAGGTGCACAAAAAATCGGTTTTACGGTCAAAGGAAAAGAAAAATGGAAGCGTTTTGACACCATAAAAAAACCTCGTCCTGAAGTATGGGAAGAGGAGATGCGAAAGATTGAAAATTTGTATGCAGGCGTAACGTCGGATCATCCTGAAATCCTGGAAAGTATGTGGAAGAGCTATGAACGTGCGGATGCATTTTCTGATCTGAATGCCTTCATATTTTCCCGGATTTCCGCGGATATTCTTAGAATTAAGGTAAACTTTTTCCGCTACTCCGATATTCAGCGCAACCAAATGTTTTCGGAGGAATGCGCTCACATCCTCCGGAACCTTGACTCCTACACGAAAATATTCAACGCGGTAATACAAAATGAACATCTCCCGTTACGACCGGTCGTTTCAGGAGAAGTCCCGTTTTGGTATCATTGCGACTGTGGAGGCAAGACCCCTCTTCTGATTGATTCTATTGGGAAGTGCAGGGGGAGCTGTCCCATATGCAAAACCGAGCACGAAGTGAGATTTGATACCGATTTCAGTAATTTTGATGCCTATTCTCGAAATATGAGCCTCACTGCCGTGAGCAGAAATCTGATATTTTCTGAGGCACTTGGCACCCATATTTTCATCTCTGGCACGGGTGGAGGGCTCAGATACGGTAAAATTTCAGATGCAATCTCCCCGGCAATTGGCTTTCATAAGCCTTTGACCTGTTCCTGGTCTTCAAAGGATTATTATCTTGGAACTATTCATAGAAGTGCGATGAAGGAGCTGCAAACTACGTTTTCCTTCGCCAAGGAAGATCTGCTGGATTTCGCGCTGGACGAGCATGTCCGCAGGCTCCGGGAAAAAATGGCAGCAAAGGTCGGGGAAATGAAGACTGATGGTGCTGATAAAAAGCATCTTCGTTTATATACGGGAAGGCACCTTGGTTCAGCGACAACGGCTGATATGGTTTCCAGGGTATTTTCCGCCGTCCCCTCCATGCTTGATCTGTTCATGAATCTTTCCCGGGAAGAGATTGTGGCGAACTGGCAGAAAGCTCTTCGTTGTTCTGTTCCGGAACGGCATGACTCATCCTGTTCAATAACACAGGATGTCGTCTACGAAGGGGATGGTCTGTCCGGGTATTCTCCGGACGAACTTCCCGTCATCTACCGAAATCTGTCTGCCATGGGGGTTAAACAGAAATGACAAAACGGATACTTGTCGTCAGCCCGCATACGGATGACGGGGAACTCGGGTGCGGAGGGACCATTGCACGGTTCGTCCGCGAGGGATATGAGGTGCAGTATGTGGCCCTTTCCTGCTGCGAAGAATCAGTTCCTGAAGAATATCCGAAGGATATTCTCCGTACTGAAGTGAAGGCGGCAACAAAGGTACTCGGGATAGAAGAACCGATACTGCTTGAATTCGAAGTCCGTAAATTTCCCCAGTACCGGCAGGAGATTCTTGATGCACTGATTGCATTGAGAAACGAAATCAGGCCTTTAACAGTATTTACCCCGTCTTCCTTTGATACTCATCAGGACCATAAAGTAACCCGTGAAGAGACATTACGTGCCTTCAAACAGTGCACCATCCTCGGCTATGAGCAGCCATGGAATAATATTACGTTCAACACCCTTGCATTTGTTTCATTACACGAAGAATGCCTTCAGCTGAAAATTGATGCACTGCGGTGCTATGAGACACAGAAGGAGAAGTCGTACTTCAGTTCAGACTTTATCCGCGGTCTTGCGCTCACAAGAGGCACCCAGATTGAGGAACGGTATGCAGAAGCCTTTGAGGTGATAAAATGGGTATTGCGGTGACTGATATCCTGCTGCGATTGGAAGAAATGGTTCCCGCTTTCATATCGTGCTCAGGTACCAGGAAATTCTCTGGAGTTCTTCTGTCTTCCCGCTGTTTGAAAAAGAGACGCATATCGAATGGGGGTGAGATGTATGAAAATATTGATTGATATCGATCATCCTGCACATGTTCACTTTTTTAAGGGGACTATCCGGCACCTGTCGGATGCGGGTCATGAGATTATGGTAGTAACCAGAAACAAGGAAATGACGCTTGATCTTCTGGAAGAATATGGTTTTCATTATATCAATATCGGTGACCATAAAACGGGTATGGCGGGCAAAGCCTTCGCGCTCTTACAGTTTGATTACCGGATATTTCGTATTGCGCGAAAATTCAGGCCTGATCTGCTCGTGGCACTCGGTTCTCCTTATCTTGCCCATGTATCAAAGCTGATACGAAAACCATACATCTCATTCTGGGATACCGAAGATGCGAATTTGATTATCAAACTGACATCGCCGTTCACTGACACCATTTGTACTCCGTCCTGTTTTCTCAGGGATTTCGGCGAACGCCAGGTGCGGTTTGAAGGGTACAAGGAACTCGCCTATCTGCACCCGGAGGAGTTTTCGCCGGACGCATCCGTACTGGATGAACTAAACCTGACAGTGGATGACAGATTTATTATCGTACGGTTTATTTCCTGGGCGGCGTCGCATGATGTCGGACTGAAAGGCATGAAAAACCCGGTCGAAGTTGTGAAAACACTGGAACAATACGGACAGGTGTTCATAAGTTCAGAGAGGCCTCCCGAACCTGTTCTCGAGAAGTATCTTCTCCACATCTCCCCCGAAAAATTTCATTCTCTGTTGGCCTATGCTTCGTTGTATATAGGAGAAGGAGGGACGATAACTACTGAAGCCGCAGTAGTAGGGACTCCTGCGATTCATATTGAAGCAAATGCGAACGGAGAGGCCACGGGAACCACCAGTGGCAACTTCCTGGAACTCCGGGATAAGTATGGACTGATGTACTTTTATCCCGACCAAGATGCTGCTCTTGAAAAAGCAGTTCAGATCCTTGAAAATCCCCATTCAAAAAGGGAATGGCAGCAAAAAAAAGAACGCCTTCTTGCAGACAAAATTAATGTTTCGGCATGGATGACGGATTTCATCACGAACTACCCGGAAAGCTGCCACAACTATCAGAATGAAAGGGACAGCCAATAATGATCTCATTTGTCTGTACTACCGACGACCCGGTCTCCCGGTACGGCATTGATCATTTCATCCGTACCAGCGGATTATCCGTTCTGCCACCCGGTACGACGGATGCCGGGATATGTGTCGGCTACCAGGCAGAAGGGTGTGGCCGGTTTTCAGTCGCCATTGATCAAAATCCAGCCATTGAACTGCAAGCAGGAACCATTGCAACACAACATCAGGAATATCCCCTGTTCCAGGTACCGGTTGATACCCATGACAGCGGGAACCGGTGTATGGCAGAATTCCGGTCAGGGAGCAGGAAATACCCCTGCATCTCCGGTTCAGGATCAGGAATATCCATAGGATTTGATATCTTCAGATTGACGGGTTCTCTCTTGTCCGGCCATCTGGATGCAACAGGAACCACCCCTGATGGTGAACAGCATACGCCCCTGGTTTCAACACCACTCGTTGATTTCTATGAAGATGTCCTCTTCCGTGCTCTCCTTACGGGATGCGGTGAAATCGGTATGCCCCTTGTCAGGAAATCCCACTGGCCCTCCGGGAAGAAATTCGCGGTCTGCCTCACGCATGACGTGGACGAATGTACCAAGACGTATCAATGGGTAACCCGTCCGCTCAGATATCTGAGAAGGGGGGATATCCCTGGACTAAAAAATCAGGTGAAATCCTTCTCGCGGAGGATGAGCGGGCATGAACCATACTGGACATTTGATGATATTTTGGAGAAGGAAAAAAATCTGGGGGTTTGTTCGACCTACTTCTTCCTGAAGGAATCCGGGGAAAGGAGCCTGCTGAAACCTGCGTCCTGGCATTTGTATGGACGGTGCCATTCTCTCAAAGAACCTCGTATCATCCAATTAATCCGGAAGCTCGCCGAAGATGGGCACGAAGTCGGCGTGCATGGGTCCACATTTTCCTATGAGAACCCCACACTGCTTAATGCCGAGAAGACAGAATTAGAAGAATTGCTGGGCACGAAGGTCACCGGAATCCGGCAGCACCGCCTGAACCTGACAATCCCTGATACCTGGGTCCATCAGTCGAATGCCGGATTTTTATATGACACCTCCCTTGGATACAAGGCGGCCGATGGTACAGGCTTTCGATGGGGCACCTGTTTTCCCTTTCATCCAAGGGGAGAAGAAGGAGAACTTCCGCTTCTGGAAATCCCCCTCTCTCTTATGGACATCACGCTCCGGGATGGGACGGATGGATGGGACACCTGTAGCACCATGATTGAACAGGTCAGAAATGTGGGCGGCGTCCTGACGCTGCTCTGGCACCCTGCGGTGTTTAACCCCCTGGAATACCCCGGCCTCGGGGGATGGTACTGGAAAATTATAAAGGCATGCAAAGAATATGATGCATGGGTGACCACCGGCCAGCACATTGCTTCGTGGTGGCAGGTGCGTGAAGCGACGGCATATGATTATCTGTATGATGATGGCAAATTGTCCGTCTCCTGCAACGGCAGAGCTGCCACTTCTTTCGATGTGTATGTTCCCAAATCCTGCTCAGCAGAACTGACTTCGGGAAATGCAGCGCTATCCAGAGGTGAAGATGGGCATTATGTACTCTCTCCCGAAACCGGGAATATACCCCCTGTAATGGTGGTGGAATTGCGATGGATGTGAAATTGTGCAGGGTGGATGAGGGGAAGGCCGACGAATGGAACAGAATAGTCGATGCATCGCCTCATGGTACGATATTTCATACGTGGAACTGGGTGAAGATTGCCGGGAAACACAGTGGATGTACCCTGCACCCTCTCATAGGGTATGTCAAGAACGAACCGGTGGGCCTGATTCCCCTTTTCCATCGGAAAAAATTTGGAATAAACTTTGTCCTGTCTCCGCCGCCTCACTTGGCTCTCCTTTATCTGGGACCGATTCTTCTGTTTGATAATATCGAGCTGCAAAGCAAAAGAGAGAGGATATATTCTTCTTTTCTGCGGTGCGTAAATGATTACATTCACCAGGAACTGAAAGGACAGTACGTGCAAATCTTTCTGCCGCCAAAACTATCTGATCCACGCCCCTTCACCTGGTCCGGGTATACCGTTAAACCGGAATATAATTACGTGAGTGATTTGAGTCCGGGTGCTGAAGAGCTCTATCAAAGACTTCCAAAAAAGAAGCGGCAGGACATCAACCGGGCCCAGAGACGTGGAATAACGGTTGATATGGGGGGTAAAGAAGAGTTAAATGCTATATATGATCTGATGGTTAGGCGTTACAATGAACAGGGGCGTTTCGTACAGGTTCCGAAGGAATATTTATCTGAAATCCATGACACATACCCCGATCATCTGAAGGTATTTGTAACAAAATATGACGGGGAAATTGTCACCGGACTGATAAATATTCAGTATAAGGATTCCTTATTCAGCTGGATTGGAAATCCTAAACCATTGGAGCCGATATCCCCCTCTCCAAATGAACTTATCCAGTGGAAGGAAATTCAATATTGCTGTGAGCAGGGATTGACCAGGTATGTTACGATGGGTGCTGCCGGAAATCAACGTCTGCATACCTATTACTCGTCAAAATTCAACCCTGACCTGGATGTAAGGTTTTCAGCGAAAAAAAGCTCTCCTTTTGTGGGGGGTATCGAGTCAATCTTTAGTAATGTCTACAAACCTTTGTTAGCCTCCTGGAGGCGACACGGATCATCCAGATAAAATATTTATATCATTGATGCATGTCCTATTTGTCAGCGTAAAATTGCTGGATATGGATTTTTATCATGAATGCAGTCGTACCTACGAGTTTCGGTGACCATATCGGTCTTGCAGTTGTACGCTCACTGGGGAAGAATAACGTTCCAATGACGGTCATATCAAATGACAGGAATGCACTCCCATTTTATTCCAGATACTGTTCACGGAAAATTGTTACGGAATATGATGATGAATTTCTTTCGGGATTGACCGAAGATGACTTAATAATGCCAAATGGGGGAGAGGACATCCTTTTTTTTGCAAAAAATGCTCCATTGTATGATTATGATCTTGCCTTTCCCGATAGTTCAACCCTTGAGGCAGTTGTCGATAAATCTCAGCTGATGCAATTTGCCATCACCCATACAATCCCCATTCCAGATACGTTTTTTGTCAACAGTCCTGATGATCTTCACGACATCCACGATAGATTGAAATTTCCGGCAATTATTAAACCTACCCTGGAAAAATCGGGACGGGGAATTGTACGAGTTGAAAGTCCTGACATGATAGAGGAAATGTACACACATACCCTGAATCAGTTTGGTCCTTCGATCATACAGGAATATATCCCATTTAAAAAACGATATTCTGTTGCAACACTGATTAGCAAAGATTATAAAATTCAGAGGATCTGCATAATTCAGGACAACAGGATATATCCTTTGAATACCGGCACCAGCTGTTTTGTCGAGACGGTCCATAACAGTGAAATTTTGGACCTGACATTTGCTATCCTGAAATCTTTGAGGGTATGGGGTATGACGGAACTTGAGTTTATTATCGATGAACGTGATGGGAAACCAAAATTCCTGGAAATTAATCCTCGCTTCTGGGGTTCAATTCAGTGTGCAATTTCTGCAGGGGTTGATTTCCCTTTCCTGCTGCATAAAATGGTAACAGACAATAATAATTCGGTATCCTATGACTATGCATCAGGAGTGACGGGCAGATATCTCTTCCCGAAAGATCTGCTTAATCTTGTGAGTGTCCTCAAGGGTAGGTACCCGTTTTCCTATAAGATGAAAACAGCGGCTGATTTTCTCAAATTTTACCCAAATAATACCGATTACATCTTTTCTTTGACAGATATGAAGCCATTTCTTTCATTATTCAAATATTATCTCTTAGAAAAGAAATATTGGAGACGTCCAGGCAATTCTGCAACAACATCTAAATAGTAGTTAATCTCATTGAAGCGTGGGGAGCATGAGATTTAGTATAGGCATTGCTGATAATCATTCTGAAAATGAATGGAATGATTACGTAAAATCGTCACCACATAGTACGGTTTTTCATACTTGGCAATGGCTAAAAATTATGGAAAAGCATACCAATAGCATATTATATCCACTACAGATCTTCAAAGGTTCTTCGCACATAGCGAATTACCCTATTTTCTTCAAGAATAAAGGCTCCTTTCGATATGCATTGTCACCGGCATCCAATGCAGATTCCTTATACCTTGGTCCGGTCCTGCAGGGGTATGAATCATTTACCCAAAAAAAAAAAGAGGACTATTTAGTCGGTATCCAGTCTGCACTTGATCATTTTCTCTTTTCCGAACTAAAATGCAATTTTGTCAGACTTCGCACTGCCCCCGGATTACCTGATTCGAGACCCCTTCTCTGGGCAGGATATAACGTTGAACCAAATTACACCTACAGACTGGATTTGAGTAGTGGTCTGGAAGAGATCTGGAGACAGCTCCACAAGACGATTCGAACGAATATCAACTCTGCTCAGGCAAAAGGGATTGTAATAGAGAAGGGGAATCAATCAGATCTCCTATTCATCGAGTCTGAAATTAAAAGACGATTTAGTGCACAGGAGATCAACAAAACGGATCATTCTGCATTATTATGTGATATTTTTCATGAATTCAATGGTCACAATTTAGAGATTGTTGTGGCAAAGTATGAAGGGAAAACGGTGAGCGGCATTATTCATCTTTGCTATAATGGCATAGTATATCAATGGGTAGGAGTGCCCAAATCTAAGATCGCTGGTCTCTCGCCAAATGAATTGCTGGTCTGGGAAAGCATAAGATCCGCCCATAAAAAAGGGCATAGCTATTATGAATTCATGGATGGAGGCATTGATCCACGATTGAGAATATTCAAATCGAAATTTAATCCGGATACCTGGATCTGGTATTCTGCAGAGAAATATTCTCATCCGATCTATAAGATGGCCAGAAAATTGTCCCAAAAGGTCGGATACACCGTCAGACTATGACGAGCTGAATGGTGGTTCGGGGTGTTGTTCATATAAAAATATCCAGTTGAAAGAGAGTGAAAACATTGCGATATTGTGAGGTAATAAATAAAAAAACCAGTTTCAGGATCAGAGGGTCTCTTCACAACATTGAAATGAAGGACACACATGGCAGGATAAGGGATAGATCGTACGGATGCAGGGCAAAGATTGCCCATCCTGTGAGAATTGGATCCTGGAGGTTCATTGAAAAAATCCATCCAATTCCCATGAATATTGAGGATGGGTCCAGCATTGAGCCGATGCTTGTACATCCGGTCCATGATTCAAATAATCACTGCATCCACCCTGGATTCCCGACACCCCTCAGATGGAAAACCCGCCAAGGGAAGCGATACAAGGGAGGGAAGGATGCAATCCTTCCCGGCATTACCGGGGTGGCAGGGCCCATTGTCACAACCGGGACTTTGTTTGTGAGGAATGTCGTATCGGGCATCATTACGGATGGTGTTCAGGAGGTATCATTGACAAATATCCATGGAGGACTGTATCGTTTGATGCGCAGGTGCATTGCAAAAAAGATGGAATATATGAAATTCCCGGCATTCGCTCAGGGAAAAGAGGATAGGTAATGGACAGGAATCTGTCATTTTATGCTCTGTTTTATGTTGGTTCACTTCTCCTGCTGAGAATTTGTGGGATCATTGCAAAAATCATTCTTGCACGTGCTATAACTCCCTTTGAATACGGAATAATAATGCTAATCGTGATAACTCTTCCTCCCATCTTCCAACTCGGAACAAATTTTTGTTTTTTTGATATACTGGGTCATGCAGGAGAAGGACGAAAATATTTTGGTTTTTCATTGGTTTACGGAGTCATTACAACATGCCTTGTCGGACTTATCCTTTTTGCATTTCCCGCTCAAATTTGCAATTTTCTGAACATACCTGTTGATATGTGGCCATTCCTCTTTTCCGCATTGATAGTGGTCTTGCTTTCTGTCACGGTAAGTGTGGATATTATGGGATTGGTGCGGGGTGAGAAGAATCATACTTTTGCCGTTGCCATTACTACTGCACCAGGGGTTTTGAGACTTCTGTTAATATTTTTGGTGGTATCGATTCTTGGAATCATGAGTTTTGATGTGATATTCATTTTTTATGCCCTGCCACCTCTCCTCGTCCTTCTAATGATTGCTATCTGGAAGGGGAAGGAAATTATTGGTGCAATTCTACCAATTCAGATCCCTTCCCGAAAAATATTGATTTTTGGTTTTTCTGTATATGTCATTGGAATCTGGGTAACATTATGCCAGAACCTGAATAAAATTGTCATCAGTCACGATCTGGGGATTGAATTTCAGGCATTTTTCGATGTTTCACTCACGCTGGCACAGATAATTACGTTTTTTTCATCGGCAATATACATGATATCAGTCCCTGAATCCACCGGTACGGATAATAAATCACTTCTTCTGAATCGTCCGGGGGGACTGGGGGATATTGGCAGACTCCTTTTTGCTATGAGCATGTTTTGCGTGCTCCTCCTTTTCTTCTATGCAGAAGATTTAATCGAACTGCTATTTTCCGCTGATTATGCACCTGCAGGTGATTACATCATTCTCATTGCCATTGGATATGTAGTAATTTTTATTCAACAGTTTATCGCCTATGTGAATGTTTCATTTCATGAAAAATCAACGAAACCATTCGTTCTCATTACAGCCATCAGTTTACTGATATTCCCGTTTTTCAGCCACGTATTGATTGGGTATTTCGGATTTCTGGGAGCATATCTGGCTTTTATTATCATCCTGGTGATCTATTGTCTTGCAACAATTTATGTCTCCCAGGATATCGAACCTCTCCGTGTACTCTTTCACCGGGTTGTGTACCTTATGATTTCATCCGCCGCCGTATTTCTCCTGCTCTCTGCAATCGATCTCCCCTTGATTCCCGGTATCGCCGCATCAACAGTACTCTTTTGCGGCATGATTTTTGCGACCCGTTATCTTGACGTTTCCATCTTCAGGGATCTGATCGGCACAACGAAAAAAGAATGAACTTCAGCAGGTGGGGACTGTGCATGACACCGCCGGCATCATTGTAGTGCATTGGCATCGGGCTGTGTCCGATAGGTTAGGAGGGAATACGGGATTGTCGCATAATGAAGATCCGAGGTATGATTTTGAGGCAGCTCCATGGGCGAATGATACCTTTCCAGAAAAATCCCGCGCCTGAACAGTTCTGTTCGTCGTCTTAATGTCTGGCACTTGCGTTGCGCAGTATCCACTGGCATTTGGTTATATATTGTCTAGATACTCAGGCATCAGGAAGACAGAGAACACGGACTCATCAGGTAATGCCTTAACGTTATGCACATACTGGTGTTCCCATAAGCACATGACCACGAATTCTCTTTATAGAGCGGCTTTGGTCTTGCGCACACCATCAGTTGCACACACATTAGTGCAGGTTCGGACGACCGGGTGTTTCGGACTAGTTACGAGTGGCAAGTCAGGAGATGAAACCTGAATTTCTGCTGAGGCTCTCTCATTCATTAATAAAGGCAGGACATATCTTCTGGTTTTGTCTGAGTTCAGGGGATTCAGACACAGGGAAGAGGTGCCTTAAGGGAATTCAAACAGGAAAAGCAACCAATTCATTCTTTAGCAAAAGAATTAGTGAATGAGTCATATGGATGGGATGAGCACGACATGAAAGGCATTTTCACCACGATTCGGAGGTAATTTGTATGTCAAATATACCTTCATACACTGGAACAGGATGAAATTAAGGGTATCTATCTCATTGATGTTGTGCACAACTTCAGCAATACTCCTGTCCTTATTGTCGTATAGGATTATGGAAGCATAGTTACGGGAATGAACACCCATGGTATCTGTCATCCAAAGGCCGGTACATGTTGTATAAAGACCCTAATGCGGGTGAGATCGGCACTAAGAATTATGAATTGATTAGTAGGAATGAATTGAAAATTAGATGCAACAATATATATTCTGTTAAATAAATAGAAACATACAGGATCTGTTGCAAAAATCCTCGGGAAAAATGGAGAGAAGTCCGGTTGGTAACATCAATCCGCAAAAGGCTGCGAAGATATGGGTAATTATTACGATAGGTATCCTTGCTCTTTTTTTCCTGGCATCATCCCTTACCTACTCAACGGTTGATGCACTCAGTATCTGGATTCTGACCTGCATCTCAATGATCTATTTCTCTAAAAAAACCCAACAATACCTCAATGCAAGAAACCGGATTCTTGTAGTTATGGCAGGAATCGGGATCTGTATATTCAGTTTTTTAAATATCCCCCTTGGCCTTGGCAACCCCCCGTTTTCAATCGGTGAATTCTCTTTGCTGTTTGCAGGAATCAGTATTGTTGTGTTTGGGCTGCTTGGATTCAGAACACTGATTATCCCGTTACTTTTCCCGATAATTGCTGTTCTTGGATTCGAATTCTACGAACTTTTTATTCGCCATGAGGACTGGCTGATCGCCCCTCTTATCCCTCCGACCATCGCCCTTACGACGGGTATCATCCGCATGATGGGAATAGATGCTGCTGTCAATGGCAATATCATCTCATATGCATCCATTTCAGGAGAAACAATCAGACTTGCAGTAGTTGCCGACTGCACCGGCATCTGGTCGCTCGGGACATTCACGGTTGCAACGATCATCGTGCTCGCAACCTTCCCCGAGGCGATCTCAAAGAAGGGGGCCCTTCTCCTCCTTATCGGTTATATCGGCACTTATGCCTCGAATATCGGAAGAATCACCATCATCTCACTCAGTGGCTATCTGTATGGACCGCAGGGGGTCATTGAACAGGTGCATATCCATACCGGGTGGATTTTATTTACCGTCTGGATGGTCGTATTCTGGTATTATTTCTTCACAAGGCATCTGGGATTTTCCTTTTCAGGCAAGCACAAACGGATCGAATCGTGAGAGAACCACTGTCGTAATCGACAACTGCCGGTGATGTTGCCATAGCATCTCCTTCATCAGCAACCGCCGAAGCAATGCAGGAGAAGGGAAATTACCATGGGCAGCGCTGCTGATCGGATACGAAAAGAAGGGGTTGAACGGTGCAGACCTTCTCCTAAGTAATTGACCATCGAAAGCTTGCACAGGAACCGGTGGAGCATCGTACTGTGGGATACCCTCTTAATCCTTGAGGAATACTATGACAGCATCCAACCCGAATGGAACCAAAGAGGAGATGCCATGAAAATCAAGAAGGAACCACAGGCTCAGGAAGCCCGGCGGGCCGTACATCGTCGGGTGCACGCAGTTTGCCTTTGAATATGCTTCGGAGGACGACCCGGTTGCAGGGCCGCGGACGGTGCCGTGCCTCTGCTTCTATCCCGCAGATAATGTTGGGGAGGGGAAGCGAAAACCGTATGTCCGTCCAGCCATCCTTCCGGGAGCAGGCGCCATCGAAACGAATGCATTCCTGTTCGCACCGGTGGCAGACGGAACATTTCCCCTCCTCCTCTTCAACCACGGATACGGCCTCTTCTGTGAATCCAATACCGTCCAGTTCGAGGAGCTCGCTTCACACGGCTACATCGTCCTGAGCATCGGCCATGGCGGGGGAGGTTCGTACGAGCTTCCGGACGGCAGGATCATGCACTTTGACATCGGCAGGGCGATGGAGACGCCAAGGGAATTCGCTTTGAAGAACATGGAGATCTTTCCTCCCTACAGTGCATGGCTCACCAGAGACGGCTGGAAAGCCGATATGGATGAGCACCGGGAAAGATACCAGTCGATCATCGAGCGCCAGGTGCAGTGGGTGGCCCAAAGCACTCTGTGGAGAGAGGACAGCCTCGCCGCCCTTGCGATGCTTGAATCCTCAGACGACACAAGGGTCTCGCTCATCCGCGACCATACCGATACCCTAACCATCGGCGCATTCGGCATGTCCCTCGGGGGTGCCGTGTCCCTCGGCCTTGCAAGGGACTCGGATCGCATCATGGCTGCCGCCGACCTCGACGGCTTCTATTACCACGAGGACTGGGAGACGCCGCTTGCAAAGCCCGTCCTCCTCCTTCAGGACGACAGCCTGCTCGCCGGACACCTCCTCATCTTCCCCTACCTCAACGCAAAGGGCGACGTGTATCTTGCGACCGTGAAGGGCAGCGGCCAGGGAAACTTTGCAGACTTCAACGAAATTCTGGCGGAGAACTACATCGCCACGGCCGTCATCGCCGACCAGAATGTCGGGCAGGCAATGCTCGGCGACATCGATCCTGTGCGGATGGGAGCCATCCTGAACCAGCTGCTGCTGGACTTTTTCAATAAATACCTGAAGGGGGAGGAATCACGGGTGCTCGACAGGGATGACCTGCCCGACGAGGTGGACCTGCGCAGGAAACAGGGAGAGGAAACAGAATAAAGCGAAGCGGGCGTCCATTTCGCGAGGATGCTCTCCGGATCGCCCGCTGTCCGGCGGTCGGATGCACAGTACATTACCACACCCGGCGTTTAGTACGGGTAGAACCCAAAGAACGCCAGGCACAGAACAAACAGCCCCCATCCCGCCGGGTGTACCTCCCCTGCACGCCCCGTCACCGCCTTGAAGACCGGGAAGAGCACAAAGCCTGCGCAGAGGCCGACACCGAGGTTGCCGGTGAAGATCATCATGACGATGACGGCAAAGGCGGGGATGAGCTCGGTCAGGTCAAGATAGTTGATCTTTGCCAGGGGGGCCATCATCAGCATGCCGACGACGATGAGCGCCGGGCCGGTCGCGGCGGCAGGAATGGCGGCAAAGAGCGGCGAGAAGAAGAGCCCCAGACAAAAGAAGGCCGCGACCGTGAGCGCCACAAGGCCGGTCCGGCCCCCGGCGGCCGTTCCTGCGCCGGATTCGAGGAAGACGCCTGCCGTCGTCGTCCCCAGAAGAGCGCCTGCGATGGTCGCAAGCGCGTCTGCTGCAAAGGTCTTCTCCAGCTCCGGGACGTCCCCCTTTTCATCCGTGAGCCCCGCCTGCGTGGCGATGCCCAGGGCCCCGCTCATCGTAAAGAATAGGTCCATCGTAAACATCGTCAGCAGCACCGAGAGCATCCCCCACGAGAACGCCCCGGTGATATCAAGCTGGAAAAGCACCGGGGCGGGGTTGGGCGGCATCGAGACGATGGCCTCCGGCAGGGGCACGAAGCCCATCACAACCCCGGCCGCGGTCGTCCCGAGAATGCCGATCAGAACCGCCCCCCGCACCCCCCGGACCATC
>DSDU01000216.1 GCA_011056835.1 Deltaproteobacteria bacterium
AAAGTCAAGTATTTTTTATAAATTTTAACCATTATTTTACGGGGAGACTCTAAACTCTAGTCCCCTTATAACAAACCTTCAGAACATCGCCATGCCCCCAAGGATAAATCACTCATAGTATATCCGACTTTTACCACGCTTCCCGTTTTCGTCGACTTTGTCTCGCTGTATCTCCGGGCACCCTGTATCCATCATCCCGACTGCATAGCCTTTATGCGGGCGACGGAGGAAGCTCGATTCACAAAGCGCTATCATCATACCTGACAGAAATAACGACTGTAATTGCTATCCACACAACACACGTCCGGTATCCTTCCGGCTATAATGCTTTCTTGATAAATTCCTCAAGTCTTTCCTTGGATACGAGTCCGACAAGGGTATCTTTGACCTGACCGTCTTTAAACAATAGAAGTGTGGGAATACTCCTGACGCCATAATTTGTCGCCGTTCCAGGACTCTCATCGACATTGAGTTTGGCAACTTTGATCTTGTCTTTATATGCTTCGGCTATTTCCGTAACGATTGGTGCTATGGCATTGCAGGGACCGCACCATGGAGCCCACAAGTCCACCAGGGCCGGTTTGTCCGATTTTATTATTTCATCTTCAAATGTACCGTCATTCACATGAATCAAGACATCTTCCTTGCCCATGACACACTCTCCTTATTAGATTTTTTATCTAACCTAATAACTCACTCCGATTATGTCAACGACTATATCATAAGTCTTTTGACAGGCAAAACGGAATCTGGTACAAGTTCTCTCGAACAGAAGGAGGGGGTTAAACATGCTCGGCATTATCTCCGGGACCATTCTGCTTCACGGAACAGGCATTTTCGGCGACATGCCGGAAAAGCGGATCGAAACCGATTTCGGTGAAGCCGTTGTTTTTCTTTCGCCCCGGGCCGTTCTCGTACCACGACACGGACTTGATCCCGACCGGTACATACTTCCCCATCGTATTAATCATCAAGCCACGATAGGCGCATTGAAAAATCAGGGTGTCAGCGAAATTATCAGTGTGAATTCCACGGGCTCATTACAGAAGCATATCTCACCGGGAATGCTCGTCGTTCCCGATGATTTTATCAGTCTCTCCGGTGGACCGACCATATTTGAGACAAAGCCTGTCCATGTGACGCCGATGATCGATCCCGTCATCAGGGAGAAATGGCTGGAAGCGGCTCGAATGAGCGGCATCGAAGTCGTTGACGGCGGCGTGTACTGGCAGACGACGGGACCCCGCTTTGAAACCAGGGCGGAAATCAGAATGATGGCCCGGTTCGCCGATCTCGTCGGTATGACCATGGCCTCGGAGGCAATCATCGCCAAGGAAATGGACATCCCCTACGCATCGTTGTGCTCGGTCGACAATTACGGTCACGGACTCGTTGACAAGGAGTTGACCATGGGTGAGATTATAAAACATTCGCGAAAAAATACCGAGGCGATACTTGCCATTGTCAGAACATATTTAGAAAGGACGGGAACATGAAATTTTCGAAGAAGGGTGACATGGGAGAAACCAGTCTGCTGGGAGGGCAAAGGGTCCCTAAATTCGATCCGAGGCCGGAAACGTACGGGGTACTTGATGAGGCGAGTTCCGCCATGGGAGTCGCACGAGCGATGACGGGAAATCAGAAAATCAAAGCCATTCTCCTCAGCGTTCAGAAAGACCTGCTGATCATCGGAGCGGAGCTTTCAACACTTAACGAGGATTACGGCAAACTTATCCATACGATCTCGGATAAGGACGCAGACCGCCTTGAACGTGTTATCGATGATCTTCAGAAAGACTTTGAAATGAAACGGGAATTTGTCTATCCGGGCGAAACGGTCGTTTCCGCCCAGATAGACGTAGCCCGGACGATTATCCGGCGGGCGGAACGCAAGGCGGCTCTTCTCAAGAAAGAAGGAATCATACGCAACGAAACGATCAATCAGTACCTGAACCGCTGTGCCGATATGCTTTTTACGCTTGCACGGTATGAAGAAGCAACAGGAAACGGTTAAATCACTTAAACGATCCCAATTGACAAGACGATATCTTTACTTTTAATAATTCACAGGCAGCGGATACATGCATTTTGGGAATACCAAATGAATCGGCAATCTCCCAGGATGTTTTACATGGCAGCCGACCGTCGACCAGTCCGTTTTCAATTGCATCCTTAAGACCGTCGTCAATCGTCTCGGCCGGCGCGAAGGCCGGTTTTTTGTCTTCATATCCGAATAGGCCCAACTGGCAGCGGCTGATCCTTATTTCCATAAGATCAATGGCAATACCGACATTTCTGGGTAAAACCTTCAATTCGGTAACAATACTGAATGCCGCCGCACACGACAGTTTCCCCTTTTTCGCCTTTGATTCTATTAAAGCGGCTATGCTCGGATTGAGCTCTGTATCCGCCGGATGCTTCGCTGCATAATGTCCTGCATCTTCGTGTGTCATAGCGTTCATATCTCCCCTTTATTTGTTGATCGTCAGACCGATGCGGATACAGCGCTAATATTTCATATAATGAAATGGTTCTGCCGCCTGGAGGGCATCCGGATCAAGTGTTTCGAACCCGTTCTCCTTGAGAATCTGCTGTGTTCTTTCCATCTGATCCACGTCAACAACAAAAACCGCCCGTTTCCAGCTTTCAAGAACAAACCCGTATGCATTCTCAATATTGATTTTTTCCCGATAGAGCAACCGGATCAGTTTGTCGAGTCCTCCCGGTTTGTCTTCTATTAAGACGGCAACGACTTCTCTCAGGCTGACCGTCAATCCCTCCTTTTCGAGAATGCTGAACGCTCGTGTCGGTTCATCAACCATGACGTTAATGACCCCGAAATCATCGGAACTTGAAATTGAAATAGCCCGAATGTTGATTTTCTCCCGTGCGAGTATATCCGTTACTTTAGCGAGTCTTCCCGGCTTGTTTTCCGCGAACACGGAAATTTGATGCGCTACCATGGCTCGATCTCCTCAATCAATCTCACTCTTTTCTGTTATCAATAACTCTGACCGCCTTGCCTTCACTCCGGAAAAGGCTGTCGTGTTCAACCAGCTCAACCTTCGGTGTGATTAAAATGTCGCTTTTCAATTCTTCCACGATCCTGCGTCGAAGCGATTCAAGCTGCTTCACATTACCCGTAAACAAGTCCCTCCGAACCTCAACCTTGATATGCATGACATCGTCATAACCTTCCCGTTCAAGAATAATAAGAAAATTCATCCCCACACCGGGTATGTCCATAAGGATTTTCTCGACCTGGACAGGAAAAATGTTGACCCCTTTGATAATCATCATATCATCGGTCCTGCCCTTGATCCTTTCTATCCTTTTATGGGATCGTCCGCATGAACAGGGCTGTGCCACAATTCTCGTCACGTCCCCTGTTCTATAGCGCAGGAGCGGCATTCCCTCCCGCATAAGCGTGGTCATGACAAGCTCGCCTTCCTCACCATCGGGTACGGGTTGCATAGTTTCCGGATCGATGATTTCAATGAAAAAATGGTCCTCCCAGATATGCATTCCTGCCTGTGCCTCACATTCAAAGGCGACGCCGGGACCGTTCATCTCAGACAGACCATAAGAGTTAAATGCCTTCAAACCGTAAAGCGCTTCTATCTTGTCCCTTGTCCGAACGGAATGCGGTTCAGCGCCGATGAAGGCAATGCGGAGCTTTGTATCGGTTTTCGGGTCAACCCCCGATTCCTCGAAAATGGAATAAAGATGGAGGGCATAACTGGGAATAATATGAATGATCGTCGTCTCGAAGTCTCTCATGATCCGGATCTGCCGTCTGCTGTTTCCGGCACCGGCGGGTATGACAAGTGCTCCGAGCCGCTCAGCGCCGTAATGAAATCCGAGCCCCCCGGTGAAGAGACCGTATGTCATCATGTTCTGAAAGACATCGTGTTTTCTCATACCGGTACTGTACATGGAACGGGCGACGATATCGGCCCACGCGTCAATATCGGCGGCGGTATGAAAAATGACGGTTGCCCGTCCTGTCGTCCCCGACGATGAATGCATCCGCACCAGTTCTGTTTTCGGAACTGCCAGGAACCCATACGGCCAGTGTTCTCTCAAATCATCCTTGGTTGTGAAGGGTATTTTCCCCATGTCACTTAAAGACATGACATGATCAGGAGAAAACCCCGTTTTCTCAAACAGTTTTTTATAATAGCACGAAGACGATGCCTTTTGAAGACTGTCTTTCAATTTCATAAGCTGAAGCGCATCAAGCCGTTCCCGTGACATGGTTTCGATATCTTTGTCCCAATACATGATTTTCCTCCGGCGTCTTGCTCACGACGGAGTATAACAAGTCGGCAAAATATATCAAGGAGTTTAATTTGCAGTATGAGCTGGTAATATGATACCTAATGCAACAATGTTGCAAACTAAAAGGCTGATGGTTATGACAGGGGACCGAGAGCGAAGATTGGTTGCAGAGTGCGAGGGGCCGCACGGAACAAAAAGAAAAACCGGCCATCAAGTTCTTTTTTCCGATTTTCTGTCTCCTTGGTACCTTTCTCTATTTTCCAATATCAATTTTTCGATGTACAATTTCCGAAATTTCAACCGATGAGGCGACACAGAACGGAACCATGACGATTTTCAATGAACACAGCAGGATTTTAATAACCTGCCCCAAGGGAATCCCCCCTTACCTGAGAGATGAACTTACCACACTCGGATTTCCCATCCTGTCGGAATTGGTTGCCGGCGTGGAAACGGAAGGCACACTTTCAGACACGATGAGAATCAATCTCCATCTGAGAACGGGACATCGAGTCCTGTTTCTCATAAGTGAATTCACTGCGGAGAATCCTGCCGAACTTTATGAAGAAATCATCCGCTTCCCCTGGGAAATCTATATTGAAGATACGGGATATCTTTCCGTCACATCAACAGTGAACAACCCGACGATCAGAGATCCACGGTTTGCCAATGTGAAAGTCAAGGACGGTATTGTGGATCGATTTGTAAAAAACCTCGGACATCGTCCCGATTCAGGTTCACGGAAAAACAGAACAGTGATCCACCTCTTCTGGCAGGACAGCCAATGCCTCGTCTATCTCGACACATCCGGCGAACCAATTTCACGTCACGGCTATCGGAAAATTCCGTTGAGAGCCCCGCTGCAGGAGACACTCGCAGCTGCGACGATCCTTGCAACCCACTGGGACGGCAACGGTCATTTCATCAATCCCATGTGTGGAAGCGGAACCCTCGCAATCGAAGCGGCCCTGATCGCCCTGAGAAGACCACCGGGCCTGCTGCGGAGCAACTTTGGGTTCATGCATATTAAAGGATTTGATAAAGAAATCTGGAAAGAATTGCGAACCGATGCCAACAGGCAGTCACAAAAAACGCCGAATGGTAAAATCATAGCAACCGACATTAACCGCCGCGCCGTTGAAGCTGCTCAAAAAAACGCTGAAACTGCCGGGGTAAAACATGTCATTGATTTTAAGGCATGTAATTTCTTCGACACCACTGTCCCCGACGGCCCGGGGATTATCATGCTCAATCCTGAATACGGTGAACGTCTCGGTGAAATAAAGAAACTCAAAGACACCTATCGGCTTATCGGCGACTTCTTTAAACAAAAGTGCCAAGGGTACCAGGGCTATATATTTACGGGCAATATCGAACTGGCGAAACATGTGGGACTGCGAACGAAACGACGGCTCATCTTTTTCAACAGCACTATCGAATGTCGCCTGCTGGAATATGACATCTATGAGGGGGGAAACGGGATTAAAAAGGAGACCCGGTGATTTTGCGGCATAACACTATTCATCGGATAATCGACAGAATAAGCGCTCAACAGGCTATGCCGCACAATAATCAAAAATACTTGTTTCTTCTTGATAATAGGTCGCAACCTGTTATAATCGCCCAATGGTCAAGCTATTCAATCAGTTCGGTAAAAAAGAAAAAAAGGCCATCCAATCAGCGGATTCGTCCGTTCCGTGGGAAAGCATCGTCGTCTCTCCTGAAAAAGTCATGGAAATTATCGAACCGGGTATGAGTATTTTTCTTGCCACCGGAGTGGCCGAACCGCGCACATTGGTCAAATATCTCATGGCCTCGGATCTCAGCAATCTCAAGGACCTCGAACTCATACAGCCCGTCAGCCTCGGCGACGCCATTCCAATTGATGAACGGTACTCGCACAAATATCGACTCCGGACTTTTTTCTCCGGATGGGTTGCCAGTGAGGCCATTACGGCGGGAAGAATTGACCTCATCCCGATCAGATATTCAAGAATTCCCCGACTGTTCAGGAGAGGAGCCCTCAGGGTCGATGCCGCCTTTGTTCAGGTAACCCTTCCCGACGAGGCGGGATTCTGCAGCCTCGGCATATCGGCCGATGTGGCCAAACTTGCCATGGAACGGGCTTCGCTGGTAGTGGGAGAAATCAACTCACAGATTCCAAGAACACTGGGAGATACATTTGTACACGTCACCGATTTCAATTATCTCGTAAGGTCAGCGGAAGATCCGATTTACTTCTCACGATGGAACGTTTCGGAGGAATTCAATACAATCGCCCGAAACATCACCAATGTCATTGAAGACGGAAGCTGCATATCCTTCTTCATGGGACCGCTTTACGAGGCTCTCGGAAAACATTTGATCCGGAAACGACATTTGGGCGTTCATTCCGTCGTTATGTCCGATGCATTAATGGACCTCATCAAAAGCGGAGCAGTCACCAACAGCAGAAAACGGATTTTCAGGGGCAAAAGCCTCGTCACCTATGCCCAGGGAACACGTGAGTTGATGCGGTGGTTGGACAACAATCCCCTGATCGAATTTCAGGGAATCGATATTGTTGCCGATCCGAGAAGCATTGGGCTCAATGATAATTTTGTGGCGATTATACCGGCCCGGAAAATAGATCTCACCGGAGGAGTCGCCCTCCATGTGGGGAAGGGAAACATTATTGCAGGCCTCGGAGAAATTCAGGAATTATTCTGGGGGGCCTCACTTTCGCGGGGCGGGCGAACCATTTTTGCTCTGCCGAGTCGTAATTTAAAGAATGAATCGAATATCGTCCTTTCAGTTAAGGACTATCCAGCTCAACTTTCAATCAGCGAATCTCTCGACATGATTGTTACAGAATACGGTGTCGCCTATCTCTCCGGTCGATCTGTCAGGGAACGGGCGCTGGCACTGATCGATATTGCCCATCCCGATGACCGGGGCACATTGGTGCAACGCGCCAAAGAGTTCAATATCTTATACCGGGATCAGATTTATCTTACGGAATCGGGACATCTCTATCCGCATGAGATTAATATCAGTCATGTGTTCAAAGATACCGTCACCGTCCGCTTTCGACCGATCAGACCGTCGGACGAGGATGATATGCGACGGTTGTTTTATCGTTTTTCCGATCAGGCCGTCTATTACCGATATTTCAGCCCGATTAAGACAATGCCCCATATGAAAATGCAGGGGTATGTCAACGTCGATTTTAACCGAACCATGTCGATTGTCGGCGTTGTCGAGGAAGGAGGGGTCGATAAAATCATCGCAGAGGGACGCTATGTAATCGTGGAAGACGGCACATTTGCCGATACGGCATTTATTGTCGATGAAGACTATCAGGGTAAAGGGATTGCAACGTTTCTCTTCAACCTGCTCATGCAACTGGCACGGCAACGGGGAATAAAAGGATTCAATGCCGATGTACTGACCGCAAATAAGGCAATGATGAAGGTGTACGAGAAATCGCCATACCCGATGAAAGCCACTGTCAGTGAAGGGGCATATGAGCTGACGATACCCTTTCCGGATGAAACGCCGCGCGTGACGGAAAATAAAAGCGAATCGTGAAACACAGTGACAACAGAGGGATATCAACAATGCGCTTCTTTTTCATTATCACCGTTTTTTATTCGAGGCCTGCGGCGTCACTGTACGGAAGCGGAGAAAAGGAAACCATGGTTCGTCGTTCATAAATCGATCCGGGGTCCATGCGGTGAGCCGGGATTTAGGAACATGTACATTAGATCTCATATATTATTCGTATTTCGTCATCCGACATTGTCGCCTGTTTCAGCCTGTAACAGGCCATTGATCCATCCGCCCCGACATACCGCGATGCCCCTGAACCTTCGTAGCGGCGATATGCCACCGTCGATACGCATGGTATGGTGGTGTATGGCTTCGGTAAACCGGTTTCCACGGTCTGCTTGAACAACCGGATCATCATGAATATAGAAAGTACCCTGTTCACTCGAAACCGACACATCTGTCACAATACTCAGGAAATGATGGATTTCCCCCGGGACAGAAAAGCGTACTGAACTTCTGTAAACTGAATGTTCCGTGGGCGAAACGGAACAACATCAACTTCGAATCATCCTATTGAAAACAGTCATTGCAAACGACGAAAGGATTTCTATGGATCTTGTGAACTCAATCGGCTTTCTGGCGGCTCTGTTGTCGGCCGTTTCCATGGCACCACAGGTTGTTAAGGTCTATCGAACCAAGAAAACAGATGATTTGTCCCTCTGGGCCTTTGCCGTCCTCTCATGCGGTCTTTTCCTCTGGCTGGTTTATGGCCTTCTCATACAGGCAATGCCGATAATCATGGGAAATGCCGTCGGGTTTGGATTCTCGTTATATATTGTCATCATGAAAACCAGACATGGATGAGCGAAGCGGCAACGTCACAACCGGAAATTCTCAAGGATCAAGTCAACAGACACCGCGCGAGGAATGAGGAAGGGAATGAGTTCATAAGCTTATGAACTCATCAGGCGACGGCTCGAAGCGTGAAGAGCCGGATCCGCGGATTCCGGTGTCTGATATACGATTTACGAATCACCCTTTATTAGGATTTCCGGCGCTTCATTCCCTTGTCTTCTCGATCCGACATCACCACCGGCGAAATCAACGCAATTCATGTGAACGAAGGTTCTCGACGTGGAAACCGGCGATGATTCAGCTTTCAAACAATATTTTCCCAGTATCCACCATATTGTAGCCGGGAAGATTGCGGGAGACGGCAGCGATCTTTTCAGGCCGTATGTAAGAAATGAACTGCTGAATAACACTGGTCGGCCATAATTCTTTCGGGATAACAAGATCGAATCGCTCTTCTTTAAGCGGTATAAAGTCGAGCGGCACGAGATGGGTCACATACTCAATACCCATACCCACGTCAGCTTCGTCGAGAAATACCTTCAGTGCCACAGACAGATGAGAATCGGCCATATTGGAAAAACCGTCGATGTTTTTTTCACTGACACCGGATTGACGCATGAGGTACTCGAGCAAAACCCGAGTACCGGATCCCTCATTTCTGTTGACAAACCGGACTTGCTTATTCACAGCGTCATCGATCCCTTTAATGGCGTACGGATTTCCTTTTTTCACAATGAGTCCCTGTGTTCGATGCCACAGATTTACAACGATATATTTTTGCGATGAAAGCATTCTTCTGAGGATGGGAAGGTTATATTCGCCAGTCTCACTATCCAGAAGATGAATGCAACAGGCCTGACCTTTCTTTCGGATGAGAGATTCAATGCCTTTCAGACTGCCGACTGAAGAATAGAATATGATCGATCCGGGGAAATTTTCTCCGGAGTAGAAAGATAGAAGACGGGCCAAGAGGATGTCATCACTCCCAATAATCCGGATATCCCGCTCACGTTCTACGTTTTCGTCGATCCACCTCAACACATGGACTCTCGGAAAAAGCCATTTACCGGCAATTTTTACATGCGGGATATTCCCATCCCGGATAATCTGATACACCTTCTTCTCGTTGAGCCTGAGAAAATCCGCCAATTCTTTTGTCGTCATTAATTCTTTCATAGTTATATGGATAGCACGAGATATCTGCACTGTCAACATTATGAATTTTATTACTATTACTGACATGAACAAACCATTACCAATAAATATTGACATGAAGTGACAAATTGAATAGTAAGGAGACGATTGTGTGGAGAATTGTTATCCATGGTGGATCATAACCCCTCTGTCATGCTCTTTAACGAGGCCGCTGGTACATAACATCATGTTATTCCAATGGATTTATTGGGGTGATATTGTGACGACATTTTTTGAGAACCGGGACAATCATTTCACGAACAGCAGTTTTTGTGAGGGAAACAATGCGTATTTTTATTGGTTTTGACGACACCGACAACAGTGAAGCCGATCGCGGTACCGGGAAACTGGCACGATGGTTTGAACACTCCCTGCCACCCGATTACGTCGTGTGGGGAGTGGTCAGACAACAACTCCTGGTTCATGATGCAATACCCTATACATCACACAACAGTTCGGCATGTGTCATCGTGAATGTACCGGACGGTTCATACAAAGATGATGTCATCAGACGAGCAGTAGAGCACATAGAAACGTACTCCTTGCCGGGCAGTGATCCCGGACTTTGCGTGGCATGTGAAAACGAAGTGGCGCTGCACGAAGTCATCGACGTGGGATTTCAATGTACCTCACGGGTACTCCGTCAAAAAGACGTCATTAAATTCTCACAGACGTTACACATATCCGGTCATGGCGGAACGAATGACGGCATCATTGGAGCGACAGCCGCAGTCGGATTGACTGCTTCGGGATGGTGCGGGCGGTTTATCGAATATGGAAGACTTCGCACCTATCCCGACAGCATAAAAATTTCAGACTTGGAGCGCGACGGCATTATGGTGACATCGATAGATAGAAACGCCCTTGTTCCTTCTTCCGATGATGTAGTTGTTTCTAAGGGATGGCTCCGTCCCCGTCTGTTGGGAAACAGGCCCGTGCTCATTGTAACGCCGGGGGATGAAGGGATCTGGGAATCCCTTGGTGAAAAGAGACAAAACAATCACTCTGAGCAGATTGCACAATCATAGCATTACTGTCCCGCCCGACCGGAAACCTTTGCCGAACGTGATGAGCACCTGTGGGAACGCTCAGTCCATCACATGCGGGTTATGGCGCAACCGTTCATGCATCGTTGGGTTTAATATGATGATGGGTGCGTCCCGGGCGGGCGCGTTTGCCGAACCGTTTATCGCTTACTCCGCCTAACGTTACTATACTGCTTGATAAATTTTGTCAGATTCTCGGCTTTCCGATCCATGAAATCGATCCAGATTGTCAGCATTTCCTCACCATCCGGCGTAAGATGATACATCCGGCGGGCGGGACCGCTTCCGTCCGTGTTCCATTCCGATGCTACCAGGCCGTCCTCTTCTAACTGTCTGAGATGACGATACATCATTCCGGGCGGCGCCTGCCCCTGAATGAAACCAAAGTTCTGAATCGTCTGGATCAGTTCGTACCCGTATGAGGGTTTATCATAGAGCCCCAGAAGAATTGACGGTTGAATATACCGTTCCTGTTTTCCTTGCGATGGCTGTCGTTTTTTCTTCATTATCACCTATAATATTAATTTGACATATATCCTATGAGGATATATAATAATAACAAACATTGATGAAATAAACAACATTTTCTATTTCATCCGACTTCAAGGAGGCATATATGGGAGCCATGATTTTTGTTCGCGAACGTCGTAAAATTGAAAAGGGAGAAAAAAAGCCCCGTTACCGTGTATGCGGTATCAGTGGCATGGATCTCAAACTCTATGCCCTTCATATGAGACATAAGGAACTCGAACAGATAGCCGAAGCAACCGGCGCAAAACTGGTTATCCTCAAAGCGGGCAAGGAAGAATCCGAATAAGCTGCCGAATGTCTTTCCGCTGTTTATAAAGATGAAATTGCCCCTCAGTCTCTGTATATGATCGTACCGACATGCTCCCCGTCGAGTGCGGCAAGGATGTGTTCGGGATGGTTGAGGGCATCCACAATCTGTAATTCTTTCATCGTTTTTGACCGCTTTAAAAAGACCAGAACATCCCGCTCAACGATGAGGTCGTCCAGATCCATCGCCAAGAGTTGGTCTGCCGAAATTCGACTGAAGTATTTCAGGCTCTTTCGTTCCCCCTTCGTATACTTCTTTGGATCATCTTCGTAGAGTCCTCGTTCGTCTTTCAAATAGATCAGCGATCGTGCACCGATATTCTCCGCCAGGAGGAAGGCCCCGCAGTCTGTCCTGTGGGGCGGGATAGAACCGTACTCGGCCGGATGTTCAAAGTAACCGTAAGGTGGAATGCCATACGTTATCGGTATGTATCCGAGCTGACAGAACATGGTCAACTGTTCAAGGTTGTCGCCATGGCCGATCTTGACACCACCGTGCTTGGCAAGCAGAACGCTCAGCATTTCAGCATTTTGCCACGATACTTTATCAGCAAGTTTTGAGAGAACTCCCGTCGGCATTCCCAGATCCACGCCGATACTGAAGATATGACGGGTACGGGTACCGCCCCCTGCCATCAGAATAATCTTATGTCGTTCTTTGGCCTGCACAAGCACATCGAGAATGGGAAAAACCGCTTCCCGCCCCCGATCAATAATGCTCTGCCCGCCTATTTTCAGCACGTTTATATCGGGGTGCATCCGAAAGTATTCCGGCGCTTCCGTGTGCCTGAGAAAGCTTTTGCTCACCAATGATTCCCCCATGAGAGGAGAATTAATATGCAACCGTCCCTTTTTCCGCCTTTCTTTCCTCAATTTTCTCATAAGATTTCTATTCCTTCTCTTTCGATAAAACGATGGAAAAACGGTGAAGGGATACCCCGTGTTTTGTAATCCCTCATGCATAGTACGAACCGGATAACACTGTGTCAAGAATATTTTCCCTTAGCATATCGGCGTTTCATCGCAGATCTTTGCGACGCGGCCACATTCCCGACAGGCCGTCGGAAACTTTCCGATTTGAGGCTGTTCCCCGTACATGGCTTACAACATACGAATGACGTCCCTTACAAGCACATCTTTCAGTGCTTGAAGCATCAAACCATACGAGCCCGATATTCACCTGATAAACCCGTCAAGGAATTAATTGCCGCTCAACAACGTCGAAGAATAATATCTTTACCGCTCACCCTTTTCATGGTACGGTACACGGCGTCAGGAGATCAGGGACGTTACATGATGCTCTGCGCTATGTCTGCAATAAATTCAAGGTGATACGTGAAAGAACGTGTTGCTTCCGATATACGGGAAGAACGATTCGTAATTTATAAAAAGGAGGGGCTGTGATGAAAAGTTTTTTCGGCATTAGCTTAGCTCTCGTAGTGACGATATTTATAACGGCAGGCTGTGCGACCACCCAGAATCTGACAAGTTCAATCACATCAAAGGTCGGTTCAATCACATCAAATGTTGATGATAAGTTATATTCCCAGGTACCTGAAGATGAGCGGCACGGGATTTCGAAGGCAGAGTCCGAATTGAAAGCCTTTGATGAAAAACTGAAACTTGCAGCCCTGAAAAACGAGTTGGCCGGTGCCCAAAAAGAATATTACAAACTTCAGGCGGACTTGGTGGAAAAAGACTACAAGGCGGCATCACTTAATCTTGATATCGCAAAGGTTGAAGCAATTGACAGAGCGGGATTGGGCGATAAGGCAAAGAATATAAAGAATATTGCAAATTTGAAAACAAAAAAACACACTACTGAAGGAGATCGGATCAAGGTAGAGGCCAGGATCACAATAGCTGAGCGCAAAATCAGGGAACTGACTGAACAGGTAAAGCAGCAGGATGACGTTGTTTCCAACCTTCCAACACGCGGAAACGATTCTCAAGGCGAGGATTCCCGTTCGCCGACCGGGGAAGATGAAAAATCCGATGAAACCGACGGGGAATACGAAACTCCAGAAGATAATTGATGGACACCCCGCAAACTGAGCCGGAAAAACCGATCGACCATACAATCACTCAGGATATCGAACCGACCTGCAGAAAGCATAATCGAGACTAGAGTTATCGTTGAAAGAATACCGGCGTGGAGACATTTCAAAAACGTCCGCCTTCACGCCATCCGAAATCCCTTAGAATCACCGGCAGGGGTATCGGAACGAAGCCTTATTTACTTTTTCTAACTGATCATCATAACCCGTATATCGGAATACTACGGTCATAGCGTGGTCATTGCGCACATGCTGAACCACATGAACGACCGTTGACCCATTAATCACGGATATGTGCGGATGAATCACCTGTCTGCTCTTCGTCGATCATCCACTCTCCGCTTGCGGCAATACGATGCAAGGGGTCTTCTCCGTCAAGTCCCGGTGGAATTGAGATCCCCAATAGCGAGGCCACCATGGGAACAAGATCGCGGGTTGAAACATCCTGATTATAGACATGTCGACCCGGAAAGACAGCACCCAGTCCGGGACCACCCACCCAGAACGACACAATGCTGTCACTCGGATAGTAACTGCCGTGATGGCCGTATTTTCTCGGATCATTTTCGAAATATGACCCCTTCCTGTTAATGATCTTGATATCGGGAGCCGTTGTTCTCGTGTATTGATTTCTCAGACCGTTCACGACATAATCCTTCAGTTCGAAGCGACCGGCAAGTTCCGTCAGGGGCTTCAGAGCATCAAAGAATCCCCTCGAATCGTTTGCGCCATGACGATAGCCTTCCCATTCGAAACACCACCATTGATCATTCTCCTCTATTCCTTCGTGCCGTTCTCCTGGATATTGCCGGATAACCAAGGCATTCATATGGTCGGTCATATCGGCATTCCGAAGCAGGAGATCAATCGCCGGTTTGACATCCTCCAGAAGCCGGGGAGGACCCATCCATTTCCGAGACTTACGATTTCTGAGATAGATCTCTTTCGTACAGGCACCGGGCATAATGACGGCCTCCGCGTCACCATTGTCGACACCACGGCCGGCCAGTCTGAACGATGGTCGGAGGCTCTCATCTACGATGGCATTTGACAGAAATGCCTCTATTTTCGTGAAGCCATGCTCAGACACAAACAAGAAGATTGTATTTTCATAACAACCCACGTCTTTCAGTAACTTTATGATACGGCCCATGAGCGGATCGAGCACGGTTTCCGCGTAGTGTTTTTGAATTTCGTCCATCGTCGCATTTTTCCGGATTAATTCGGAAGACGGATAATGCGCGTCCAGATCGGCTCCCAATAGCTGTAAAACCATGACATCGGGCGCTTCGCCGTCGTATTTCACGATACCCTTCAAACTCTTGTTAAAATTGAAAAGATGGCCGTCTTCGAACGCCCTGACTGTTCTTTCATCGACATACCTGCAGGAAGGGAACCAGAATCCTTTTGAAAGCAGTCCGAGAACCGATGCATTTCCCCAGAAAAAAGCCCCTGATTTCAATGACCAGTCCGCTCCCTTGGTCACCATCAGCATGGCCGTCATTGAGCGCATCCCTGCATTGCCCACCATATCAAAAAGAGTATCGACACCATTATCTTTTAATATGTTATTGATTCTCTGCTGCCCGTATGAAATCATCGTCCGCACGTTACGGGTCTCACGATCAAACCATATCGTTGCCACAACACCGGTGTGTTTCGGATGGAGGCCGGTATACATCGAGGTGATACCCGGTACGGAAGCAGCAGGCATGGTAACCATCACTCTGGGAAAGTATACATAGGATTGTTCATTCTGAGCCCCCATCAATATTTCCCTGAAATGAGGAAGATTTTCAAGCCCCTCATCCAGGATTCCCTGCTTCATCCCATGAAGTTCCATGATGACGATCTTTGGTTTTCGTTCTCCGGCGGCATTTGCTTCATTCTCGAAACCGGCAAATATAACCATCGCCACGATGCAGAGAAAAAATCTCCATTCATTTCTGAGTACGTACATCCGCTTCATCCGCCCGGATTTCAGTGTTATGGATTTATTTATATTTTCACATTTCTCCGGAAAGCACTCCCGGGAAAATAACTTATGCTCAGAAAAGTTTCCGTCCTTGGTACCATCTATACCTGTCCGGTAACATAGCATTGGTCATGTTGCGGACAAACCACAGGAGCACGTTGCCTCGAGAAGAAAGCGACCCACAACCGGGCGGCTTTCGCCCGCACATCAGGTTGCTTTTTCTGAAAAAGGATACTTTCCCGTTCTATATCCATGCCCCGATGTCCTGAAGTCACCTTTGTTGACGTCATATCATGTATACGTG
>DSDU01000019.1 GCA_011056835.1 Deltaproteobacteria bacterium
CCACAGTGATATCGTCGTTCATTATATTAACGACAACGGAAACGATGAACAGAAGATGCGATGGCTGCCGGGATGCGTTTCCGGCGACATCGTAACGGCAGTGGCGATGACGGAGCCGAATACCGGCTCCGATCTGGCGGCGATTCGCACGACCGCCGTCAGGGATGGCGATGAATATATCATTAATGGACAGAAGACGTTCATCTCCATCGGAATACACTGCGATCTGGTAATTGTCGTTGTCAAGACCGATCCGACTGCAGGTTATCAGGGGATCAGTCTCATCTGTGTCGAAGCCGGCACTCAGGGATTTTCGAAAGGGCGTAATCTCAAGAAGATGGGGTGGCACAGTCAGGATACGGCAGAACTCATTTTCGAGGATTGCCGTGTGCCCGTCTCAAATCTCCTGGGTGAAGATGGCAAGGGTTTTTATTACCTCATGCAGAATCTCCAGAAGGAGCGGCTTGTTGTTTCAATCATGGCACAGGCTATGGCGGAGGCCATGCTGGATATGACCGTCAAATATTGTAAGGAGCGGACGATATTCGGCAAACCGGTTTCGTCGTTCCAGCACAATACCTTCAAGATCGCCGAGATGGCTACGGAGATCGAGCTGGGAAGGACTTTCGTCGATTCTCTTATTGTTGACTATATTGCCGGCAAGGACATCGTAAAACGGGTGTCGATGGCCAAGGCCTGGATACCTGAGATGGCGAATCGCGTGGCTTATCACTGCGTTCAGTTACACGGCGGATATGGATATATGGAAGAATATCCCATCTGCAGATTTGCCCGTGATGTGCGGGTCATTCCCATCTTCGCAGGGACCACCGAGGTGATGAAGCTCATTATCGGGCGAATGATGGGATTATGAATCGTAAAGGACCGCTTCACTGATGCTGTCAAACGTGAAGAGGTGCATGTCGAGAGCAGTGGGACTATCCAATTAACAGACAAGGAGGGAATACCATGATGTGGAAAGAAGAGTACAAAAGAAAAATGGTTTCTCAGGAAGAAGCGGCACAACAGGTAAAATCGGGTGATATTATAGGAATCGGTTTGGGTGTCGGAGCATGTTCCACCGATATGTATCATGCAATACTGGATCGCCATGAAGAATTACGAGGAGTTCGAATTCTGGATGCCGTTCAAGTCAGGATGAGCAAGCTCTATGATCCCGATTTTATGTCAAGTATTGACGGACACATCAACTACATGCCCGGTTTTGGGACGGCGCCAAACCGACGAATAAGTGCATCTATGCAGGCAGATTTTTTCCCGATAACAAGTTCCGATTCAGGTGAAAAATTCGGGAAAATCTGCGATGTTTATATACACATGGTCTCACCGCCGAATGAACAGGGATATGTCAATCTCGGATTGACGAACTTTTACAGCATGCAGGCCATCCGGGAGGGAAGAGCTTCCGGTAAACAGCGGGTTACCATCGCAGAAGTGAACGATCAGATACCGGTAATCTATGGTGATAACTGGCTGCACATTTCCGAGTTTGACTTTTTTGTTGAAAATTCGTCGCCATTGCCAAAATATGTCAGGGCCGAGCCCGGGGAAGTAGAGAAAGGCATTGCAGATTCCGTGCTTGGCCTGATTCGTGACGGGGATACATTTCAGATGGGAATCGGCGGAATCCCCGAAGCGGTGGCAAGCGGACTTGAAGGCAAGAACGATCTCGGGGTACTTACAGAAATGTTCCCCATAGGTCTGCAGGATCTCGTGGCTAAAGGGGTTGTCACCAATGCATTAAAACCCTTCCACAAAGGGACCACTGTTGCCACTTTCTGTGTCGGCGACGATGCGATGTATAAGTATGTTCATATGAATCCTTCATGCGAATTTTATCCCGCCCGTTATACCAACAATCCGGCATTCATCGCACAGCATCCTAATATGGTGGCAATGAACATGGCATTGCTGGTGGATTTCAGCGGTCAGATCTGTTCGGAAGGATTGGGGCACCGGCAGATCAGTGGTTCCGGCGGGCAATTGGATTTCATGATCGGCGCCGCCTATTCGAAAGGAGGGAGAGGAATTACCCTCCTCACATCATCACGTAAGTTAAAGGACGGCACTCTGGCTTCTTCCATCGTACCTGAACTTCCTCCGGGAACCCCGATTACCGTACCCCGGACATTTGCCGACTACGTTGTCACGGAATACGGTGTTGCTCACCTACGTTACAAATCAAGACGGGAGCGTGCTGAAGCATTGATTGCGATCGCCCATCCCGATCTTCGAGGAGAACTCAGAAACAGCCTGAAGAATGTATTTTATCCGAAAAATTAGTGTGACCTGCTCAAAAGAAATACATCAATGCCACACGGACTGATGTTGATCTGTATTGAGAAGGGAAGGCTTGAAATAGACGGGCACATTGAGGACTGTGCCGTTGACATGGTTATGATCTAACGTCCATTATCATTTCGTTTCAAGGAGGGATTATGAACTTTGACAGACTATGGCATAAGGCATATCCGCCTGGAATGCCGAAAGCAGTCAATTATGAAGAGATTACCATGCCGGAGATATTGACGCGAACCGCCGGCAGGTATCCTGAGCATACCGCCCTTTTTTACCTGGGGCGAAAATTTTCTTTTGCTGAATTGGAGAAACTGGTCAATCGGTGTGCCCGGGCTTTGATGGCCCTCGGTGTCAACAAGGGGGATAAGGTCGCCATGCTTCTTCCGAACATTCCCCAGATTGTTATTGCCGACTTTGCAACGTTTCGAATAGGCGCGGTGACCGTGATGAACAATCCGCTCTACACGGAAAAAGAACTTGAATATCAGCTCAATGATTCTGATTCAACCGTTCTTGTAACACTCGATATATTACTTCCTAGGGCTCTCAAAGTCCGGGAAAGGACAAGGATCGGACCAATCATCATCTGCAGTGCCAATGATTATCTTCAAGCGGCTGACGGGAATGAAGGTGATCGGAAGGAACTTCCACCTGATGTTTATCGATTCATAGATCTCATGGATACATATGGCGACAATAAGGTGGATAACGCCGCCGAGTGGAATGCCGTGGGGAACATCATGTATACCGGTGGAACAACGGGAGTCAGCAAGGGAGTTATGCTGACTCATGCCAACCTTTCACTGAACGTCCAGCAGTTCAGATCGTGGTTTTATGATCTGAAAGACGGCGAAGAGAGTATGCTTGCCGTGTTTCCCTTTTTCCATTCGGCAGGGTATACGGGCATGCAGAATAATTGTATTTACGCCGGTTGGACGAACGTTCTGGTCCCTCGTCCCGAACCTGATACCATTACTACGATTGTCAATATGGCCAAGCCTTCGATGGTGCCGGGTGTGCCGACGATATTCGTCGGTCTTTTGAACAATGAGAAATTCACATCAATGGATTTTTCTTTCGTCAAGTGTTTCATTGCCGGGGGCGGTCCTCTTGCTCTTGAGACGATACGACAGTTAAAGACCCTCAAAGATGTTTCCATTATCAATGTCTATGGACTGACGGAAATATCCCCGATGGGCACGGCGACACCATGGCGCGGAAAAGAAAAGCCCGAAACAGTCGGCATCCCATTCCCCGACACGGACCTCAAAATCGTCGACATAGACACGGGAACCAGGGAATTGTCCCAAGGGGAGGCTGGTGAAGTTGTTTTCAAGGGTCCCCAGGTCATGACAGGGTATCTGAATAAACCGGAAGAGACTGAACACGCATTGAGAGATGGGTGGGTTTATACCGGAGATATCGGTTTCCTCGATGATGAGGGGTATCTCACCATTGTAGACAGGAAAAAAGATGTCATTGTTGCAAGCGGTTATAACATCTATCCCAAAGAAGTGGATGAGGTTCTGTTCGAGCATCCAAAAGTCATGGAAGCCTGTACCATCGGAGTCCCCGATGAATATAGGGGTGAGACAGTCAAATCCTTTATTGTTCCGAAATCGGGCGAGTCGATTGAGAAGGATGAACTTATCAAATTCTGCAGAGAGAAGTTGGCGGCATATAAAGTGCCCCGGATCATCGAGTTTATCGATTCACTTCCCAAAAGTGCCGTGGGTAAGGTCCTTAGGCGTGAACTCAGGGATATGGAGAGAGCGAAGCGAGAAGAAGAAAAGTGATCTTTTCCGGTACGTTTTATAGATCACGATGAAGTCACAAAGGAGGTGGTGATATGACAGACAAGAAGATATTCACTCTTAAAGTCGAAAACGATATCGGCATTGTAACGTTTGATGTGGCGGGTGATGCTATGAACACGTGGACTGACGAGGCTTTCGAAAGCTTTCGCGATGTTCTCGGCTGCCTTGAGCAGGATACAGGCCTGAAGGGAGTCATTTTCATTTCAGGCAAACCGAACAACTTTTTTGCCGGTGCCAATCTCAAAATGATCGAGGAAATCAAAACAAGGGAAAAAGCCATGGAGATACTCAATGTCTTCCATGAATCGTTTAACCGCTTCAGCGCGTTAAATATTCCCACCGTTGCAGCCATTAACGGCCACTGTCTGGGCGGGGGGCTTGAATTTGCCCTTGCCTTTACGGCCCGGATTGCAAAGGAATCGAAGACGACCCTTATCGGCCTTCCTGAAATCCTGGTGGGGCTTTTCCCCGGTGGCGGCGGAACGCAGCGGCTGCCCCGCCTCATCGGCTACCCTGCCATTGAGCTGATTCTGAAGGGCCGGAACCTGACGGCGGCGCAAGCCTGTGATGTGGGCATTGTTGATCGTGTTGTTCCCGCCGACAGCGACTTGCTCAAAGAGGCACGATCATTCCTCGATGATCTCATTGCGGGAACGGCATCATTAAAGCGTCCCGATCATGATTTTTCTCAGATTGATGCCGTTGCAGAGCAGGCACGGCAGGGTGCGTTGAAGGCAACCAGAGGGAGAGAACTTCCCGCTCCCATGCTGGCCATAAAGTCCATGCAGGAAGGATTAAAAGTTTCGCTGGAAGAAGGACTGGAAATCGAAAAGAATTATTTTGCCGACGTTGCCGTATTGCCGGAAGCGAAGGGAAGTATCAATACCTTCTTCATTAAAGGGTTGACGGACAAACCGAAGGCCTTGATGACCAGGGGTTTTGAACCCACACCTCTGAAAAAGATCGCCGTTCTCGGCTTCGGCACCATGGGACGGGGGATTGTTATCGATATCCTCCGGAACATGCAGGTTCCCGTCATTGTAAAGGATATTCCGGAAGCCCTCGAACCGGGCAGGGCATTTGTTAAAAAAATACTGGACGGGATGGCCGAAAAAAAACGGCTCAAGGGCTCTGTCGACGATCTCATGAATCTCCTGACGACGACGTCCGAATATTCCGGCGCATTCAAAGAGGTGGATCTCGTCGTTGAGGCCGTCTTCGAAAACATCGACGTGAAGAAACAGGTATACCGTGAACTCTGCGATGCGGTGCGTGACGACGGTCTCATTGCGAGCAATACGTCATCACTCTCGGTCAACGCCATGGCTGAATATGTTACCCATCCGGAACGCTTCGGCGGCACCCATTTCTTTTCACCCGTCTGGATCATGCAATTGGTTGAGGTGGTGCGCGGGGAGAAAACGAGCCAGGGTACCGTCAATAACCTCCTGAATTTTGCTGCTTCGATCAGAAAACGTCCGATTGTCTGCTTTGATAATCCCGGTTTTGTCGTCAATGCCCTCCTCTTTCCGTATATTCGGCAGACCTTCCAGTACCTGGAAGAAGGGAATTCCATAGAGAAGATTGACGGTGCTATGATGAGTTTCGGGATGCCCGTGGGACCGGTCAGGTTGACCGATGAAGTCGGTATCGACGTGCCTTACAAGGTATTTGTCGGTCTGGGAGAAGAACAGCAGACACTGAAGAATGTGGTGGAAGCAGGGCGTCTCGGTCTGAAAAAATCGGGGAAAGGCTTTTTCCTGAAAGACGGAAGTGTCGATCCCGATGTTCTGCCGCTTATTGCCAAACGGGAACCCCGCGAACGGAGCGCGGAGGATATCCAAATGGGGGCTCTCGAAGGAATGATAAAAGTAGGGAAGGATCTTCTGGACCGTAAAATTGTCAATGACCCCAGGATGATCGATGTGGGGATGATCTGGGGTACGGGATTTCCACCGGACAAAGGCGGTCCCATGAAGTGGGCGGATCTGATCGGTTTGAGCGAACGACTGTTTGGAACGATGTTTTATTGATGTAACCTGTTCGACTTTGAACCATGAGTCTTTGACCTTCTGCCTGTGCGGCTTTGCCGCATTAAGCATAACTGGGCGGGAATGGGGTAAACGAATCAGCCCAGCGGTCATTCAACCGCAGGGTGTTCACTCAATCACTGTAAAAGGAGGGACAACGTATGATTTTAGCCTCAGATAAACTGATTCAGGAATGGACGGCAAAGGGAGTATGGGGTCACAAAACATTAATAGATTATTTCAAGGAGCATGTGGGGAAGGACCCCGATAAAGTGTGTCTCGTCGATCCCCTCAATAAGGCGGCGTTGGTCGGTCTGGAACCGGAACGGTTGACTTACCGGGAACTTGATCGGGCCGTTGATGCAACTGCTGAGGGGCTTGTATCAAAAGGCATCGGGAAAGATGATATTGTAATCGTCCAGCTTCCCAACTGCTGGGAACTGGCAATGCTCTACCTGGCGATTACCCGGGCAGGTGGATTGATATCACCGGTACCGATGCAGTGGCGGGTATCGGAGCTGAACCATGTACTGAACAAAACGGAAGCAAAGGCGTTCATCACAATTAAGGAGTTCGGAGGATTCGGGCATGAAGCAATGGGGATCGACCTCATGTCAAAACATCCCTCACTTCAGTTCATCATAACCCTTGACGAAATCAGGGAATTGTCCCGGGGAGATATAACGGGTAAGCTGGAAAACATCCATATTGATGCTAATGATATCTTTACCCTGTGCTGGTCGTCGGGAACAGAGGCACAACCGAAGGGATGTCCGCTGAGTCATAACAACTGGATCTGTCAGGCCACGTTCTGTTTTGAAACGGCGCCTATCGAGCCTGGTGATAATCTTATTACCGCAGGTCCGCTCGTCAATATGGCATCGGTCGGAACTGTTTATACGGAATGGCTTCTCGGCGGCGGCAAACTTGTCTTGCACCATCCCTTTGACGGTCCCACCTTCATCAAGCAGCTGATAACGGAAAAAATACACTACACCCTGCTTGTTCCGGCCGTCGTTAACGCACTGCTGAAACATCCCCAGGTTGATCACTTTGACCTGAGCGGTATGCGGGCGATAACAATCGGCGCGGCACCCCCCTCGTTATGGTCGATTCAGGAATTGCAGCGACGCTGGGGGATCGGATTTGCCAACATCTGGGGAATGAACGAGGGGCCCGCAGATATTGCCGGGGCATTTGACATTCCAGACGTGGAAATGCGGGTCGATCATTTCCCTCATTGGGGGAAACCCGGCGTGACATGGCATTCCGCTATGGCGGGGAACTTTCACGCAAAAATCGTCGATCCGGCAACCGGTGAGGAGATGACTGAAATCGGACAGGTTGGTGAACTTCATTACAAGGGGCCAAATGTCATGGCGGCATATTTCAGAGACCCTGAAAATACGGCAAAAGCGTTTGACACCGATGGGTATTTCAATACGGGAGACCTCTTTCAGATCAAGGATGGAAATTGCATCGGATTTTTTGATCGAACGAAGGACATCATCGTCCGCGGCGGCTTCAATATAAGTGCCCAAGAAGTGGAGAACATGCTCCTGGGACATGCAGGGGTAGCCGATGTGGCCGCCATTGCCATGCCCGATGACGTCATGGGTGAAAAGATGTGCGTGTATGTCGTGCCGAAGGGAGAGGGAAAGATTACCCTGAGTGATATTACGTCTTTTATGAAGGAGAAGGGAATTGCCGTGTACAAGCTGCCGGAACGACTGGAATTCATCGATGCGATTCCCCGGAATCCTGTCGGCAAGATTCTCAAGAAGGAACTCAGGCAGGATATCAGAAAAAAACTTGACAGTGAAACATAATCAAACGGCGGGGCGGCATTCCGAAGATTTGAAGATATGCTGAAAGATGTGGGGATAACCGGGAACGAGATCAATGAAATGCCGAAAGTGACGATGATGATAAAGATGAGGGACAATCCATGATCGAAGACAGACAGAAAAAAATGACAGGGTATCTGGAAAAAGCAATCGGCATCATTGAAAAGATGGGTATCAAGATTGTTGACTTCAGAACGCGGTATGTGAAAGTGCTCCTTCCGCTCAAACCAAATGTCAACCATATCGGGACTATCTATGCGGGGTCGCTTTTTTCACTCGCTGATTTTGCCGGGGGAGTTCTTTTCTTCGCATCTTTCGATCATGCCCGGTATTTTCCCATATTAAAGGAAGTTACGATTCGGTACATCCGCCCCGCCACAAGCAGTGTTACTGTCGAACTGGAGTTCGCACCCGAACAGGTCGGTCAGATAATGAAAACGGCGGAAGAGCAGGGAAAAGCTGAATGGATCATAGACATGGAACTGAAAGATGAGGCAGGACAGATATGCTGCCTCGTACATGGCATTTTTCAGATGAGAAAGAAATAAATATGCAGTCAGTCAGCATTGTGTGCTGTTTCGTTGAGCATGTTCATTGAGCAATAGGAAGGGGAGGGATCGTCGGATATCCAAGCTGCTTTTTTATGCAGACAAACTTGACCATATTTTGGTTGAAGAGTCTCCGATGATGGTATATTCAACCAAAGCAATAGAGGCCTCTTCCCCGGATGCGAGGATGTCTGCATGAATCACACAATGAAGACGGGCATGAAGACGAAACAAATCGAAATCATGAAAAACGGAAACGATCATGAATGCCGGACAGCCCGCTTGAAATATGAGCTGGAGACAAAAAACAAGCTCCTGTCTTCCATTCACAAGATAAGCGGCCTGCTCACCCGACCGATATCCCTTGACCGGGTATTGAATGCCATCGTGGAAGAGACGGCAAGTGTGTTTCGATTCAGCAGGGTCAATATATCCCTGATCAATAAGAAGAATCCAAATCTCCTGGAATGCAAGTACGTTATCGGATTCACGCCGGAAGAAGCGAAGCGGGCGTTGAGCGTACCTTATCAACTGGATCGACACGACTGTGTCGAGACACGGGTTATAAAAACGGGAAAGACCCTGTATATTGGAGACTACAAAAAAGACAGGCGACTTACAAACATAGATATCAAATTGCGCGGAATTTATGAACGTGTCGCCGGGATTGCCGCACCGCTGAAAATTAAAAAGGAAATTATCGGCTTCATCGGGGCGGACAGAACCAATGAAATATTAAATTTGACCAAAAATGAAATTGATCTCTTTTCTACGTTCGCCAATCAGGTCAGCATCATTATCGAAAACGCGCGACTGCAGGAACAGAACAAGAGAAAAATTGAGCAGCTGCTGTCTCTTCAGCAAATCAGCAAAAAAACCAGTTCGACACTCAGTCTGAAGAAATTGCTGAACATCATTGTTGCAAACGCATTGAAGATTACAAAGGCATCGACCTGTGCCGTTCTTTTGCTCGACAGTGAGGATAATTTTCTGAAAATCGCTTCTCAGAAGGGATATCGTAAATCCGATGCTGAGACATTCAGGTTAAAAATCGGCGAAGGCATCGTCGGATGGGTTGCACGAAACGGCACCCCCCTGCTCGTGAAAAATGTACACAAGGAACCCCGGTATGTGGAACTGATCAAAGGAATCAAATCCGAACTTGCCGTTCCCCTGATTGGAGAGAAACAGGTTCTGGGAGTCTTGAACGTCGACAGCTATGAGGAATGTGCCTTTTCCCAGGATGATCTGGAGTTGATGATGATTTTTGCCGGCCACACGGCGACTCTTATCGAAAATGCCAGGCTTTATGAGGAAGTCATCACGGAAAGGAACTTTGCGGAGAATATCCTTGAAAGTTCGCCCAATGGCGTCCTGACCGTCGATTGCGCCGGAACCGTCAGCTCCATGAACAGAAAAGCCGAAGAAATTTTGGGTGTTTCGCGAACCAATCTCGTCGGCAGGACAGTAGCTGCCGCTTGCAAGAGTTGTATCGTCGACATTGTGGAAGAAGCGCTGAACGGAATGTGTATTGTTGACAATCGGGAGGTGAGGCTGGAACAGGACGACGGCATTTCTCTGACACTGGGTTTGAGTTCTTCACTGCTGAGAGGACATGACGGGAGAATAAACGGAGTTATCATACTGATTCGGGACCTGACGGAGATAAAGAAAGCTGAGGAAATGATCAGAAGAATGGATAGACTTACCTCTCTGGGAGAGCTGTCGGCCGGTTTGGCTCATGAAATCAGAAATCCTCTGGCGAGCATTACCTTCAATGTTCAGATGTTGTCCAAAATGCTCGATATTGATGAAAAAATACGTCCCATCATAAGCGATACGCTCACGGGCATTACCAGGATAAAACGATTGGTAAAGGGGATTCACGACTTCGCAAAACCCGGTACTCCTGCATTGCGAAGCGGTTGTATAAACGACGTCATCATGGATTCTGTTGCACTCCTTGATTCTCAGCTGAAAAAGAAGAAGATCGGCATAGATATTGATCTTGACGAAACAGGCTTTCCGATTGTTTTTGATCCGCTCAAAATCCAGCAGGTCTTCATCAACCTCCTCATCAATGCCATGGATGCGCTTCCGTCGGGAGGTATAATAAGGATAACGAGCATGATCGAACAGTATCCACCGAAGAACGGCGGGTTTCTGGCAGTGTCGGTAGCTGATACCGGAAGCGGCATAATGCCTGAGAATATCTCCAAGATATTTGATCCGTTCTTTACGACCAAACCTGAGGGGACCGGTCTGGGGCTGTCGATCACCCATAAAATTCTTGAGCAGCACCAAGCCACCATCGACATTCAGAGCTCGGCAGGGCAGGGAAGCACCTTCATTCTCAGGTTTCCAATAGATACAAAGAGTGAGCGCGATGTACCGATATAAGATACTGATTGTTGATGACGATAAACTTCTGCAGAATTCGCTCATGACGATTCTGTCGGGAAAATATGATGTTATTGTTGCGGGAACCGGTGAAGAAGCGGTCGAACTCCTGAAAAAAACTTCCGTTGATCTTGTTCTCTTAGACATTCGGTTGCCCGGGATCGACGGCATTGAGACCCTGCGGGCGATTCTGAAACGGGACGAAGAATATCTCATCATCATGATGACGGCATATGAGGATATCTCAACGGTTGTCACATCGATGAAAATGGGAGCACACGATTACCTCGTTAAACCCCTCGATGTCGATGAACTGGAGCTGATCATCGAGCGGGCGCTGGATACGCTGAAGCTCAAAAAGGAAGTTGAGGAACTGCGAAGACAGTGCCGGGCCGAGTTCGATATCGTTAATGTCATCGGTGAGAGCAAGGGGATGAAAGAGGCCCTCGATCAAACCGGAAAGATTGCGAGAAGTCATGATACGACCGTCCTGATTGAGGGAGAGACCGGAACGGGAAAGGAAGTCATCGCCCGGGCCATTCACTATCAGAGCACCAGGATCGGCAAACCCTTCATCACCATCAATTGCGGTGCTATCAGCAAGGATCTCTTAGAGAGCGAGCTGTTCGGGTATGAAAAAGGTACATTTACCGGCGGCCTGCATGAGGGTAAGAAAGGAAAAATAGAACTGGCCCACGGAGGTTCGCTGTTTCTCGATGAAATCAGTGAACTGATCCCGTCGGCACAGGTAAAGTTGCTCCGTTTTTTGGAAAACAAGGAGTTCTACCCCGTGGGAGGGACGGAGGAAAAGAAAATTGATGTGCGGGTTATCGCCGCTACCAACAAAAGCCTGGAAAAAGCCATTGCATCGGGCACGTTTCGGGAGGACCTGTACTATAGATTGAACATCGTCAGAATTTTCCTACCGCCGCTGCGGGAACGGCGGGAAGACATCATCCCCCTCGTCCTCTTTTACATGGATAAATTCAACCGGCAATGCCGCAAAAATTTCCGGAGCTTGTCAAAAAGCGCCGAAAAGAAACTGATGGACCATTACTGGGCGGGAAACGTAAGAGAACTTAAGAACACCATAGAAAGAGTCGTGATCATGGAGGACGATACGGAAATAAAGACACAGCATCTCTCGTTTCTGACTGATGCAAGGACAGTGACATCGCCCCCGAATATATCTGATATAACAATTCCGCCGTCGGGGCTGAACCTTGAGGATCTCAACAAACAACTGATTATCCAGGCGCTGAAGCAGAGTGACGGCAACAAAACCGAGGCCGCCCGAATCCTCGGCATGTCCCGACCCACCATGATATACCGCATCAATAAATTCGGCATCGAGACGTAATTCGGGAAAGACGATGAGCAGGTAGAGGTGATGAGGTGTCGGAATAGTCCTTTGAAGAGACTGTTCAAAACGTCCACCTGTGCCGAAGCATGGGGATTACCCCATCGGGACTTATCGCTTACCACGAAACACTATTCCACTATCCACCAGGCCGCTCTGTTCTCAACATTGCAGTGCCGTCAAATATGGAATCATCCTTTCTGCGTTTCCGATATCTTGACATGCCGGTGGGCGTCTGCCATACTTCTTTTTCTGAAAATAAGGTGTTCATGGTTCAACGGCGCCTTGAGAGACATAATAAACGAAATGCACCACGGGAGGTTCAGAATTATGGGCGGCTTTCAAAGAGGATCGAGTATATCTTTCGGCCTGGTGGTATGTTCTCTTGCTGTTTCTCTTTTTGTCATGTCCTGTGCGGGACTGCAGACGAAGGATCTGGTGAAGAATCCGGAGGTTGCCGTGCATGATGTTCGTTTCAGCGATATTACGTTTGAGTCCATCGGGTTGATGGTGAATCTTGCCGTCAAGAATCCCAATGTTTTCGGTGTTCGTGTCGCAGGCTACGACTATGATCTTAAGGTGGCGGGAAACCACTTTCTCAAAGGAGAACAGCCTCTGACCACGTCGATCCCGGCAGGTGGCGACGCCGCCGTGGATGTGCCTGTCACGATGAATCTCGCCGATATCTACAAGACATTCTCTTCCCTTGCCGGAGCGGATGATGCCCCGTACCGGATCGATGCCGGTGTTGTCTGCGAACTGCCCATTCTCGGAAAGATCCGCATCCCCGTTTCAAAAGAAGGGACATTTCCCCTCCTGAAGGTACCCGGCATCAGTGTCAAGGGGATTCAGATACGGCAGCTCGGGTTGTCCGGTGCGGAACTGGTCGTGTCCGGAGCGATTTCAAATCCCAACAGTTTCGGCTTCAACCTCCAGTCGATACGGTATGCCCTGGAAGTTGCCGGCAGTCCGTGGGCTTCGGGCCTTCGAACCGAGAGAGTCGCCGTTGCACCGAAGGGAACATCGAGCTTCTCGTTGCCCATATCGGTTAATTATGCTGAAATCGGCATGGGTGTCTACAATATGCTTACGTCCGGACGCAGCCTCGAGTATAAACTAAACGGCGATGTGGATCTGACGACAACGCTGGAGATGTTCCCGAAGGCGAAGATTCCACTCGACCTTATCGGCAAAACTATTATTCAAAAGTGAATCGCCGTCATCTGAAACCGATGGCATGAGGGAACAAGGATTCAGAGGACCATGGTGAAAATGAAATGCCCTGCGCGGGGGCAGGGCATTTCGGAAGAAGCGCGATGGTCTTTCGTTCTCATTCGTCCTTCTACAGCGTGAATCGCCATGCGCAGAACCACTCATCGGGGTGGTCGTCGGGCGGACAGCCGATGCACTCGGTCTTAATCCTCGAATCAATGCTTTCGGCAAAATAACTATACTCGACAAGACCGGCGGATTTGCACGGGTAATCATCCAGGCCTCTGCGTTTCCGTGCTGACTGAACACGACAATCGTTCATCTGGAAGACGACGGAATTGGGCCCCTCATCTATTATTGATTGGACATTAATAAACGCGTACATTCTGAACCGCAAGGCCTTCTTCAATCCCTCAAGACCGGGATATTCCGGTAAATTCAAAAACCGCTTGATGGACCATGCCTCTATGGGGGAAAAGTCTGTCCAGGCGGAATCATTACAGCGCTTGGCATCAAACATGTCCCGGTTCTTTTCAACGGCCTGAAACCAGATTCCATCATTGGCGATCCAATTGACACCGAGGTTATTCATTAATTCAAGAAGTCTTTCCTTCGGCATTTCCAGAAGAAGTTTCGGGATCCCGTTGATGAGTTCGAAACCAAAGAACTTGGCCATCCTGTTCATCTGGATGCTGTAACTGTCACTTAAAGCACTTTCCATAATGTCCAAGGCTTTTCTCATGCCGACTTGATGTTCCACTTCTCTGAACCATATCGTATAATGGACAAAAATCCGATGAAACATATCCAATACAAATCGTGCCATCTGCTCCTGACTGAGATCTTCAGGTCTCTCAATTTCCTTTACCATTTTCCCTTCCTTTCTCCGTATCATTACTTAACCGGTGTCTTCGAGGATTCAGTCCCTGAGGCCCCGCTTCCCAGCAGGACAGAATCCTTGTCGATCCCTGCCCAGGACATACATAGTTCCGTCTGGTCGGGTGTTCATCGGCTCATATGAAAAGACCCCCATCCCTTCTTCACAGTGAACTCTATACCAGTGAAAATAAAAAAATCAAGGAGAATCCATTTGCGAACATACTCTCAGGAAACTGATAAAAAACCTCGAACATCTTTCCGTGATTGAAAAGAGATAGACACAAACGGGCAGCCAAAAGGGGGTTGGATTATATCCGCTACCCCCGAGCAATTCCTGGAGCCGTTGAGCGGAATCGAACCGCTCACCTACTTATTACAACAAGGACATGAAAAGGTTCACGGAAATGAAACGCCGAAGCCTCCAGCAGGAACACCGACACCGACAGGCCGAGGATCTCCGAAACCTGACGGGCGAGCCGTTCGCCCCTGCCGTACCCGCCCTTGCCGTTGAAATACAGGCTGAGCGCCGACTTCGACACCGGCGGATCGCACATCGAGCCGATATGCTCCAGCGTCATCCCGCTGTACGCGATGACCGCCGAAATAAGTTTTTTATTGACAGAACGTCTTTTATTTTTCATAGTTACCCCGTTCTTAACTTTGTTAAGGAATGATCTAACGGTTACCTGATAAAAGATTACCACCCCTAAAATCCCGTTGAGGGGATAAATATTACAGTACTAAGCAAGTGTCAAGTAAAATGTTACAAAAAAAAGCAATATCAGGCGAAATTGGGAAGCGGATTTCTCAACTACGTGATAATTTAGGAATTACCCAGCCAGAACTGGCCAAAGTTCTCGATATTAAGAGAGGTGCGCCAACAATAAGCAACTGGGAGAACGGAATATCCGTTCCTGATGTTACACATTTAAGTAAGATTAGTGAATTGTATAATGTAAACCTCAACTGGCTTATTACCGGCAAGGGCGAAATGAGGTTAGGGGGAGAAAGCACTTCTCCCGATAAAGATCTCAAGTCGGCGAAAAAAACGCCGCACAGAGAAAGTGATATGAGGGAAAAGTTAAGACAGCTCGAAGCCCGGATGATCCTGATCGAAAGGATCCTTTCCGAATCCAAACCGAATCCGGGAAGACGGTTCTACGATCCGCTGGTAGCGGAAAAAAAATAAACAAGGTTCTCCATGTCGATTTCACACGTGGAGAACAGAACAATACGGAAAAGAAAGAACGACCGCCACCGAAAAGAAAAAAATGAAAAAGGGAACACATCCACTCAAATTCATCTAACACCCGGAAGCTCGCGCGATTTCCGGGCAAGATCGCAAACAGCTGAAAAAGATAAAAAAGCGTAAGCTGTTAAGGGACGATTCACTCCAGCGCTTCAAAGACAAAACCTTTTAAAAATAGAATCATTGAACAAAATCGAAAAAAGGAAAATTTACATATAAGATTAGTAATATTTAGGTTTTTATAAAGAACTACTAGAGTTTAGAGTCTCCCCGTAAAATAATGGTTAAAATTTATAAAAAATACTTGACTTTGCCGCGCATTCGCGCGGCCCATTTATCAATGGGCCTCCAGAAG
>DSDU01000239.1 GCA_011056835.1 Deltaproteobacteria bacterium
TATGGCTCAGGCGGGTGGTCCCAATCCGGAGAAACTCGGCGAGGCCCTGGCGAAACTGGAGGAACTTATAAAATAGCAATGGGGAGGCGACGCCCCTTCCATTTGTGAACAGGCCGTTTTATGAATTCATTTTCACTGGGTCTATGAAATTTTTGATAAATCTGCTGAACGGTCCAGGCAATTCCAAAACATGGCGTTCCCGGCCCTGAGACACAGATGTACATAGGTATAGGTACATCGCAGTGATGAAGAGTGAGCGTAATGCCGCAGACAGGCGTTTTTCAACAGCCTCTGAACGAATAACCCCTGTATCACGGTAGTATAGCGAGGATCTAGGTCTAAACGATAGAAAGGGGGACACGGTCCGACAATTCCTTTTTGACATAGAGTTCCTGGATAACATGCCCGGCGATGAGATACAGCATAAAGAAATCGCGGCATTTTTCCCGCAGTTTCCATTATGATGCATCATTTTTCAAAAGGTGAATTCACCGGTAGGGGCATGTGCAGGACATCCCACCCCAAGAATGAAAAGAAACAGGATCAGCAAACATAATTAATCAAAGAATAACCGACGCGCCTAATCATTCAGTCATTGATTGCTAACATTCTCAACATTCGAATCTTAGAACCCCCTCGACTCGAAAATATTTTCTTATATGCTCAGGCTGCCAACAGCAATGCCTCACAATCTATCTGGTTCCATGTTCATGTTTTTAAAGGGATATTTTCCGTATTTGCATCGTCCAAGGATGTCTTCCACTATCCTGCTACCAAAAATGCACGTTCCTATCCTGTGTCGGATTTTTTTACAATCACGTTAATGCTTTTTATCCTATTGTAATAACGATACAAATGGTCTGTTTCTGCCTTCAGGAAGACGCCGGGTGTCGGAATCATTTACAAAAAGCGACACCGGTAATTCAGGGATGGCGCGGTAACGGCGGATGTGCGGTGAGCTTAATTCTATTTGTTCCGTATATATATCAAATGTTTAGACCTATCCAACCGGTGACCGGCGACGGCGATCAATATTGTGGCATATTTATTGCAAAAAATAGATGAGTATCCGATCACAGGCGTAAATCTTTCAACAGGCCGTCTTCAAATCCGGGAGAAAGGGGGTGGCTGGCACCGTATTTCCAGGCAAGCGCAGCCTCCACTGCAATACCAGCGAACAGGCTTTGTTTCCCGCGACTGTGGACAATAATCGCGATTCGTTTCCTCTCATGGTAATTGCCCGTTCCTTCCATGCTTGAATTTCCGCTTCATCTGATTGAACATTTTTATAGGTTCTGCATACACGGCATCAACAGGGTGAATCCATTTTGCAGCCGGAGGTATTTTAGACTTCGCTTTTTTATCGAAAAAGGAGGTTCTATGAAACATAGAAGATACGGAAAGGGGATACTATGTTGTGGTTTCAGTGTGCTGATCCTGTGCATGCTGATTTCCTCCCAGGCGATGGCCAATTATGACTTTAACGACGGAACCAATCAGGGATGGACGGTGGCGTTCAGTACCGGTGGCAGTGGGGATGCATTATGGTCCGATTACGCAAACTATTCCGGTAATCCGGCCATCGGCCGCCCCGGAGTCTATGGCCCTCAGGATGCTGAGGACGGTCTCCTGGGGTCCATATTCGGCATGGAGGGCACAGGGGCCTCGACGTTCATCGCGAGTTTTGCGTCTCCAGTATTTACCGGCACGCAGTTGGATGGCATATCAGCGCAGTTTATCACGTCAGGCGCTGAACACGGGATTCCAGACGATTATACTGTTTGGGGACAGGTAGGGTATAAAAAGGATGGAAGTGCGAGTTATTTCTTTGGTGGGGGGGGTATATTTAAATACCGAAGCTAGCACCTTAGAAAGCGTGTATCCACTGTGGACGCTGGCATCTGTTGATGTCGCCGATGGTGATCTCGTTACACAGATATTTGTAAACATTCATTTCGAAGGCTTTTGTAGCTATGCGAATCCCTATATTGACGACGTGATCCTTACGGGGTATTCCGGCAACGGCAACGGCAACGGTCAAGCCGTTCCCGAGCCCGCCACGATGCTGCTTGTCGGGCTTGGCCTGATGGGCCTCGCGGGGCTGCGGCGAAAACTGTCGTAATCCGGTGTTCAAGGGGAAAGGTTGGTGTGCAAAAAAAACAGGGCCCATCGCTGGGTCCTGTCTTTTTTGTCTCTACCGTTCTCCATTGCCGAGCCGGAGCGGTTCTGGCCGGAGGATGTGGAGGACACGGGCGGCGGCCTATGCCGTTCGATAGAGATAGTAGCCGCGGACCACGTCGAAGCGACCGAACTGGGCGCCGCCCAGCCAGAGCTGAACCTCTTTGACGTCGCGCCAGCGCTTCTCCACATGATAATCGCAGATATAGCCATAGGAGCCCATCAACTCCATGGCTTTGTTCGTCACGCTGATCACCATCTCCGTGGCGTAATTTTTGCTGATGCTCGCCTGGCTCAGCAGGGTCTCGGAATGCTACGGACCGTAGTATTCCGGCTGGCCCATCATATGGGCCACCAGAAGAAGATGCTCATAGCCAGGCAGCCAGAGGGGCAGAATGGCTTTCAGGCGCTTTGAACAGGGAAGATTTGCCGCAAGCCAGATTCGTTTCAGTGGCGTGATGATTTCGTCTCTCTGGTAACGGGGCTTCGGACCTCGCTTCTTTGGTTTGGCCTTCGTAAACCGCTTGAAGCCGCGTAAGAGTCTGATAGCGTATTTGCGATGATAGCCCGAGGTGGCACAGAACTCGTTGAGTATGACGGTTCTCTCGGCACGAGACGCATTTTTATAGCGTCGATGTGTGGTTTCAGTGCACTCTTTCTTCGATCGTGGACCCATGTTTAGCCTCCGCTGGAACATTCGTATTCGGTAATATCGAATTATGAGTCAACGATTCCTTTTTTTACCCCTTTGGGGAACATTTAATATGAGGCAATTCGCCGGAAGCTAATGTGGTTGACAGGTTGTCCCGGTTTATGTACAATAAATAAAATATGTTAGCAATCTGACGGGACTTCATGGCTTCTCTGCGTCAAAAGGCAAGCAGGGAAATGATTTCCGAGCTTCCCAACGAATCAACCAAGGGAATTCACTTTACACAGCCATGTGATGCTCTTGAGCGTGAACCATTTGCTCTCAACAGGGGTTTTTGTATGATTGAATATGACTCAGTTACAAAGGTATTCGGTGCCGGAAAGACGGCAGTTCTTGCCACGGATAATGTCACATTCACTATTGAAGAGGGGGAAACGGCGGTCTTTCTCGGCCCCTCGGGGTGCGGCAAGACCACAATGCTGCGCATGACCAACCGGTTGGAGATTCTTACCAGAGGAAACATCCGCGTTCGCGACAGGGACATTATGGAAATGAACGCCCAGGAACTGCGGTTGGCGATGGGGTATGTTATTCAGCAGATCGGCCTTTTCCCTAACAAGACCATTGCCGGCAACATTGCTATCGTACCCCGCATGTTGAACTGGGACAGGAAAAAAATTGATGAGCGTATCGACGAACTCCTGCAAATGGTGAAGCTGGAACCGGATATATACAGGAACCGCTATCCAGTGGAATTGTCCGGTGGCCAACAGCAGCGCGTGGGTGTCGCCCGTGCCCTTGCTGCCGACCCTGACATACTGCTCATGGACGAACCCTTCGGAGCCATTGACCCTATCAACCGGGACATGATCCAGGACGAATTCCTCAAACTCCAGGCCCAGCTCAAAAAGACCATCGCCTTCGTCTCTCATGACATCCACGAGGCAATCAAGATGGCAGACAAGATAGCGATTTTTAACGAAGGAAAGCTGATCCAGTACGATACACCGGAAGTCATCCTTATGCGTCCCGCTAACAAGTTCGTCTCCGATTTTGTGGGCGCCGACAGGACACTCAAGGTACTGGGCCTGCTGCGGGTGAGAGATGCCATGAACCCGACCCCCCGCAATGTTATCCAGGGGCGGGTCGGTGCTGACGAAGCTCTGAAATTCATGGAAGAAAACAATTTCCGTCATCTGCTGGTACTCAGGGAGGACAAGGTGCTGGGATACGTAACGCGGAAAGACCTGAAATATGAGCAAGGGCGGGTTGAAGAACTGGTTGAGAAATTCCCCGAAGAGCTGGGCCATCGCGATCCCTTGCGGGAAGCACTTTCCGCAATGCTCATGCACGACATCGTGAGTTTTCCCGTCACGGAAGACAACGGCAGCTTTGCGGGAACCATCAGCTATCAAAGGATTCAGCAGTCCATCCTTGAATTATATGCCGAGTCACAGGATGATTAACAGCGGAAGGCATTCATGAACCTCTTCGTCTTTCTACAGGAAAACTATTCTACGGCCCTGCTTCTGACCTGGGAACACCTTTGGATGGTGGGCCTTTCCCTTCTCATCGCCATATGCACCGGCGTACCAATTGGTATTTTAATTACCAAGAACAAGAACCTTGCCCAAAAAATCATCGGCAGCGCCAACGTAATCATGACCATACCCTCAATAGCCCTCTTCGGACTCATGTTGCCCGTTCTCGCTGTCTTTGGCCACGGACTGGGCAAAGTTCCAGCAATCATTGCGCTGGTTCTGTATTCCGAGTTGCCCATTATTCGCAATACCTTCATAGCCATCAAGAATGTGGACCCAGCCATGGTAGACGCGGGGAAAGGCATGGGGATGACCAAGTGGCAGCTTCTGCGGGAAGTGGAAATCCCCCTTGCCGTACCGGTTATCATTGCAGGGCTCAGGACAGCGGCGGTCATGATCATTGGCATTGCCGCCATCGCCGCATACGTGGGAGCCGGAGGGCTGGGCGTTTTTATTCAGCAAGGTATCGCCCGGTCCCATGAATCCATGGTTCTGGCCGGCGCTTTATGTGTATCTCTATTGGCAGTAATAGTGGACCTGGGCATGGGGTTCCTAGAACGATGGCTGACACCGAGGGGTATCAGGCTATGAAGAATGGTGTTTTGGAACAAGCGACATTCATTAACCAGTCAGTGGCTAGAGGCATGCGTTTTCTTTTTCTCGGGGTTCTGTTCGCGGCGGGAATCGCCGCTGAACGGATTGGTCTGGTTGCCTATCTTTCCGATCCCTGGGAGCGCGAATACGTACTTTTTCTTGCGAGACAGCACCTGTATCTGGTTGTGGTAAGCATGATCCTTGCCCTAGCCACGGGACTTGCGGCGGGAATTATCGTCTCCAGAAAGCGTTTCCGTAAGTACGCGGGCATTGTCATGTACGTGATCGGACTGGGTCAAACCATCCCGTCCCTTGCCGTCCTGGCTTTGACGATGAGTTTTCTGGGAATCGGATCGAAACCTGCCATACTGGCACTTTTCATTTATTCAACACTTCCCATAGCGCGAAACACCTTGGCGGGGATAATGGCCGTGTCCCCGGCCATTATCGATGCCGCCAAGGGGGTCGGCATGAGCCCGAAACGTATTCTCATCGAAGTTGAGCTGCCCAATGCTCTGAATGTCATAATTACAGGAGTGCGGATATCCCTGGTTATCAATATCGGCACGGCCGCTCTGGGGTACCTGATTGGAGCCGGGGGGCTGGGCGACCTCATATTCACAGGCATCAATCTCATGAGAACCGAATTGCTTCTGGCGGGAGCCCTTCCGGTTATCATCCTTGCTCTCATTGGGGATTACCTGATCGAGCTGCTTGGGATTGTCATTGTGCCGAAGGGCATCAGGATGACCGCCTGAATTTAAGGTTCAGTTCGTTAAACAAACACTTTACCGAAAGGGGATTCACAATGAATACATTTATGAAGGCCTCAATAGGCATCTTTATGGTCCTGGTAGCAGGCTTGGTGTTTTCCACCACAGCCGAGGCGCAGGACAAAACCATCACCATCGGGGGCAAGAACTTTACCGAACAATACCTATTGCCCGAACTGGCCAAGCTGCTCCTGGAAAAAGAAGGCTTCAGTGTTATCCTTCGAACGGGCGTGAGCACCGTCATAGCTCGTCAATCTTTGGAGACGGCTCAGATCGACATGTATTATGAATACACGGGTACCGCCTACACGGTGTTTTACCAACAGGATGACACTGGAATCATGAGTGACCCGGGAAAGGTATACACCTGGGTCAAGGGACAGGACGCTGAAAAAGGTCTGATCTGGCTCGACCCACTCCCCCTGGACAACACCTACACGATCATGATGCGCAAGGTTGAAGCGGAAGCGTTGAACATTCACAGTATCTCAGACTTCGGTCGGTACGTGGAGCAGAATCCCGGAAAAGTGACCTTTGCCTTGGAGTCGGAATTCTGGGAACGGCCTGACGGCTTCAGGAGACTCATGGGTGTATACGGCTTCAGAATGCGGCCGGCTGATGTGAAGCGGATGGACATGGGCCTTACCTATCTGGCACTGAGGGATGGACAGGTGGGATCTGCCATGGGCTTCAACACCGACGGGCGCATTGCCGCGTTTGGTCTTCTCAGCCTTGACGACAACATGAATTTCTTTCCCGTTTACACCCCAGCACCGGTCGTCACACGGGCGACGCTGGAACGCTATCCGGAGATTGCCGGCATACTGAAGCCGCTGTCGCAAAAGCTGGACAATGAGGCCATGCGAAAGCTGAATGCCGCTGTGGATGTGGAGCATAAGAGTGTAACTGCTGCGGCTGAGGAATGGCTCAAGGAAGTCGGTCTCCTGTAAGAAAGGATCACCCGCACAAAACCGGAGCCCCATCGTACCGGTACCGTTCCGGATCAGGCACATGATATAATGGGGCTCGATGTTTGAGGGCATGACAGGAGTGATTAATCTACGCTTTAATGTTTGGTTGTGAGAACCACCGCAGCAAACTCCTCGTCGAGTGAACCAAAGGGGCAGTCAGCACTCGGACTCTCCGTTCTCCTCGAAGGCATTGCAGTAGATGGATTGCAGTACAAACTGCGGTTTATGCCCACCGCATCTCCAGGAGACACCGTATTCACCCCCAGGTTCCATGAAGTACGTACCTTTGTGGTCGGTATAAAAGGCAGCCGTTTCGAAGGGTGTTCACCGAGGTATGACCATGAGATGATATTTGCCGTCAAGCATGGCCGACCGGGTGCCGCTTACTGTTCTGATAGTCTGGCAAAAACATGACAGGCAGATTATGCCGAATGGTTTTTCATTACTCAGACTGCCAACAGCAATGCCTTATCAATCTATCTGAATCTATCATCCGACTTCATTACATAAACATCATTTACCTTTTCAGAAAGCCAGCCGATCCTGTCGACTTGGCGGTGATCGAATTGGGGGACGTAGGGTTTGATGTCCAGAAGGGGCGTTCCATCTACTATATCCACATCATCAATATACAGCGTCGTAGTTTCAACGCCGGTGAGGCGAACGACAGACAGCCCGATCGGGTTCGGTCGACGGGGTGCCCGCGTGGAAAAAATTCCCCGGACGGAATCATCGAGAAAAGGTTTGACCTGCAGTAGCGGACCATTCGAGCAGTGGAAATGATACAGCAGGATAATATGTGAAAATCCATCAAGATCTTTCAGACCGTCCGCGTAGGGTGGTTTTATTTCGACAGTGCCCGCAACACCATAAGCGGCCGTCGGCTGAATCGGCGTTCCTTTCAGATCCTGGAAGGGAGAATGAATGGTGCCGATGGGTTCATAGCGTATTTCGTTCATTGATACTACCTTCGTAATCAGTGTTGTATGTCAGAATTCTATAATCTTTCCGGCACCGCCTTCTAAAAAAGTGTCCGGATACAGAGATTGTATCTCTTCGATGTGCTGTGTGCAATGTGTAGCACAGATCAGTTCAAAATTTCTTATTGTTTCGAATTCATTGAATCCATGGAGACCCCCGATGAGAGCGACAACATTTCCATATTGAGACGCGGCGTTGATAATTTCCTTTACACCGGGGTGAGAGCATCCCACAATAACCGCCACCCCCCTCTCAGTTGTGACGGCGAGAGCCTGTTCCGTCCCTTTGAGCTCACCGGTGGAATAAATATTATCCGAGATTTCAATCGGTTGACGAACAGAGATGACCTCTCTGGCCACATGGCTAGGAACAGCATATGACGATGGGACAAAAAGCCTGACATCATTAGAATCCCGAAGAAAATCGACAAGACCACCCGTGTGATCCCAATGTGCGTGCGAGATAACCACGTCGTCAACGGATTTTGGGTCAATTTTCAACTTTTTTATATTGCCGAGAAGAATGGATCCGTTGGCTCCTGTATCGAAAAGGATCGTTTTCCCGTATGCTTCAACGAGACAGGCAAACCCCCAGTCTGCTGTCAAGTCGTGCCTCCATGCAGTATTGTCATACATGATAGTTACTTTCAAACGTATACCTCCTTTAATAAAGTCTACATAGTCGAGCGGGTATGATGTGATCTTACCTTTAAAAAAATGTAATTATGCCGATATGATGCAAGTAATGAACTCCGAACAGACAATAGCTGCAGAAACCTGGTGTCTTATCAGCGTTCATTTTTTCTTGTTCTTCAGATCGGCGTAACGGGGATCGAGGTCCAGACGGTAGAAGGGACGGACGCGACCCGATTCTTCTTTTTTTACATAGAGCTCGCGGATAACATAGCCGGCAGCGAGATACCGCATAAAGAGGGCCCGGCATTTTTCTCGCAGTTCCTGAGCCTTCTTCCTGTCGGATTTGAGCAGTTTGTCCTGTGAATAGGGGATTTCGATGAAGAGCGGTGTTTCATCGGAATCGAACATGAATTTGTCACCCGGGCGTTCGAGTCCTTCTCCATCGAGTATGATCTCGTTCAGTGTGTTGCCAGGGGTCATAACGGTAAGATCGTGCTTCGGAAAGAGGTGTTTGTCCATTCTTTCCGTTACCCGCTCCGAGTTGACGTACCAGTCGACGAGAAACCGATCCGTCGATATGTTCCTGTTCAATTCGTCGTTCGTAAAGACGGCGCTGTAATAGTTGAAACCGATTTCCTGCACCTGAGCTCCCATCCTGTGCAGATACAGATATGCGTTGCGCGATACCAGCGGGTCGTATGTCCATCGTATTCGGGGGATGTTTCTTTCCTTTGATATCTTATAGAGTCCGTCGAGAATGGCGACACCGATGTTTTTATCCTGATAAAGCCTGTCGATGCCCATCCTGGCACCGTACCAGAAAGGACCTTCGTCATCAAAATCGGCAAAGCAGGCGAGAAATCCGATGGGATGATCTCCGGAATACCAGGGATCATTCTGTGCCATTTTTTCTTTCTCCTTCGGAGAGAAGATTGCTTCATCAAAGACGGTCATGACTAACCCATTGGTGAGGTAAGCCAGTTCAAAATAGAGCATCGGTGCATTCACTTCTCGATACCCTTCTTTGTTCCACACCCGTTTTTCCAGCTCAACCACGTCGTTGAGAACTGATTGTCTGAGATAGGTTTCAATCCTTACTTTTTCCAGAATGTCCATTACCACACCTCACAATCGGTACTGCGAGTTTCTTTCCACATTATAAGAGATGGTCAGAAGTTATATGTTTTGAATATAATAACAAATGTTGTGGTAAAACAAAGAATATATCGATGTTTCGAACCCGTGAGTAATGTATCACGATTCTCGGTATCACGTTGCCATACTAAGTGATTTTTTTGGAAATTGGAAGGTTTAATCAGCCGGCGAGACTTAAAATCATCGGCACTCCATCGGAATATATGGATTGAGAATTCTGAAATGATAGGCACGCATCAGGTCCTGGAAATATGATTGACTTTCCTTGCGCCTTACAAGATAATTATTACATGCATGCTGATTATAGAACATCCAAAGTTATTGATGTTTTTGCCGATGTGGATTCACACAGGGTAACTGCCGCGATTATCAAGAAACATTCGACGAACCGGTGCGACATCAGGGAGGTTGCTCTTGAAGGGCTCGATCTTTCGGGGTGCGTGGAGATTCTCGAACTGGGATGCGGATTTGGTTTTTTTACGGAATCCTTAAAGGGGAAGCTTCCTCCCAATGCCCACATTACCGGTATTGATATTGTGGAGGGATATGCGTCCGCTTTCATGGAGGCATGCAACCGCGCGGGCATAAACGGGAGGTTTATCCCCGCGGACGTTTCCGTGATACACGATTTTGGCGACCGCTTATTCAACCTTGTCATATCCAGTTATTCGCTCTATTTCTTTCCCCATATCGTCGGGGAAATATCGAGGATTCTCAACGCTAACGGTGTCTTCGTTGCGACGGTGCACAATTCACACAGCATGAAGGAGCTTGTCGGTTTTGCGCGGGATGTACTTATTGAGAACGGTATGATTAGTCGGGGGACCAAACTTCATATCGAATCGATTATCAGCAGCTTTTCTTCCTACAACGGGTATGAAATCCTGAAACCCTGGTTTCGCGATATACAACGGAAAAAGTACGAAAATACCCTCGTATTCAAGCCGGGCGATATTTATTCACTTATCGAATATTTCAGGTTCAAATGGCCCTTTTTTCTATCGGCCATACCGGTGGAGGATGTAGCACGGGCCTTTGATCTGTTCGAAATTCATTTGCAGAAATACTTCAACATGAGCCGGAATGGATTTGCCGTCACGAAGGACGATACGGTTTTCCTCTGTTCAGAACCGATAGAACGAAAATGAGCCCATGAAAAAAAAGAAAAGACTGTACTGCGTTCATTGCGGGAATACGATTACCAGGCGGGACGAAGACGGCATCCTTCGTGATTATTGTATCAACTGTGATGTCTTCTTCTACGACAACCCGCTTCCCGTCGTATCGACAATCCTTCCGATAGACAGGAGCATATTGCTTGTCAAAAGAAAATTCAGGCCTTATAAGGGCATGTGGTGTCTTCCGTCTGGATTTGCAGAGGTTGATGAGAGCATCGAGGATGCCACTGTGCGCGAGCTTGAGGAAGAGACCGGTGTGAAGGGCAAGATCATAAGTCTTGTCGATGTTGATTCTTGCAGTAATTATTTTTACGGCGATCTGATATTTCTCACTTTTGAGGCGGTGCAAATCGGCGGAAGCCTCGCTCCGGGGAGCGATACCATTGCAGTCAAGTACTATCCCGTCGGAAAAATCCCCCGTCTTGCCTTCGATTCAAATACAAAAGCTGTTCGGACTTTTATACAGAACAAGTCGGACTATTGGGCAATTATCGATTCGTTCTCAGCGGCTGTTGATAAGGATCACACGCCGAGCCGGAAAAAAAATCTTCTTTCTGACAGGCTTGTCGACGTTATCCGGGAAAACGAAGCCATTATCATTAATGGCTGGCTCAATGAAGTATTAATGAACCGGTCGACTCCCACGTATCAGTCGTTTGATCGGGATCGACTCTGGCGGCGGGCACATGATGTTCTGTCTCTTTTCAGTACCTGGGCGGGAGAATTTCATAAGGACCGGGGTGGGCGAAGTGTCGATATTCGCAATTACTTCATGGGGTTTGGAAAAGAAAAGAAGAAGGAAGGTTTTCGGCTGCATGAGATACTGAGTGCTCTCAGTCTGAAGCGGAAGCACATCTGGGAATTTGCCCTTTCCCATGGTATATCAAAGAAACCTCTCGATATCTATATGGCTTTCGAGTTTGACCGACGAATGATGATCTTCTTTGACAGGGCGACGTTCTATTCGACGATCGGGTACATGGAAGCGTGACGGAAAATCAGGCTCATGGGAAAGACAATGGGGCTGAATGGTCGGTGCTGAGAGAAAAAAGTATTGGAGATTGGGCGGCGTTTTGGGCAGGGGAAGTGATAAGTGATGAGTGATAAGTGTCGGGGGTAAACGGAGCAGGACTATGAAACAAGTTTCAGCCTCCAGGTTCAGGTCAATGGTTGTCAAATGTCCATTTCCACTTTTGGAATTGATTCTTTAAGTGCGATTTGATATTTTGTCTTTTGGATTAACCATAGGGAGATTCCGGTATGACACAAAACGATGTTTTATGTGCGGTATGCGGGAAGGCACAGGGTGAGATTACCTGTTCAGGATGTCGAAGAACTCTATTGTGTCACTCATGCGCCCACTTTGAGCTCATCGGTTCAGGCTGCGGGACCGTTTATCCGCTTTACTATTGTCCGGTCTGCGCATACGACGAACACATCAACCCCAATGCCTGCTTCAAGGACCGTGAACCGTAAATGTCCGTGACGGCCTAGTACACAAAGGTGAGGGGGATTTCCTTTTTGAGAACTCTACCCGGCAGCAGGCCCGTATGGTTTCCCTGATCGATGACAACCTTGCCGTTAACGATAACATAATGGATTCCTTCCGGGTACTGATGGGGTTCTTCCCAGGTGGCCCGATCGATAATTCTCTCGGGGTCGAATATGACGATGTCCGCAAAAAATCCTTCTCTGAGCCATCCTCTCCATTTGAGTCCGAATTTATTCGCCGTTATTGATGTCATTTTCTGAATTGCTAGGCCCAGAGTCATGATTTTCTCTTCCCGGACGTAGCGTCCCAGCATCCGGGGAAATGTTCCGTATGATCGGGGATGGGGTTTGCCTCCTGCAAGTGCTCCGTATGGAGAAAGGGCCCAGCCGTCTGATCCGATAACGACCAGGGGATGCGCTATGATTTGCTTGAAGTTGTCTTCGTTCAACGAAAAATTGATCATCTGAACCTGATCTTCTTCTTCGATGAGGAGATTGATGATAAGGGAGGCCGGATCCTTTCCTAACGCAATGGCCGTCTCCAGGATACTCTTGCCGATGAATCGCTTATTGCCCTCCGTCAAAATAGATGATATGCGGATTTTATCCCATGATCCGATTCTTTCTTCCTGTTTCCGGATATAGTCGTAAACCTGCCGTCGAATTGACGGATCTTTCATACGTTCGAGATATTCCTCGGTGGTTCCCTGCTTCACCCACGGCGGTATAAAAACGCTGAGGAGCGTCGAGGTGGCAACGTACGGATAACGGTCCGCCAGTATCTTGACGTTTTCCTTTTCAACTTCCGAGATTCTTGAGAGAATCGCATGGACCTTCGGCCAGTTTCTCGGGTATGCCATCTTGAGATGAGATATCTGGAGGCTTACCTTCGATTCTTTCGCGATAGCAATGGCTTCCTCAACAGCTTCAAGTATATTGTCTCCTTCGTCCCGCATATGAGTGGAATAAACGCCATTATGAATGGCAACGACCCTGCACAATTCGATCAGTTCATTTATATGGGCAAAGCACCCCGGGGTATAAATGAGGCCGCTGGAAAGGCCGAAAACACCCGCTTCAAGATGTTCCTCAAGAAGCACCTTCATTTTATCGAGCTCCTTTGAAGTAGGCGGACGATCAGCGGCGCCCATGACTGAGCCCCTCAGGTCACTGTGGCCGATCAGTGAACCGTAATTGAGCGCAATGCCCCGTCGAGCCAGGAGATCAAAGAACTCCGTTACATTCTCCCAGTCCATTGCTATGTCATATTTCTTTTTCAAGTAACTTCGATTTACATTTGATGGCGGAAACAGAGAAAAACCGCAATTTCCGCCGATTTCCGTCGTGACCCCCTGTCTGATTTTGCTCTCCGCTTTCGGATTGACCAGGAGTTCGAAGTCGGTATGGCTGTGAGGGTCGATAAACCCCGGTGTGACGACATACCCGGCGGCGTCGATCACCTTGCGGGCTGTGTTTCTATCGATGTGTTTCCCGATTTTTACAATCATGTCCCGCTTTATGGCAACATCACCTGCCACACCGGGATTGGCCGAACCATCGAATATGGTGCCTCCTGTAATCAGGAGATCGTATTCTTCCGGAGATGTTCCCCCATTCCGTTCGCGGGGATGACGGTTATTTTTTATTGTGTCACTCATTGACGTTTCCTGATGCGGTGATGATGAAAAGGCTGAAGGTACAAGGAACATGTCTCGCGGTAAAAGGAATCAGGCTCCCGGTTCCGGTTCCCGATTTTCGTTTTTCGAAATTTCATTTCCATGTATCCTTGAACTGACGGCGACATCCGTGCAAAAACGCTTTTGCTGTAAATACAGTGCCGAGGGATGGCTTTCTTTCACTGTTCGTTCAAAAAATGTTCCCATTTCGACCCGGTACATTCATAATTGTATGTCCATTATCATGAAAATTACAACTGGAATAATGCTGACGTCGTAAAAAACCTATGAGTCCCGCCATCTCCTTGTTGTGACCCATCCTTTTACTGCTGTTATGAGGAAACATTTGATATGTATACATAAGTCCGACTGACGCCGGTGCCCGGTTCAGATTTGTCCGGGAACGATCAATAGCCCTGCATGTGCATCTCCCCGAGGGTGGGAATACCCTCCCTCCCGCCGATCCGGAGACTGACCTGAGCCGCCGACCAGGCGGCACAATCGAAACATTTCTCCATGTTCCAGCGCCTGATAAGGCCGTAAATAAATCCCGCGTGGAAAACATCACCACACCCCGTCGTATCGATGGCGGCCACGGGATATGCCGGATTCTTCATCACTTTGCCATTATGGGCGGCGATGTATCCTCGTGATCCCAGAGTGACAGCCGCGACACGGGGACCGAGTCGCAAAAGCCTCTCACAGGCTTGGACGGGATCGTCCTTGCCCACGAGGGTGGCGGCGAAAGTTTCCGATGATATAAAGTAGTCACTCAAACGGGCAATATCAAGCATTCCCTCGCGGAGCGTTCCTGCATCAACAACTACGGGAATCCCATTTTCTCTGGCGAACATGCAGGCTTGGAGTGCTGCGTCCATGAACAGGCCGTCGGTGTGAAGTACCTTGGAGCGTCTGATGGCGCCATAATCGATTTCGTCGGGATGCGGAGGGGGACCGGTAGGCCTCCGCCAGAAAATCGTTCGGCGGCCCCGTCCGGGTTCGCATGCAACAAATGCAAACTGTGATTCAGAGCCCTTCCTGATGAGTAATCCTTGAGTATTGATCTTTTCCTGAAGAAGTGAATTCCTTATGGCGTCACCGAAGGAGTCGTCACCGACGACGCCACAGAAGGCGCAGGTAAGACCCCATCGTGAGAGGGCGGCAAGAGCGGTTGCCACGGGTCCTCCTCCCTGGATTTTCATATGGAGAAATTCACACTTTTCGTCAGCTAGGGGAAAGTCCGATATTGTTCCGATGTAATCGAGTGAACACTGTCCCAATCCGAAAATATCGAAATCTTGTTTATCCACGATTTTTCCTCTGACCGTCTTTGAAAGAGACACAATGCAAGGGATATGTCTGTCTGTAAATGGTATCAAAGTCTTCATGTCAAATCGAGATTTTTCTTGACACCTGTTCGGCATAGAGGTGATAATACTTAGCTAATATAGTTGCATAGTCGGACGGATTGAATGTGTAGGGGGTATTCGTGGGCATACGAAAAAGGACGGTTCTGTTGTTCTTGTCATTTCTATTGGTATCGTCGTTCTTTTATTCATGCGCCACCGGTAAAAAAACCGACTCTGCCGACCCTTCCATAACGTGGGGATTTGGTGATAAAGCGGTAGAAATATCCTATCAGTCAGACAAAAATCTGAATCTATACGACAACAAGCCCCACACCATCCTCATGTGTGTCTTTCAGTTGAATGATCCCAGCGTCTTCAGCGAACTTTCCAAAAGTATGGACGGTTTAAATAAGCTCCCCCAGTGCTCTCGTTTTGATGCAAGCGTTGCAGGTTTCAGGCGAATTATCGTTCAGCCCGGAGATGCGAAGCAGATTGTCCTTGACCGGGCGGAAGGAGCAAGGTGGGTGGGAATCGCGGCAGGATATTATAACCAGAACTCTGATATGGTGACCCGTCTGTTTGGAATTCCCGTGGTGAAGGAACGAAGGATGTTAATTCTCACGAAGCCGGTTCCGGGAAAACTCACCATCAACCTGGTGCTGGGGCCGAACAAAATCGATCAAGCCTGGAGTAAGTAGAGCCTCCTGAAAAAGTAAAACACATTGATATAGTAATTAGTTACGTGTATATTACGGGTCAATTGGTGCCCGGAAAATGAACACCGGGGGCCAAAAACCGTGCACGTGGATGGACA
>DSDU01000241.1 GCA_011056835.1 Deltaproteobacteria bacterium
CCTATGCGTATCATCTTACTCCTCCTATTGTTGGGCTAACGTGTTGAGCGGTTGATTTTTCAAAATTGATGCTTTCATGACGAACTCTTCTATAAGTTCCCCGGCACTCATAAATGTTCCAAAATGTTATTTACCTTTTTTACGACTTCATCAAATGTGTTCATACATGAAATATTTACGTTATTATACACATTACAATGACAGAGCGTTGTAAAGTGTATCACTGGTCGAAGGTGAAAAAGTACACCATAACCGACTGAAATATTTGTTCATATTATTAAAAGATCAAAGAGCCGAGTTAAAACTGACGCACACGTGTTAAGCATCAAAGACCTAATATGCGCCTTTACCTGTTAAGACCACCCAGGGTGTCTTGACCAGTATCTTTATATCAAGCCAGAGTGACCATTCTCTGATGTATTTGAGATCAAGGCGAACCATTTCATCAAAAGATGTGGAGCTTCTCCCTTCCACCTGCCAGAGTCCTGTAATGCCCGGTTTTACTTCGATAACCCGGCGCATGTGCCACAGCTTGTACTCATCGTATTCATACGGTATCGGAGGCCGCGGTCCCACAAGCGACATGTCTCCCCGTAATACGTTGATAAACTGAGGCAGTTCGTCAAGACTCGTTTTTCTGAGAAACCTCCCGATCCAGGTCACCCGTGGATCGTCTTTGATTTTGAATACCTCGTCCTTTGTCGACGTCGTATCGTCACCGTTCGTGCCGTCTTCATGCTCAATGAGCTGCTTGACGTAGTGACGATGAATACTGTCGTCATTATCGACATACATTGATCGGAACTTGAGGAACGTAAAGGTTTTTCCGAACAAACCCATCCGCTCCTGCCGGTAGAACACCGGTCCGGGAGACGTCAGTTTAATAAGAATCGGCATTATGAGAAACAGCGGCGAAAAGATGATGAGACCGGTTATGCTTCCCAGAACATCAATGGTTCGTTTTACATAGTGGGCGAAAACCTTGTGTACCGCCTTTTCAAGGAGATCCGGGTAGAAGAGGGGGCTCGGTTCGTATGCTTTTTCCGCCTTGCCGTTTTCCTCGGGAAACCACGTAAAGGATATTTTCATGGTGTTGAAATAGTGCGATTCGATGACATAGAATAAGCCGTTTCGAACTCTCCGGGTAATACGGTCAACAATAAAGTCACGGTCGTGATCGCCCGTTTCCGTGAAGATTATCCCAATGACGGCTTCTTCGGAGAACCACCCCTTAATATCGATTTCCCGCGTATGGAGGTCGAGCTGTGATATGATTTTTCTGCATATGGCCGTTCCATTGCTTTTCCGCAATATATTTTCAACATCGAGAAGCATAAGAAGGAAGGGACGGCCAGAGCGTTCCGCCCGCTTCCGTTCCCGGCACAGGGTGTCCTGAAAAATCTTTTCAGTGTAAAAATGACTCCCTGTATCAGGCCATTTGCTGAATCTAATGATGTTGTCATTTGATCGAAGAGAATGTGATTCCATATTATGTGCTCCCTGTAGCGAATGAATCTTGTTATAAGTAGTAAGAACATCATCTTTAATAACGCATCGGTATTATGCCGTGGTTGCGTTATGTCTTTATCGGTTTTGTCGACTATTACATTATTACTGCGGCAATTAAACATATCAACTGTCATGCCGGGCTTGATCCGGCATCCAGGTCAATTCCGGATTCCCGTTGTCACGAGAATCACGGCTTTGACATATATTGTTGCCGAAGTAATAACAGGTCATATGTTGATTTTATTCACTGCATGACACATGCCATTTTAATACATTGTGATCGTTCAACGGCTGATTCTTGTATTCTTTAGTAAAATCAATCAAATATGGTTTCATCAGCGATATGATCAGTATCAGAAAATGAACTGCCGCGGTTTTGTTACACATTTGAAGGTTGGTTTTACCGATTTTGTTGCACGGATGGGTGTTCATCACAATGTGTAGGGGGTAAGTGCTATTCTTTTTGAAGTGACAAAAAGTGAAGCTACATAATATGTAGCATGCATTTGCATATTGAAAAGATGTCTGATGCTCTGTTCGGTAGATGAAAAACACCAAGAGTAAGAAGGACAACTCCTGTATGCATTGTATTATCATGAAGTTAAAAGGCATCCCTCCCTTTATTCCAGGCGTAAAAACAATGTTTGGTTAAAAAAATGATTTAATATATTTTGGAGCATACGGAATGATGTTCAGAAGAGAGGGCATGTCGGTTGCAGTTCAGCTACGCAACATGAATGGTCGGCAAGGGCATTGGCGAAAGAGTGATGGGCGACATTTGCTGTATAAGGCCGCTCCGACTCCGTATTTTTTGCTACATAATTTGTCGCATCCGTTCCTTTATACGGTAAAGAACATCAAAAATGGTGAAAGAATGTAAACAAAATCTACACAAATGCTTCAGGCTGATGAGTATGGGTTCAGTACTGAAATAGTGGACAGTTCGGCGATCAGCATTGAAATAAAGACCTGTCGGAGGAATCAGGCGGCAGATTTCCGGTGCGCCGCTCTTACACCACTATTAAAGTCTGTAAATACTTACAATATTTGCAAATAACATACAGTTATGATTGCTTAAAATCAAATGTAACTTCGATTTACAGCGTTTACGGCGGATAATTTCACAGAAACCGTTATATGTAATAGAAAGTGACTCAAAATATTACAGCGTTTTGCGTTCTTTGAAAACACCGGTCAATCTGAATCATTGAACAGGCTCTATTGCATCATTCTGTTTATCTTTGCTCCTCAATTCGATTATTTCCAGTAATAATCGCGCCTGGCTCCGTATACTTTGTTTCAACATCTTGGTCAGGTCAAGGATGAGTTCATCTGATTTATTTCTTTTTGAAGAATAAAGGTTTATCTCTGAGTCAACGCGGATCAGGTCATGCTCGATCGTTGAGATTCTGTTTTCGATTTCCTGAAGCCGGTGATTGAGATTTTTTAGGTTATTGTTATCGCCGGGCGCAAAACTTGATTTGCGTTTTTTGTTACCGTCATCACTTTCGCTAAGAAGCCCACCGATGTTATTCATATTGACAATGTCGGAAATTACGTCTTCTGTGATTGTTTTCAATTCATCGGCATACCCATGGACAAGCGCGGCATCACAGATAATATTGATCATTCGCGGGATTCCCCGCGAATAGTGGTGGACGGCCTCAATCGCCTTTTCATCGAATAATTCAACGTTTTCGGATCCGGCGACCCAGAGGCGATGCCGTATGTATTGATAGACTTCGTTCTTGTCCAATGCCTTGAGGTGCCAGTAGACGGTTACCCGCTGAATAAATTGTTCCAGATTCTTCTCCTGAAGTTTATTCTTCAATTCAGGCTGACCGATGAGCAATATTTGAAGCAAGTGATTCTTGTCGGATTCAAGATTGGAAAGCATTCTGATTTCTTCCAGGGTTTTATCGGGAAGATTTTGTGATTCGTCGATAATCAGCGCGACCCTTCTTTTTTTGGCAAACTGTTTCAACAAGTAATCGTAAAAGAGATCGAGCATTTCCGCCTTGTCCATGCCCGTAACGGGGAGTTCGAATTCCTGGCAGATCAGTTTTATGAATTGCTTGGGGTGGATGAGCGTGTGGCTGATGACTGCAAAGTCTATATTCGGCGTGAGTTTGCGCAAGAGGAAATTAATAAGTGTTGTTTTTCCCGAGCCGATCTCACCCGTTATGACGACAAATCCCTTGTTTTCACTGATTGCGTATTCGAGATGGGTATATGTTTCTTCATGCCCCCGACTCATGAAAAGGTAATCGGGATCGGGGGTCAGGTTGAACGGTTTTTCTTTAAAGCCATAAAAAGATTCATACATTGGGAAGGACCTCTTATATTTACCCTCGCGCTTTGTTAAAAACGGTGCCGATGACAGGTCGTTCCTTCAAGAGTTCCAATGTTCGCTTCAGATCTTCCTTGGTTGTCTTTTCTGCCTCAACAACTATAAGAATGCCGTCAATGAAGCGTGAAAGGACCATGGAGTCCGCGCTGTCCAGAAGAGGTGAACTGTCGAAGATGATGATTCGATCGGCATAGCGCTCTTTCATTTCTTTCACTAATAATTTCATCTTCGGGGCACCCAGGAGTTCGGATGAGTTTACTAATGGTTTCCCGCCGGGCAGAATAACAAGCCTGGGAATACCGGGATTTATGAGAAGCTCCGGGATTTCGGCTTTGCCGCGGAGATAATCGGAAAGTCCTTTAGTGACGTCGATTCCCAGAAGGGTGTGAATGGATGGATTCCTGAGATCTGAATCGACGAGCAGGACCGTACCGTCGATCTGTTGCGAGAGTGCAATTGCCAGATTAATTGCGGTAACCGTTCTCCCTTCTCCGGAATTGGCGCTGGCGATGAGCAGCGTGTTGCCACCTGCCTCTCTCAGGTGGTTGAGGATCTGCGTACGAAGGATCTTGATTCGATCGGCAACCATATTGCCATGGCAGATCGAGATGATTCTTTTTTTTTCAAGATTTTCAAAATCGATCGGACAAACTTTTGTTTGAAGGTATGAAGGATTAATTTTTTCAACGGCCGTGTCATGTGACGCCCTTTCCGGCATGATTACCATTCCTTCGGATTCGGATGCCGTTTGACGCGGGGCTTCTTTATACGACGCATCATCATGCTGTCGGGATTCTTTGGCTTTTTCCAGTGCTTTTCTCAATTTACTCATTGTTCGATTCCTCTCCAGTATCTCAAGATGACGGGCAAAGGGCAGAAGACATGAGGCCCCGGGTGCCGGGTTCCCAATCTACAAAATCATTTTATTCCCGTTTTAAATTTCATAAACCAATCTCTATTGTATGTCCTTAACGTGGTCCCTCTTATTCCCGTTTCTTCTCTCCGCAGCTTTTTCATTCTCAACCTGGTCATTTCCATCGAAAGGACTGAAATGTATCGGGAAATCGATTGCTTATTGTATAAATTGCAAACCCTTAATAGCTTATCATCAGTCCTCGCTGGATTTTCATCCATAGGATATCCAGTGGCATGTACAAAAGATGAATAGCGATCAGTGCAATGCACAGCGTCCCGATACAGGCTGCCGTGGCAAGGATTATTTTTCTCCGCCTGCGCTTCATTTCGTCATCAGTTTCCATCAGCGGGATCGATGACAAGACCGGTATATGCCCCATTTCGTCCAGATCATTGGTCTCTTTTATGGAATGGTCCATTGTTTCCATGACAAACCCGAGTCCCGCGCCGATACCACACGCGAGGAACAGACCCATAAGCAGGAGCTTCTTCCGGTCAGGCTTTTCGGGAGCACCCGGCATGTTCGCCGGTTCGATGATCGTAAACCGCTCGCCGTGCTGGGTTTCTTCCATTCCCTTCGCGACCCGTGCCTGCAGCAATTTACTCATAAGTTCATTGTACTTTTGCTTTGCGTTCGTGTAATCGGTCAGCAGGCTGCTGTACTCTTTTTCAATGAGGGGCGCGTTTTCGACTTTCTGTTGATATGACGCCATTCTGTCTTTTATTCTTTTTTGTTCAGTCAGAAGATTTCCGATTTCAAGATCGATCACATCGATGCTTCGCTCCAGTGTCCGCACGGCTGGGTTTTGTGGGCTGGTCAACACCGAAGAAGATATTGATGATCCTGCCCTGGATCGTTCCATCTCTTTGGAAAGGTCATCGATTTCCTTTGAGAGTCGGACAACTTCCGGGTGGTTTGTACCTAATTGAGACTTCATGCTGATGAGTTTCTGCCTGAGTTCTGTCAATCGGCTCTCTTGTGTTGCTGCTCCGCCGGAAAGCTGTGTTTCAAGTTCGGCAATTTCCCGGGTCAGCTTGATCACATCGGGATGCTTGTCCGATAAGTTTGATCGGAGACTGATGAGCCTCAGTCGAAGCGCGGAAAGGCGTTCTTCCGGATTAGATGCCGCGGTCGCGTCTCCATCCGCTGCTGAGGCCACGGGGGATGCTTTTACTGTGGCGAGTTGTCCTTCAAGGTACGTTTTCCTTTCCCTGAGGGTTCTGATACGTGTGATATTTTGATCGAGATCACGGCTGAGTTGGTCCAGCGCCTGACGATTTATCTGGCTGTATTCAGGCAGTACGCCGATGTTGGCCTGTTTAAACGAACTGATTTTTGACCCGTAATCGTCAATCTGTTGTTTGATCGCATTCAATTCCTGCTCAAGAAACTGTGTGGTTCGCGTTGCCTGAGCCTCCCGTTTCTTGAGATTCTCCTCAAGATATAAGGATGTAAGAACATTGCATACTTTTTGTATGGTTGCCGGTTCTTTACCTTCGTATGCAAGCGTAAAGGCAATTGCCGCGCCTCTCTGTCTCGATCCGCCTGCTCGGATAATTTCAAGATTAATGTCTTTTCGCATTTTAGCGAGGACGATTTCGATGGCGTATTTTTCTCGCATTTCTTTATAGAGATTGAAATCGTTAATGATTTTCATCAGATTCGATCGGCTGAGAATGCCCTGGGTTATGGTCTGAAGCCGTTCTTCCACGTATCCCGACACGGTTGCTTTCACATACTCTTCGGGAATCTGCTGTGATTCGATGAGAATGGTTGACTTAGAAACAAAAATCGGCGGCAGCAGAAAAGCAACGGCTGCGGCAATCATAAAAACCGGTATTGCGGCAACTAAGAAAATAAAAAGACGTCGTCTGATTATGCCTTTAATATTTTGAATGTCGATCATGATTACCTAATGGCTCTCCTTCCAAGATTTCGTAGTGTGTATGTCAAGGTATTATCTCGTAATGTAAAAAAGATAAAGCTCAAATGCCACATAAAGGGAGAATGTGTCGGACGCAGCCCCCAATGTGAGTGGCGGTATGCCGGCAGCAAACGTTTATTCACTGTCCGGAATAATCATTTCCGATCTGACGGTTACTAATTCTCACTAACGATTTTCTTTTACCATTTTCTTTTTTTTAATTACCAACCGGCCCCAATGACGGCATGTCGTTTTTTCGTCGTCATTGCGACCGATGTGATCATGATATACTGAATTATTACATAGCAATATTGATGCCATGAATAGCTGATTCATAGATTATATTTTCTATTGCCGTCGATTTTTACCACTTCTGGGGGAAATTGAAGTTCAGTGCGAGCCATACCATGTTTCGATCTCGTTCACGATTATTCGTTAGTTCATCATCGAATTCGTTGGCATAACTGTAACCAAGCTCCAGGGAATGATTTTGTGTGATGTTGTAGAAGAGCGAAGGACTGACAGTGTAGTATCGTACATCTCTATCTCGTGCGCTGCTCCCTATCGACTTTGTAAAATACAGTGATCCCGACAGACGAGCGCCAAGTTTTTGTGTCATCATTTTATGGACCGCCAAAAAAAATCTGTCAACTTCGACGTTTTCACCCTCCGCCGTGTAATAGTGATCACGGGAATAACCCAGACTGGCCGATGCCGTTTCCCACGTCTTGTCAAAACTTATTCCACCTGTCCATCCCCACTCGTCATCCTTTTTGCCCACATTGTCTTCGGTTTCCATATAACGCGGCCCGGCATGAATGTTTGCGCTGAAGGTCTCGGTAAATTGATGGTTCAGCCCCAATGACATGCCGTAGTTGTTAACAGTGTCTTTATCCGAATCGGTTTTGCTCCAATATGGTCTGATGTAAAAACTGTCCCGGCGGTCGTTGAATGAATGACTGTAGGTCAGCGATGCCGAGTGGGTTTCGGAATCGGTATAGTCATCAAGATAATAGTCCGTTTTCGAAAAGGAGTAATTCGCTGATACGGTGGAAAGTTCGGTAATCTGAAACGAAAAGCCGCCGCTGCCGCCATACCGTTCCCGGGTGGACCACCTTGTAACGACACCCGTTTCTTCAAGTTCGGAATCGAACGTGGTGTCTTTCGTATACGATCCACCGGCGTTGATCGTTAATCGCTCAAACACACGATAGGAAGCGTTGAGCCCGTAATTTTGCCGTTCGTTATCTTTATCCTTATAATCATTATAGCGGATAAAATCGACGCGGGCATGAGCTCCCAGGCTGAAACGGTCGGTAGCATAGCCGAGCGACAGCCCGGGACTGATTGTTCCGATGTAATCGTCCTGCTCGTCGATTCTGGAGAAATCGACATTGTCGTTATATTCCCCCCTGAGACTCAGAGACGGATTTGCGGTGAACTCTGCGGCATTCGACGTTCCGATAAAAATCATCAGTGCGAAGACAATGAACAAAGGCTGAAAATATCTGATGCGCATCGGTGGCCCCCCCCTTGTTTAAAAAATCCGAACCAAGAATTTTGAAAATCACGACAAATTCAGAAAACGGAACCTGATAACCGGAACCTTATTCTACATTGTCCCTCATCCGTGATTGCTCTTCCTTGAGTCTTATGCCCTAAAACCTTGAGCCTTGTATTTTTATGGTACAACGACTACGTCTCCACGCTTTAAATTTATATTTTGTTCCAGCTTTCTACCTTTTTTCACGTCATCATAATTGAAGGGAATTTTGATTGCCTTTCCTTTCTCTTCGCGGAGGATGATGATATTGCCAGCTGAGGCAAAGGCGTTCAGATCTCCCGCCATGGCCAGGATCTGCATGACGTTGGTATCCATCGTGATGGGAAATTGTCCCGGTTTGTTCACTTTGCCGACAACGTAGGCATTCATGCTGCGGGCGCCGAGAATCATTACCGTTGCGGTAGCATCGGTCACGAAATCCTTTAATTTTTTCGATACGGTATCTCTCAGTTGCGGAACCGTCAACTCGCTCACGTCGATATCACCGATCAGGGGGAACGCTATGACGCCGTCCGGCGGCACGACAATCTGCTTTGTCAGGCTTTCATCTTTCCATACGGATATCTCGATAAAATCACCGGGACCGATCGTATATCTGCTTTCCTGTGCGAGCGTATTCGATGCGATACCGAAACATGTGAGCAAAATAACGAGGCAAAAACACTTTATGTATTGTTTCATTGCTTTGGACTCCTTCTATTACGTAAATTCAAAATTGGAATGTCGAAATTCGAATAACAAAAAACCCTCTATCGAATGTCGGGAAACTGACGCTTGCTCCGTCAAATGTTCTGCCATGAAATCACAGGTACATTCAGCCATGCTGATGTCTCGCGCCGCTTATCTTATTCCTTTCTCCTATTCTGTTACCAGACCGAAGCTCTGTCGTTTCCCGCTTCCTCTCCTTCCTCCCCGATCCTCGTGTAACTACTTCAGCTGCAACAATGCCTTTTCCGCATCGTCATAGCCGGGGAATCGTTCTCCGCTTTCAACGGCGCTTTTCAGATATTTTTTCGCTGTGTCCGTATCGCCAAGCCCAAGATGGATCATTCCCATATGGTAGCTGATGGTCGGAGCGTCTTTGATTTTATCTTCAATACCTGCCATTGCATCGAGAGCCTTTTTATAGTCACCTTTACGGCAGTAAATCCATGCAACAGTGTCCATAATGGCCGGGTCGTTCTTATATTTTTCGAGTAGGGGGGCCACTATTTTTTCCGCTTTTTCCAGATTTTCTTTTGTCGGTTCATATTCGGCGTAGTAATAGGCCAGATTGTTTGCTGCCAGAGGGGAATCAGGTTCTTTAGCCAGGACTTCCTCGTAGATCGCCACGGCACGTTTGTGCTCGCCTTTTTGTTCCAGTGCCATGGCGGTGAGGAGGGCGATCCGGGCATTGTCAGGATTCATTTGTCTCATTTTTTCGTATGTTGCCAGGGCCTCGTCGGTCGATCCCTTCAACTGTTCGACCTGGGCGAGGTTGTGCAACGCCTGCAGGCTGTTCGGATTGAGTTCGTATGCTTTCTCAAAATTCTTTTCGGCTGCCGTGTAATCTTTCTTGATGGCGTGGAGTTTTCCCAGAACTATATAATATGAGGAATTATTCGGGCTTTTTTCTATTTGCTGATTGACGCGCTCGATTGCCTCTTCAAGATTCTTTTCCTTTAACAGGGGGTCAAGAGTCTGGACGAGGGCCGGCGCATAATCAACGTTTGCTTCAAGAGCCTTTTCGAATAGGTCGGTTGCTTCATCTCCCTTTTCTTCAAGCTGTTTTACGATTCCTTTTTTGTAGTAGGGAACGGGCGAGTCGGGAGCCACGGAGAGGAGACGCGAGAAATACCGATCGGCAAGGTCAAGATCTTTTTCGGCAAGGGCCATATTGCCGAGCGCAAGAATTGCGGCGCCTGTGTTCGGATTTATGGTGAGGATGTTTCGATACGTGTCTTTTGCTATTTGCGGTTCATTGTTGAAAAGATGAGTGCGTGCCAAGGCGAGGAGTACCGGAATGTTTTCCGGTGTATCTTTGAGAACCGTCCGATATTCCGCAATTGCCCCGACATAGTCCTTTTTTGTAACCATCAGATCGCCCTTCAGTGCATGGCCTGCCATGTCATTCGGATTTTCCGCCAGGATTTCGTTGACCAGCTTCATTGATTCATCGAAGTTCCTCTCGGAAAAACGAATTCTTGCCAGCAGGGTCTTTGCTTTCAGAATGTCGGGCCCCGATTTTACGTTTGCCATGTATTGTTGAAGAAGATTAACGGCCGTGTCTTTGTTATTTTGACTGAGTTCATACCGGGCAAGTATGTCGTATGGAGCATATTGTTTAGGAAGATCCTTGATTGCCGATTGCAGCGTGACGACCATTTGCTCGGGTTGCTTGTTATCAAAGTACAACCGGGCGAGGGTGAGGCGCGGCCTTACTTCCTGGGTCTGAGCCGCTATCATGTCTTTGAGGATCTTTTCAGCTTCACTTTTTTTGTTTGTCCGATTGTAAAACTGCGCCAACATCAATTTCGGTTCGTCTTTATCCGGTTCCTGGTCGACAAGTATTTTCAATTGGTCCTCAGCTTCAGGGATGCGGTTCTCGTGTTGGAGCAGTTGTGCCAGGAGCAGGCGTCCCCGTTTATTGGTATCGTCTTTCTGGAGGAGAGTGGTGAGTGCCTTTTCCGCCCCGACGAGGTTCTTTTCTCGTATAAGAATAGTGGCCAGAATAAGGTAGAGTTTGCTGTCATCTGGCTCTTTAGCGATGAGTGAGGTGATGATCTGCTGGGCCTCGTCGTATTTGCCGTCGGCGGTCAGGCAGTTTGCTTTTAGAAGAAGGGCCTCGTGATGATCCGGATCTTTGGTTAATACCAGATTAACTTTTTCCCACGCCATGTCTTTTTTGCGACCGGCGAGGTAAATAGTGCCCAATGCCACCTGGGCATCCCAGAGATCCGCCTTAAGTTCAACGGCTTTGGAGAGAGCACTGAATGCCTGCTTGAACTGCATCCGTTTCATGAGTGATTGTCCCAGCATGGCGTGGGCTTCGGCGAACTGGGGATCAACTTTGACGGCGTTACTGAAGTTGACCGTGGCCTTTGCGTAGTCGCCCCCGGTATAGAACTCCATGCCTTTTTCGTAGAATTTGGATTTTTTTGATTCGGCACTTCCGCAGGCGACAAGCACTACGGCAAGAAATACAAGAAAACATATCGTAAATCTCTTAACGGTCATGGTTCCTCTCCTTATCACGTTGATGGATTTGTCTTTTTATATGGAAAAGAAGGCTGCGCTTCGTTATCATTTCCGAACCACCGTATCAGCCGGAATTTAGAATTCGTAAACTAACATATTTATCCTGAAAATAAAAGATGATTTGAAATATCAGGCAATACGTGACGATGAAATTTTATTGTCCTCATTGGAAGCGGTAAAAAAATTGTATTCGGCCGGAGAATATAGTTCGAACTCTGTCGGAAATGGGTTCGACTGGGTCAGTATCCGACCAATTCTCGAAGCTGTCAGGATCAGCGTGTTGCAGCCTATTTGCTGTTTTTAATTTTATAAAAAAACAAACGAAGAAGTGCGTTGAGAAACACTATCAAAAGAGAGGAAGGAATTCTCGCGGTATGCTAATGTGGTGATCCATGACGGATGCGATGACAGCTCAGGGGTCATCTTTCATCGCTTCGGAATTGATTTCCCGAAGTTTGCTTCGTATTATTCTCGTAATAACGGGAAGTTATGGATTGTCCGGTCGAACGTGACAATGACATGCCATGAAACCTCGCAGTGTGCTGCGGGTCGATTCATTGATCTCTTGAATTGGGAAGGAGAATGTAGAGTGAAAGAGGAATTTATGGAAGCCTTGAAGAAGTACGGAGAAAAGTTTGGGTCGGAACGTGCCCGTGCAATGCAGAAAATGTTTGATGAGAGGAAACAAAAGGTTATGGAAGACAACGAGTTCGTTCTTCAGTGGCTACCGGTAAGAAAGCGGGATGTTACAATGGAAACACTCCTTCAGAAGACCTATGACGAGCTTATCGTGGAAATGGAGAAGGCGATTCGGGCACAAGGCTCACAGCGTTAGGATTTGGGTGTGGTGTGGGGGAGGGGGATATGAAGGCCGCCGGGGTGGGGTGTGCGAATGGTGAAAAGTGGTTAGCGGCAAGTGAAAAACGGAGCAGGTAAAAATTTTCAGTTCATAAGTTACTTTTTACGAGTTTTCAGATGCTTGAGGACATGACGGTACACTTCTTTTCGTGATATGCCTGCATCGTCGGCGATTATAGTGATAATATCTTTAGTAGAACAGCTGGACTTGTGCTCGAGGGCTTCAAACCGTGCGATGATTGATTCGATTGAAAATTCTTCATCACCTTTTTCCTTGCCCGCCACGACAAGGGTGACCTCTCCCTTGACAGTCCTGTCTTTCAACATGGTGATAAGTTCCGAAACGGTGCCGCGCAGTATTTCTTCGTATAGCTTCGAAAGCTCCCGTGCAACAACGGCCCGTCTGTCACCGAGGGTGTCCACAATGTCAAGAAGGGTTTCAATGGTCCGTTGAGGAGATTCATAAAACACCATTGTCTTTTTCTCTTCCCTCAATGTTTCCAGAAAATGCCTTCGCTTGCCTTTCCGTGCCGGAAGAAAACCCCAGAAAGAAAAACCATCCATAGGGAGACCGGAAGCGCTTAACGCAGCGACGACCGCCGATGGTCCGGGAACGGGTGTTACCGTTATATCGTTTTCAATTGCCCGGTTAATGAGAATGTATCCGGGATCGGATATGCCGGGTGTCCCTGCATCGGATACATAGGCTATGTCCGTGCCATTCCGCAGCTTCGCGATGAGGAAAGGAGTCTTTTTCGGTTCGTTGTGATCATACAGGCTGGTAAGCGGGGTAACAATTCCATACTCATTGAGGAGCTTTCTCGTGTGACGTGTATCTTCCGCGGCGATAAGCCCGACTTCCTTTAATACCCTGACAGCGCGGAGAGTTATATCCTCAAGGTTGCCGATAGGTGTCGCGACGATATACAATGTCCCTTGTTGTTTCATAATGCATCGACGGCAAAGCGTAAGCAGGAAACGGCGGTGAGGGAACAGGATTTCAAAAATCGAATATAAGATTCGCCTACGTGAGAGCCTGGTCTCCGAAACCAGGCTCCTTGTTTCACCCACTACGTCATACTATAAAATTTCTTCTTACTTGACACTCGAGAAGCTGTTGAAAAACGCCCATCTGCGGCGTTACCCTCATTTTTCGCCACTGCGACATACCAATATGTACGGACTCGTTCTTCAAAATTCGGATCATTCGATTCCCTCAGATTTATTCGCAAAAAGCTCAATCATGGCCCGTTCAAATGAATTTTTGTTTGGGCGACAGGCAGTCAAGACTTATCACGTTTCCTGCCCCCGATCCACTTCACCCCGGTCCCGAGCCTTTCAACATTTATATCTCCTGTTATCACTGAGCAAATTCAAAGGCATTCTGAAAGACTTCGACCACCGGTTTCCCCGGAACCAACATGACGGCGACAACGTCAAAGCGGGCGGAGCAACCCAGTAGATTTTTTTCCTTCATATAGAAGAGCGCCACTCGTGAGATTTTCTTCTGCTTGTTTATGTCGACAGCTTCTGAGGGGTTACCGAAATGTTCCGATCGCCTGCTTTTAACTTCGATGAATACGACATCGCCTTCATTCACCGCAACGATGTCAATTTCTCCAATGGAACACGTATAGTTTCGATCGATTATTTTGTATCCGTTGTTCTTCAGATGGGAGAGAGCGATCACTTCTCCCGTCTTTCCGGTTTTCTTTGTGCTGATCGTATTCATTTCTCGGTCAGATCGCTCATTTTTATGCTGAACGATTTTCTGTGGATATGACACAGTCCGTGCTTTTTTATCGCCGCTCTGTGTTCGCGGGTCCCGTATCCCTTGTGTTGCCGAAAGTTGTATTCAGTATAAAGCTCATGATATTCGTCCATGATACGGTCACGTGTTACTTTCGCGATAATTGAAGCCGATGCGACAGAGATGCTGCGTGAATCGCCCTTTATAATGGCCTGCTGAGGTATAGGAAGCTTTATCGTATCTTTCCCGTCGATGAGGAGATAATCAGCGGGAACAGCGAGGTTTGATACCGCTTTTTCCATAGCGAGGAGAGCCGCCCTGAGAATGTTGATTTCGTCGATGACGGAGTGTTCGACCATACCGATGCCCACCGAAACGGCGTCAGTGCATATGCGATTAAATAATGTTTCCCGTCGAGATGCCGACAGTTTCTTTGAATCTCGGATATCTCTGTCTCTGTAATCGGTGGGGAGAATGATGGCTGCAGCGACAACTGGGCCTGCGAGAGGCCCCCTTCCAGCTTCATCGATACCGGCAATCGACCTGTATCCGAGTTGCCGGACAGCGCGCTCAAAGCCATCCATGTTACCGTCTGCCGAGTTCTCGTATCCTGGCTTTTTTACCTTTGAGCGCTCGTAAGTAATACAGACGGGAACGCCTGACCCTTCCTCTTGTTACCACGTCAATTCTATCGATGACCGGTGAGTGCAGGGGGAACGTTCTTTCTACTCCAACGCCACGGGATATTTTTCTGACGGTGAAACTGGCACGGTTGTTCCCGCCACGTTTTCTGATAACAACGCCTTCGAATACCTGGATTCTTTCCTTTTGACCTTCTATGATTCTTACGTGTACTTTGACCGTGTCACCGGACTTGAAGTCGGGAATGTCCGATCTCATTTGTTCTTTTTCGATCATGTCCAGCAGATTCATTGGTGAAACCCTCCCAGCTACCATAAATTATTATAAACTACTATCTATTCGTTCTAGTGAACAGATATGATTCGTCACGCTGTGAATTCTTTCTACAATGACCATGCAGAGCCTCAATGGTCATTACCAAACAAACGAGAATCTCATAATTACATTACATCACAGATTCCAAACTTTGACCTGAGCCTATTTATTAAATGATCAAGTCAAAAATGAAAAAAAGTTTGTATATGGAACCCTCCTGCCGCATTATTGAAGAGTGCTGAAAAAGAGGTGCATATTACCTCTTTCCAAACAATCTGTCCAGTATAATCGACACGGCTGATCTCACTGATAAATGATTGTAATCCGACGGACCTTTTATCGGTTCGATAAAGAAATCCGCCGATTCGAGAACATCGTCCGCGATGCCCCATCCTGTTCCGAACAGGAAGAGATATGCATCCGTATCACAAGATATCTTTTCCGCAAGCGCTTTATGCCGGATGCACCGTTTTTCCAATGATGCCCCGGTGGCAACGGTTATGACTTTCTCCGTCCCTTCCCGCATTTTTATCTTGTCTATGGCGTGTTCGAGGGTGTCCGTCACGTCTGCTATATCAAAAGCTTTTTTCCGCCACGGATTGTATGCCGCTCCGTACCCACATTTCCAGTGATTCAGGATCTTTCCGGCGAATTCCTGCTGCTGTTCAAAGGGGGTGATTATATAAAAGCCCTTTACACCGTAAGTCCTTGCCGCCCGGGCAATGTCATGAACATCCAGATTCGTAACGGCCGTCGTAACAATGTCGCCGTTTCTGTTTTTTACCGGATGATGTAAGAGAGCGATATATATGTTATTCATGGCCATCGAGGCAAAAGTCCTGCATTCGATATTTATCACATACGCCTGATAATTTCGGGTGTCTTGCATCCAGACATTTTTGAACTGCCACACCCTGGGAC
>DSDU01000165.1 GCA_011056835.1 Deltaproteobacteria bacterium
ATGCTATTCAGTGCCTCCGTACATTTTCATAATTTCAGTTCTGGTGAAGACGGCGAAAACATTCTTGACATGCTTCTCGATATTTTGCCTTCCGCCTTCTTCACGATCAACAAGGGCAATGACCCGGTCAACAATCAACCCCGCTTCCCGGGCTCTTTCGATGGCGGTAATCGTAGATCCTCCTGTTGTAATAACATCATCTAATATGGCAACTTTTTCCCCCGCCGCTACATTTCCCTCGACGGCGCTTTTCGTTCCATGCGATTTCACGTCTTTCCGCACGATGAACGACTTCACCGGCCTGCCCTTCTGATATGAAATTACGGCCACTGCATTGGCCAGCGGGTCCGCACCGAGGGTCAACCCGCCGACGGCAGTAATCTCAGAATCCTTCACCATATCAAATATGACCGTACCGATCAGGTTCATTCCTTCGGGATCAAGGGTGGTCGGTTTGCAGTTAAAATAATAATTGCTGGATCCACCGGACGCCAGAGTAAACGGCGGATCTTCACGATACTGAAATGATCGTTCTATAATTATTTCCGCCAGTCTCTTTCTTGCATCACCGTGTTGTGTTTTCATCGATTCCGTTACACTCCGTATTCGTTTCAGGTTGATCGTCCATCGTCGCTCCCTGACGTATTTCTTCCAGTTTATCAAGCAGATAATCAGGGTTCAGGTACAGGGCTTCCTTGTACTCAGCGGCCGCCAAGTCATGCCAGCCTTTCTTATCATAATAGAGACCGAGGGTAAAATGGATTTCCGAGTCATCCGGCGCCACCGTCAATGCCTGCTTCATCTGCTGAATGGCCCGTTCAAGATCACCTGAGCCGTAGTATGCCTTACCGAGGTAGAATCTGGTGTCTCGATTGAAAGGATTTATTCTGAGGGCCACATTCAATACGTCAAGTGCTTTTGCATTCTCTTTCATCTTGGTATAGACAATCCCCAGGCTTATGAGGGTTTCTTCATCATACCGTCTCAGTTTTTTAGCACGGGACAGATATGACTCGGCCTGCGGATGATCATTCTTTTTCATATAATTCAAAGCGATACTCTTCAGCGCATCAAAGTAATCGGACCGATTTTTCAATGCCTCTTCATATTCCTTTATGGCATCGTCGGTTTTTCCCTGGATATCAAGAATCCTGCCGCGGTAATAATGTTTCTCACTCTCGTTTGGTGTCTTATAAATATAAATCTCAAAGTATGAAACGGCTTTACTGAAATCGCCTTTTTCAAGATAAATGTCACCGATGCTCGAATATGACCAGTAGAATTTCGAATCGATATCCAGCACTTTTTCATACTGGGTGATTGCCTCGTCGTATGATTTTTTTCGATGGTATGCCCTTGCAAGGCTGTAATAATATCGGGCGACTTTCGGATTAAGAGCAATGGCCTTTTCATAATTTTCTATGGCCTTTTCCAACTTATTCTTATTTAAAAAGGAATTTCCTTGAAGGAAATAGGTCTGCGCCGTTGACGCTTCGGAACAAACGGGGGATAGGACCAGCGATACACAGATTCCTATAAGCAATAGTGTCGGAAGGATGGCATGTCGATATTTCATATCTTACGGGAATTCACTTTCTTTCAGCATAAAACGAACGGGAACGTCCACAACCATGGTTATGGGAACGCCAAATCTTGATCCCGGTCGAAACTTCCACTGTTTCACCGTTTTCAGGGCTGCCGTGTCAAGGATTGCATGCCCCGACGACTCCTTCAACACCACCGTGCCCACAGTCCCGTCGCTGCGAACCTCTACGGACAACATGACGATACCCTCATAACCTCTTCTCTGAGCAATGCGCGGGTACGGCGGAGGTGAGTTTTCTTCATACCGAGGAACAGCTGAAATTACCGGCGGTTTCGCCTGAGCTGCAACGATATGAGATTGTTCGACGGGAGGTGCCATAACGACCTCCTGATTGCCTGTCGACATATCTTCTCGTACAACCATATTCTTTTCAACCTGTTTTTTTTCAATCACCGGCTTTTTTCCCAATGATTTTGTTTTTCTTACCATGACAGGTTTTTCCCGGGGAATAACAATCGGCGTTACCGGCCTCTTTGCTTCTTCTGATTGAACAAACACTATGTCAAGAAATTGCTTCGTATTCTCTTTCGGAAGAACGACAGAGCTGACCGTCCGTATGTCTGCAGCGGCAACAATTCCATGAATGACCATAGCGATGCAGAACGCAGCAGCCAGGTCCCTTTGTATGGTTATTCCTTCCATGTCGTTTCCAATGACACCCCCGGAATGCCTGATTCTTTGACCGCATCCATCACGGAGATAATCGCATCGTAGTAAGCTTTCCTGTCACCCGAGATGAGAACTTTTGTCCGGGGAGATTCCCGATGGAGCGCTTTCAGCCGTACCCGCAAGTCTTCCAGTGTCACATTCTGCTTGTCTATGAATATTTTCCCATCTTTTTGGATTGTAATTTCGACAAATCCCTTCCTTTCGACCACCGCCGTTGATGCTGAAGGGAGCTGGACAGGCAGACCTCGATGAATCGTCATTGATATCGTGAAAAAGATAAAGGTGACAAGAAGCAGAAAGACAACATCAATCAGCGGAATCATTTCTATGCGCGCCTTTGTGGTGTAACGTCTTGAAACCTTCATTCCGCTCGTTTCTCTCCGTTCTTATTCTTTTCAAATATTATCTCCAGGTTAGTGCCGTATTGTTCGATTTCGAGGGATGCCTTCTCTATCTTCGAAATATAATAATTGTAGGGAATCAGGCTGAAAATTGCGATGATAAGCCCGAAGGCAGTCGTAATCAACGCCTGGGCAATGCCGCCGGTGATCATCCGTGGATGCTCCACTCCCACCGTCCCAAGCATTTGAAAAGAATAGATGATGCCGATGACCGTCCCGAGAATCCCCAGCAGCGGCGATAATGTTATCATCGTGTCAAGCACGGGAAGATACTTTCTCATCCGGGCTATCTCTTCATCGGCGCTCATCTGGAGGGCATCACGGAGCGAAAACTCACGGTGAACCGTACCGCAGACCATGACCCGCATGACATAATCAGTTGTATTTTCAGCCAGTTCCTTCGCACGCGTCAAATTATTCTCTGCAATCAGATCCATAAAGGTATCGAGGCGTTTTTTATCCCGCCGTCTCTTTTCCCTGATCCAGAACAGCCCCCGCTCAATGATGATTGTAAGGGACACGAGCGAGCAGAAAAGAAGGGGGTACATAACCGGTCCGCCCTGGTAAAAATAGTCAAGCATAGATGATTAATCCTTTCTCTATACCCATTATCCTGCAAAACATCACTTCGGTCGGATGAATGGAACACAAATCCACTGCCGTCATTCGTTTTTCCGGTTTCCGCGCGTCTGTTCAGGATGAATAATCCTGACCAGTTCTTCCAGTCCGTCCACAATCCTCGGCGACGAATGGTCCGTCAGATCGCTGTTGATTATGTGAATCCTGTCGTGTTTCACTGCCGGGATGTCTTTCCATTGCTTCCACATATCCCGAACGTTTTCGAAATTACCCCCCCGTTTCATGGATGAGATGATGATAATGTCGGGCCGGGCAAAAACGACCTTCTCCATGCTCAAGCGGGGATATTCCACCGCGACATCACCGGTGACGTTGATACCCCCGGCAAGGTCGATGAGCGTGTTGTGCACGGTATTCTTTCCGACCGTTACAATCGGGTCGATACCGATCTGAAAAAAAACTCTTGGTTTTCTCAATCCGCTGATTGTCGAGGCTACGGTGTCCACCCGTGCCATAAGCGTCTCGATAAGTTCCTCCGATATCTCCTTCCGTCCCGTAATCTGTCCGATATGCCGAATTGATTTGAATATATCATCGAACGTCACAGGATTGATCACATAGACGGCATAACCCACCCGTTCCAGTTGTAAGACCGTTTCTTTTTTATTGCCATTGGCGGTACCGATGATGAGATCGGGACCGAGAGATACGATTTTCTCCAGTGACAAATTAACATAACTGCCTACCTTCGGTTTCCTACGCGCCGCTTCAGGGTAATCGCTGAACGTGGAAACACCGACGACTCTATCCTCCAGACCAAGATCAAACAGCGTTTCCGTTATATTCGGAGCCAGTGAAACGATCCGCTGTGGATGACGGGGAACGGCAACCTGACGCCCGATTTCATCGACAACCATGTCGGCGCCGACATCTTCCGATGAGGCCCCCATGAAACAAAGCATCACCGTCAGGATCTTGATGAATAAAAAGAATCTTCTCGCCACACTGCTCTCCGGCGGCAAAGCCGCACTAACTAACGTCAAAGATATGTTGTTAATAAAGACTTTAGTAATCTAACTGCAGCCTTCCGTTAATCAATTTTATGACCGCGAGATCTCGATAGTAATCGATAATATTGAGACAGCCATACTCCTGATCGATGGAATAAAAATTCACGACGTCGAGTCGCAAAGCATCGGCAAGGATGACTCGATTAACCCCACCGTGAACAACAAGGGCCACACTGCCGCCGTGATGCTGCTCAATAATGGAACGCACCGTGGGAAGTACACGATCCTGTAAATCCCCGACACTTTCTCCTTCCGGAGGGCGGAAATGAATCAGATCCCTGCTGCGCGCTTCCAAACCTCCGGGATAGTTTTCTTCTATCTCCATGAAGGTCATACCGGCCCACAGACCGAAGTGAAGCTCCCTCAGGGATGGGTCCGGCAAGGGATCACGACCATGCTCACGGGCAACCAATTCTCCACCGGCCCGTGAACGGATAAGATCGCTGCAGTAAACCGCATCAAGATTTTCATCCTTGAGCCTCCAGGCAACCGATTCCATCTGTCTGACACCGAGATTACTCAATCCCACATCATTATGACCGTTATACACACCGGCGTCATGATTGATCACCTGTCCATGCCTGATCAGGTATAAGCGAGTAAAGGTGTTCATAATATAACCGAATGACCATTATAATGTTGAATATCGAAATTCGAACAGTTTAAACAAGTACTCAGCTCGTTTATTCATTTAATAATTCGGCAGTGATTGGTGTCTCGAATTCTGTATTTTGACTCCTTGTATCGTGTACCCTCTTACACACAAAGGGCACACACAAGGAGGAGTGTTGTAACTTCAACAAGTTCACACGTCGCCCCCATGATATCGCCGGTGATACCGCCGATTCGTCGTTTGAAAAAATAACCGGTCCCGAACGCGAGTGCTGCCGTGGCGATGATTAAAATCACGCCTTTCAATGGAAATAATCCGACAACAATGAGCGCCGTTATCAGTGAAGCAACGAGGTATTCCAGTTTTCCCGTAAATCCCACGAAGGCCTGGGCGGTACCGTGCCCGGACCGTGCATAAGGAAACAGAGCTGCCAGTTGGACCGTTGACCACCGTCCCAGAACGGGAACGACAAGAAGCGTTCCCGTCTTCACCGATGCGGGCACTTCCATGAGAGCAAATACCTTTAGCAGCAGCAGCAGGATCAGGCCGATCACGGCAAACGATCCGATCCGGCTGTCCTTCATAATGGCGAGGATTCGATCCCGATCCTTTCCTCCCGCCAGTCCGTCCGCCGTATCGGCAAAACCGTCAAGATGAAGCCCACCCGTGATGACGACGAGCGCAATGATTACGAAACCATCGGCAAGAATCGAAGGAAAGACATGGGATGCGCCGAACCGGACACCCACGAGAACCAGACCGATGACCAACCCGACCAGCGGAAAATAAGCCATGGAACTGCCGAGCCGCTCTCCCGTCAGATCGGGATCTTCCCGTACTTTGATAATCGTAAGAAACTGCAGCGCCGTTAAAAATCCCTTCATTATTCTTTTTTCCTGTCCACACCTGCGGAGTCAAACGTGGCCATTCCGGTCATGATCTTGATTGCACCCTCGATAACGGACATGGCGATGGCCGATCCCGTTCCCTCACCTAATCTCATATCCAGGTTCATGATCGGTTCCTGTTCCAGGGCAGTCAGCATTGCCCGATGCCCCGCTTCGGCGGACAGATGGGAATAAAAGAGGTAATCGTTGATTGTCCGATTCATGGTAACGGCAATCAAAGCACCCGCCGACGATATAAAACCATCGATGATCACCGGCAGCCGGTGGTACGCCGCGCCGATAATGAGCCCGGCGATCCCCCCGATCTCGAATCCACCCACCTTTGCCAGTACATCGACGGAATCACACGGATCAGGCCTGTTCACCGCAATGCCCTGTTCAATCAACTTTATCTTGTTGTTTAACGTTTGATCATCAATTCCCGTTCCCCTTCCCGTAATGTCTCCAACAGGAATGCTCGATAATACCGACAGAATTGCCGTCGATGGAGTGGTGTTCCCGATCCCCATCTCCCCCGTTCCGATAATATCAACCCCCTGCCGGGCATATTCACCGGCGAGTTCAATGCCGATTTCCATTGCCCGGAGTGCCTCGTCGTACGACATGGCAGGACCTTCCGTAAAATCCCGAGTTCCCCGGTTTACTTTCCGCATAATCAGTCTTTTATGGGGCTCAAAATCAAAATCAACCCCGATGTCCACCACGGCAACTTCCGCCCCGACATGACGGGCAAGGACATTGACGGCGGCACCGCCGTCAAGCATATTGAGAACCATCTGGATCGTGACCTCCCGGGGATATGCGCTGACCCCTTTGGCCACAATACCGTGATCACCGGCAAACGTTACAATCACCTTCCTCGTAATAGACGGATCAATGGTCTCCCGGATAGCTGCGTACTTACGGGCAATCGTTTCCAACTTACCAAGACTGCCCGGCGGTTTTGTCAGATTGTCCAGCCGCCGCTGAGCCTTGTCAAGATAATCATCACTGAGAGGAGCAATGCGCCGCGCCATGTCTTTGACAGTCATCATCATTTTTTCTCCTGAAGTAATCAGCCCTTGATAGTGACTGGGATTCCGGAAAAGAGAACGTATACTTGATCGGACCGCTTCGCCATCCTCTGGTTGAGGAAACCGAGCTGATCCCGGTAAATTCTTGCCAGTTTGTTGTCCGGAACGATTCCCTGTCCCACCTCATTCGATGTAACAATCAAAGTCCCGCGAAAGTCGTCGATACTTGAAAAGAAATCATCGATAATTTCACCCCTTCTTTCACTCTGCTCAGGAAACGACATTAAGAGATTCGACATCCAGAGAGTAAAACAATCAATAAGAACGGTTTCGTATGCATCGCCCACCGAACGTAATGCATTTCCGAGTGCAATCGGTTCTTCCAGGGTGTCCCACCGATCTCCCCGCTTCTCCCGATGCTTTTGTATCCGTACTTCCATTTCCCTGTCGAAGGCCTGGGCGGTTGCCACAAAAAGCCTCTTTCCTTTTTTCTGCTCCGCCAGGTCCTGCGCAAAGTCGCTTTTGCCGCTTCTGGCACCGCCGGTCACAAAAATAATCATGTCACGATCTCTCTCAATTTTTTTATAAGAATTTCATTCTGATCACGTTGCCTTCCTTGTAAAGGGATGTTTCATCCGGGCGTAATCTATAATGATACATTTTTTTGAGGAATGGCCAGCGCGACAAACAGATTGCCGACGATCATCTCGTCAAAGCTATTACGCCCCCGGATCAAAACAATCGTTGGCCGGTAGCTCAGCCACCAGCGGAATCCGTTCCTCAAGCCATCGAATGAACTTTCCGATTATGACAACCGGATGAGGAATCCACCGGGGATCATCAATGACAAGATCCAATGCGTATGCGCTCAAGAACAGCAACGGCGTCACGGCAACTATCCATGAAGCATATCACTTTTTCTATCGGCTGCCATCAATGGAAAATACATTGTAATCACTCAGTAATCGTATCGGCCTTCTTCATAATATCTTTCAAAGTATCGGGAAACGTAGCAATCGATTCGAGACTGATAATCGACGGATGTGATGACAGGAAGCCGACACTGTCGAGATATTGCTTCTTTTCAATCGTCAGTATCATTGCATCCTTCTGGCTCTTCACGGCCTCTTCTACCAGTGCCAGTTTCTGTTCGATGGGCATCTGCATGTCGACAATAACCAGACGAAACGGGTCCAACTGAAGGGCTTTTCGGACCGAGAGAAAATTAGGATAACTCACCGGATCCAGATTGTACCGGATAATGCCGTATTCAATAAACTTTCGCCTCTTTGAATCATCACTGACAATCAACACACGGTTATTCTCCATCATATTCCCCCTTATTATGTTCTCTGATGTACGTCACGGTCCGTTGAAACGATGGAGTCCCTTCCGTAATTCACCTCCCCGCTCGAATCGCCTCACATGCAGCGATATCAAGAACGGACCTTGCTGCCTGGATAATGTTCTCGGACTGTACGATGCGCATCCTCTTTTTAAAAATGGGCCCCGATATGACGAGGGTGTGATATTCCCCATTTTCACCTGCCATATCCACACCCTCCATCTTCGAGAGGTCTGCCATAAAGCAAAAATCGATGATCCGTCCCAGCCACTCCGTCCCCAATACATCATTCCTGACAGAAATAACCACTGCTTCGAACCCCTCGTCGATGAATTCCCGCAACAGATCATCCCGCTTCTCCTCCCAGATGGGCAGGACTGCGGCAACGCCCACCTCGCGGCATACCCTCTCCACCCATTCCCGGTGTTCCGCCAGATCGATATCGCCGAATATTCCCGCTTCGATTCCGTCCTGCTTTAACCGGGACACCGCCGCCTTGAATTCCCGTTCGTACGTTTCCCATGACGTTTTCTGTTGGATAATCGGCAACTCCATGGCATCGGCCTGTACCCGCAGGACATTCGTCCTGACACCGTGAGCCCGTGACGTCAATCCGTCTTCCGACACCATGTTTAAGAGACATGATATTTCATAATGCTTCATTGCCCGGTAGCAGGACAGGGCGGCATCCTTGCCACCGCTCCAGGAAACAAAGGCTCTCAGTTTGCGCTTCTCCACTCCGTTACGTCTCCGCATATTCGACAGTGATAGGCATCGGGTGCCATACCGCCGCCGCAGCAGACACACCGTTTTTGTCCGTCTTTCGGTGGAGGGATATTCCCGACCACTTCCCGATAAATACAATAATAGTAAAAATGTTCCTTGTTCCAGAATCGAACCGGATAGACCTTTTTCCCTTCCTCAAATTCCAGATCTGACACAATTGACGTAATCACATCACGCAGTCGTGACATACCCGAACCTGATTCGAGGGGCCGTTTGCTCTGCCAGAGGATCTCTTTCGGCAGGACTCCGTCGAACGCTTTCCGAAGGATCCACTTGCCCCAGATTTTCCCCTTCTCGTTTCTGATTTTGTACTGTAGATCAATATCCCGGCCGAATTTCATAAACTCATTATCCAGGAAAGGCTGTTTGATTGCGATACCTAATTCTCTCCCGATTCTATTCGAATTGAATTGCATGGAAGAATGCATCCTTGACAGATACTGGTCAAGCTCCTTTATTTCCATCATAAAACTGTATCCGGCGAAGATCTCATCACTGCCGTCACCGGTCATCATCGTTTGAATGTTCATATCTTTCGCATACTTCAACCCGAGATAGACGGCCACATCATTCGGAACGGCGGGATCGAAGCTTCTCAAAGCGCGAATAACTTCAGGAACCGCCGCGAGTGCTTCGTTGGTCGACACGTCTATATACTGATGGTCGAGATTGAGATACCTCGCAACCGCCCCGGCATAAAATTGGTCTTCACTCCGGGGATTAAGACCGATGGAAACGGCTCTGCTGTTTCTCGAACAGGAAGCCACCAGCGCGGAGTCGAGGCCACCGGAAAAAAGAATTCCATCACCGCGATTCCTATCGACCGCTTCTTCGAACCTTTTTTTCAGTTCTTTCATCAGTCTGTTCATCAGTAACTGCGAGGCATTTATTTTTCTATACCTTTCCGGGCACGAACACCGTTCCGGAAATAATGCTTCACCTCCGTCATTGCCGTTACCAGATCTGCCCGTTCCACCACAAGCATGTCCGCATATCGTCCGGTGATAACAAGTTCCACATCGTATGGTTTTGTCTCGATAAAATCAAGCAAATCTCCCACGGAAAACAAGTTGTAACGAGTGGCGATATTCGCTTCATCAAGAATGATCACGTTAAAGGCTCCGGAAACCATCAAGTCCCGTGCTTCTTTAAGGCCGACCCGGGCAGCACGAATATCCTCTTCCGCCGGTTTTCCATTAATGAAAACACCCCGGCCATACTGTTTTACCGTAATGCTCTCATGAAAACGCCGGAGCGCCTTGATCTCACTGTATTCCCCGCCTTTTGCGAACTGGGCGATATATACCTTGAGACCGGCCCCGGCAGCACGCAGGGCAAGTCCGAAAGCGGCTGTCGTTTTGCCTTTACCATCACCTGTGTAAACTTGAACATATCCTTTCATTTTTCCCTCATGAAAAAGTGGTGGCAGGGAAGATTTTCCACATACAGCTCCCCTGCCACAATGTCATTTTAGAAATCATATCTCAAACCGAGGAAAAATATTCTTCCCTGCATAGGGTATCCCTGAGCATATTCATAATCCTTATCAAAGAGGTTCTGAATCTCTCCCTTGAGCGTTACACTCCCGTATCTTCCGGCATCCAGAATCCTTTTACTGACCGTCAGATTGGTTACCGTAAAACTGCCTTTTGTTATTGTCGCGTACGTACCACCTTCATGATCAGTAATATTTTGTTTGCCCGTATAGGCAAGGTTGAGGTTAGCGGAGAAACCATCAAGGTCGGAAACCGTTATGCCGTAAGACACATGAAGGTCCGATGTGTACAGGAGATCCTCATTCGCTTCCTTATCCTTATATTTGGCGAGATAGGTCAAGCTTACATAGGGCTTGACCTGATAATCCCATGAGAAAAGTGAGCCGATATCATAGGTAATACTCCCTTCAATCCCTTCTATTTCAGCTTTCCCGAGGTTTCTGTATGATGTGTCGCCGCCGCCGGTTGTATAGCTCTCAATTTTGTCCTTGAAATCGGTATGAAAATAGGTAAGCCCGGCGCTGAAGGAAGCATACGAAAAGTCCAGACCTCCTTCATAGGTCTCACTCTTTTCTGGTTTTAAATCGGGATTGCCCACGTAACGCACACCCCACATATTCATATCACAGGCCAGCTGCTGTGCCGTGGGCATTCTGAACGCTTCCCCGTAGTTAGCCCTCAGCTTCAACCAGTTTGTCAGCAGATAGGCAACGCCTATCCGTGGAGATGTGTGATTGTCTCTCTCTGTTCCCCCTTCACCCTTCATGTCCACTTCGTACTCGTCATATCGTATACCACCGGTAATTATAAGCTTCTGATCAAAAAGCCTGGCCTTGGCCAAGAAAAAACCGGCCGGGTTGTCATATTCGGTATTACTCGGGCTGTATTCACTGTCCTTGGTCTCATAATTCACCCAGTCGAAACCTGCGGTGAGAAGGATATACTCCCGGATGTATGAGAACTGTGCCTGCGCCCCCTTGTAATCAACCGTAACCTTATCGGGAATGCCGTTATCCCAGAAGCCGGGATTACTAGCCACGGGATCGACATATTTGTCTTCATCCTTCCCATCAAAATACCTGACTTTCCAGGAAAAGAACCCATTGCCGGTTTTACCGTCATAGATGAAATCAACCGATTTGTTGCCTGAATCATTATAGTCATCAAGATCATTCTGACTGAGATAGCCTGGATTACCTACATGATCGGCATTAAAATAGGTGTAAATGACGCCGATGCGATTTTCCGGCAGGAATTCATATCCGAGATTCAGACTGCCGTTTTTTTTATGGTCATAACCGGTGTTGTAATATCGTGCGCCATCGGCGGTATTGTAATCATCTCCTGAATCTCTGGTAAAGCTGCCGGAAAAATCAAACGCATTATACGTGCCTGACAATCCTGCACTCCCTTCCTTATAGCCGTAACTTCCCAAGAGCCCCTCAATAAAAGCCGTCGGCTTTCCCTCCCCCTGTTTGGTGATGACGTTTACAACCCCGCCCATTGCGGCTGAGCCGTATTGAACGGAGGCGGGACCTCTTATTATCTCCACCCGCTCTATGTTTTTCGTCATAATCTTGGCCGCATTGCCGGTCCCCGCTCTCCGACCGTTCAACAGGATCAGCACCTTACCCGCGAGGTCTACGCCGGTCGCATCAGTTCTGAACCCCCGTATACCGACAGAGGTTGAAACACCGGGATATTTATGGATGTGCCCGATACCCTTTTCAGCCAGCAGATCTCCGAGATCTGTTGCCGAGGAATTTTTAATCTCTTCTTTATCAATAATTGTGACATTTGTGGTAATCTCTTTTTTCTTTTCTTTTACCCTTCCCGCTGTTACCACCACCTCTTCCATCGTTACCGGATCGCCCCCTTCCTGTGCATAGGCGGGAAAAGACACGGCAACAAGGAAACACGTAAATAATACAACTGTATAATTTAACAACTTCTCCATTTCACCACTCCTCCTTATGCGATGCGTCTGATCGTTCATCTGATTTGTCATCTTTTTCCTTCGTACCGGGCTCGCTAAGGAGGATTTTTGTTAACTGCCTTCTTCATAACAATCTCCTTTCCCCTCGGTTGGATTTGCTACTGCATCCGTCAGACAAGTCTCCTGGCTTGCGGCAACAGCCTACTTCCCACACCTTCCCATCCCGATTCCGTCGGGACAGTGGCATGTTGCGGGGTTCGTTCCGCCTACAGTTGCGGGGCAGCGCCGATTTTTGATCGGCTTCCTTAATCCAGCGGATGTGATGCCAGTAAAGTGACTCTCGGTGATCCCGTCGCAGGATTGAGATCAACGAGAACGTCCGTATCGTATACCTCCCTGATATTTGATTGTGTAAGCACCTCATCGGGAGCTCCGATCGTATGCACCCTGCCGCCATCCAGGAGCATAATCCTGTCGCAATAAAGCGATGCCAGATTCATGTCATGGGTCACGGCGATAACGGTGAGCCCCTTCTCTTTATTTAAGGATTTCATAAGGTCAAAGAAGGCTATCTGATGTTTGATATCCAGAAAAGCCGTCGATTCGTCCAGGAGAATCACCTGGGGTTCCTGTGCAAGAGCCCGGGCGATGAGAACCCGCTGCCGTTCGCCGCCGCTCAACTCATTGATACTCCGTGAAGCGAAGGGCAGAACATCCGCTGTTTCCATTGCCATGCGAACGATTTCAAAATCGGATGCCCCTTCAAATCGCAGCCTTCCCAGATGTGGTGATCTCCCCATCATGACGATCTCCTGAACGGTAAAAGGAAACCCGAGGGGGATGTCCTGAGGAACCACCGCAACTACCTTTGCAATGTCGTTCCGTCTGAAATGTCTGATGTTTTTCCCGCGGAAGCAAACAACTCCCTCATCAGGCACGAGGAGCCCGTCGATAACCTTTATCAACGTCGTTTTCCCCGATCCATTCGGTCCGATAATCCCGAGAAACTCCCCCTCGCGGGTTTGAAAGGCAATATCGTTCAGGATCCAGATATCGCTGTACTTAAACTTTACATCCCGGGCTTCAATAACGGTCATGGGTCAGATCGACCTCCTGCGAAGCAGGTAAACAAAATACGGCGCGCCGCATATGGCGGTGATGACGCCGACCGGCAACTCCGTATGAGGAATAATCGTCCGGGCAATCGTGTCGGCCACAACAAGAAAGGATGCGCCAAACAAAAACGATGCCGGAAGCAGGAGGCGATGGTCGGACCCGAACAGAATTCTCATCATGTGAGGAATGATAAGTCCGACAAAACCTATTATCCCGCTGAATGATACGGCAACGGCGGTCAGCAGCGATCCCGCCATGAAGAGGACGATTTTCGTTCTTTCAACATTGATTCCCAACTGCAGCGCCGTTTCCTCGCCCGTTACAATGAGATTCAACGATCGTGCGTAGCTATAGATGACGGAAAACCCCATGAACGACATAAGGGTGACAAACAGGATTTTAAACCAGTTCGAGAGAGCGAGATCTCCCATCAGCCAGAAGGTGATACTATGCAATTCCGTGTTGGTGCTGATTGAAAGCAGAAACATGATAACGGCCGAAAAGAATGCATTGACAATAACACCGGCCAGGAGGAGGGTTGTTGAATGCAGTTCTCTGTTGGATCTCCCGATAAAGAAAACCAAGGTTACGGTCGACGCGGCGCCACAAAAAGCAAGTCCGGGAATGGCAAAGGGAACCGCACCGATTCCGATAATTATGCCGATAATCGCCCCCACTGCTGAACCTCCCGAAATTCCAAGAATGTACGGATCTGCCAGGGGATTGCGAAGCAACGCCTGAAAAATGACCCCTGCCGCCGAGAGTGACGCCCCGACAAGACCGGCAAAGAGAACGCGGGGCAGCCGTATGGAAAAAATGATGGTTTTTTCGGTAGGGGTGAGGACTGTCGAGCCATCCTGCCATCCAAAGAGCAGTCCTTTTAATCCCTGGAAGAAACTGATCCGTGCGGGACCGACAAGAAGAGAAATCACGGCGATCACGGAAAATACCGCAAGCAGAATAAGACTGATTTTTATAACACGGGATAACGTTACGACCGATCTTTCCATTTCGAAACATTCCTGGCTTTCTGAAACGGCATGATACCGCTCCTCTATGGACGGTATGAGGAACAGTCACACAAACATTATATCCGGGAACCGTTGACGATAATAACGTGATCGGACAGTGACGGCAATTTTGTCATGGTGTCCCCCCCTCGAGGTATTTCGGATGAACCGGTCTTCCGGCTTCGGGCGCCCTACTCACCTGCCTTCCCATCCCGACTGCGTCGGAACAGTGACTCATTCGGCTTTCGTTCCCATCACGGCTGCGGGGCAGCGGGGGATTTGCACCCCTCTTCCACACATCCATCCGTATGTGAATTGATTGTACAAGACCTGCCTAGTATGTCTTCTATAAGAAAGTAGCGGTCCGCTGTCAAGGGAAAAGTAGTTGCAGCAGAAATCACCGATTCAGGAATTAGAATACAGGGGTCAATATTCAGGACAGGAACGTTACCTGGCTGAATCATCGGGGCGAAACCATCATTATGGCATTGACGGGGCACTCTTTGGCACAGAGACCGCATCCCACGCACCGGCTTTCATCATAGAGAATAGTGCCGGGCATATGCCCCTGCCGTACCGGCAGTTTTACATGGAAGGCCTTAAATCGGCAGAGATCGACACAGAGCATGCACAGGGCGCATGTTCGTCGATTCAGTATCGGTTTCGATCGTTGTTCCACCGGCACCTGCCGAACAATGGCGCCACCACCATTGGTAATACAACCGACAGGACAGGTCATGCCACAGACATTACAATCAACACACCGAACCTGATTGATTTCATGAATGTGACCGGGATCACCCGTAATAGCCGAAACGGGACAGACATCCCTGCAGAGTCCACAGCCGGTGCAGTTATCCAGAATAGTATGGGCCATGCGCTGAGATCGTCCTTATTATCAGATAGCAATGCCGGACAGGGTGACCGAACCGGCAACATTGCGTATTACTCACCGATATCGGCCTTCATGATACGTGGCACACGATATCACTCATGCAATGCCACGTCAACACTTACAACAGAGAAGGTAAAATATACAGGGACATTGCCGTTTGAAACTGTTGATTTCAATGCGAAGAAGTCGGATTGATGGTTCTATAAAAGTTAGACTGATCTTTAACAGTTGCAAAAATATAGTTATTTACTATCGGGCACATAGATATCCCGAAACAGTTCTTGGCACCACATTTTGCATGTGTTCTTTGAAAATCGGATAGTATCACAACAGCTC
>DSDU01000130.1 GCA_011056835.1 Deltaproteobacteria bacterium
ATACAGGAATACCTCATCTTTTTCTGATCATGATGAGTGTACCCTCATTCAAGAACAAAGAATCCGTCCCCGGGCCAAGGCAACAATGCTGTAATCCGTGCGGATCGATCGGAGAGGCTTTCATATTCGCACCGTTGTGAGTGTTCAGGACTGAAATAATAGTGTGCCGATCACATGCTTTACCTTGCTTTTTACACACATCCTGCTACTATTCAAAGTGAAGCTGTGGCGACGCGGACATGAACATTTCAGCCGATGGAAAAGGAACTTGTTATTGATTCGTGCTTGTCCGGCGTGTCGGTTCCTTCTCGTCTTTGGCCGGAAGCGGTCGGACAATCCGTCGTGTTATAATCGTCAGTCAAGAGGGGATGAAGCCACCTGTAACTTCATCCGGTTTTTCCATCAAATATCGGGAGGTAATGTCATGAAACCCATCGGCCCCCTCATGTGGGAGCACAGACTAATCGAGCAAATGGTGCCATTAATGAAAAAGGAAATCAATCAAATAGAACAAACGAACAAACCTGATGTAAATTTCATTGATACGGCCGTCGATTTTTTCAGGATTTATGCGGATCGAACCCACCACGGAAAAGAAGAGGATATTCTTTTCAGGGAACTCGAGAAGAAAAAGCTGGTACCGGATCTCGCACGGATCATGGAAGAACTGACAGAGGAGCATGTCGGTGCCAGAAGGACGGTCGGCAAACTCAGAGAGGCCCGGGATGCATACGTAAAAGGTAAAAGCCCGGCAACGGAAACCATAAAGGCATGCTTGATTGAATTGTCAACCCTCTATCCGAAACATATCGAGAAGGAAGACAAACAGTTTTTCTATCCCATCCTTGATTACTTTTCAGACAAGGAACAGGCATACATGCTGGAAGAATTCAATGAATTCGACAGGAACATGATTCATGAGAAATATCGTGATGTCATTGAAAGGTCCGGAGGAAAGGTGATAAGATAACACTGGACTTGGAGAGTAACACTGACGGAGCATCCGGGTGCCAGGTTCATTCAAAATGGCTCTCTGCGGCTCATCAGATCTTCCAGTAGGGATTCATCAGATCTTCATAAATGGCCAGTGCCGCCTCGGAGCCTTTCGCTGCCGCAATGACGATCTGTTTATATCCGCCTTCCACGTCACCGGCGGAGTAGATTCCCGGGACAGAAGTGCGGTGCCTGCCGTCGTGGTTGATATACCCGTCTGTCGTGAGTTCAACGCCGAGTTTTTTTGCAAGCTCGACAGAGGGCTCATATCCGATTGCTATAAAAACGCCATTGACATTCATGGTTGTCGTTTCATCCGTTTTGTTGTTATAGAGCTCAACGGCTGCAACCACCTTCTCTCCTCGAATCTTTCTAATTTCCGTATTGAACAGGATAGGGATATTGTTGTCGTGGAGATTCTGAATCAACTGTTCCTGTGCACGCAACGTGTCCCGCCGATGAACCAGCGTTACATCAACTCCGATGTGATGGAGGTGGAGAGCTTCGGTAACGGCACTGTTCCCGCCACCGGCAACGATCACTTTTTTCCCGGTAAAGAGCGGTCCGTCACAGGTGCTGCAGTAACTGATGCCATGACCGGCCAGCCTGGATTCTCCTTCGATCCCGAGATGGCGATAGACGGCTCCCGTGGCGAGGAGAACCGCCTGTGTTGTAAAGCGCCGCCGACTGGTTATCACCTCCGTGGGAGTGCCGGGGATTATATCCATGACGTCCTCACCGGGGAAAATGCTCGTATATTCAAGGGCATGACTGATCATGATGTCGACCAGGGCTTTGCCGCCCACATGAGTAAGACCGGGATAATTTTCCACCACCGGCGTCGTCGCCACCTGACCGCCGAGGAGCCCCTTTTCAATAATGACAGCCCGGAGCCCGCTCCGGACGGCGTAGATTCCCGCCGTGAGACCCGCGGGACCGCCGCCGACGATCACGAGATCCGTCTCAACCTCTGCGGCGTCACTTTCGGGAATGAAAACCGTCTGCTGTTCAAGCTGCTCGAGCGACGCCATGAATAATTCTTCCGGTTGCGCCCCCTGGGCTATAAGAATATCATCGGCAAAAACCTGGGGCACGCTATGGGCACCATACCGATCAGCCGTGGCCGGATTTGCCTGAACATCGACAATTTCCAGGGAGATGATACCGGGCTTTTCAATTGCAGCCTTGAAGGCGTTGACCGCCTGCTGCGGGCAATACGGGCACGTGGGACTGACGAACACCGTAACCTGTCGAGGTTCGGTTATCTTGTCCAGGACCTTTCGAGAATCTTCGCTTATGCCGGTTTCTCCGTATCCCATCATGATGAGTGCTTCTGCAAAGGTACGTGCCTCTTCTCCAACCGGCGCTCCCAGCCATCGTATTGCATAGTGGTCGGGATTGAACAGCAGTGTCGGTGAAACGGTCACGTTCCACGTTTTCGCCATCTCATGATCAAGATCATACTCACGTAATAAAATCTTCGGCGTCATTTTTCTTATTGCATGGATGACCTCCCGCGCAGCCCGATTGTACGGCTCATTCCGAACCGAATCGGTGATCAGAACCAGTGAAACCTCATGAGGCATATTGAGAAAGACATCTTTGAACCGTGCCCCCGCCTTCTCCTGCATCGCTTTCTCAGAATGACCGCCTTTGATTGTATGTTTCGTCATGGTTTCCTCCCATAACACGTCAATTCATAGAGCTTATCGAACAGGTCCATGGTTAAAACTTAAACGGCCAAGGCATAACGCCTCGCGGCCTTTATCATCTCCGGATACTCGGGCTCCGGGATAATTCTTGACTGATCAAAGGGCTTTCTCGTCCTGAAAATTTCATACACCATCGTGTTCATTTTGCGAGCCGTCGCTATTATGCTCTTCCCGGTTCCCTTGTGCCCCTTCATGGCTCTGTATGTACCCATAAGCCGATATCCGTCCGTTTTATTCCGAAGCCGCGGCATTCCCATCACCATCCGGACAAACGCCGTTCTCAGTTTCACCGGCCCTCGCTTGGTGATATGACCGTGTCGAACGACGGTAAACTGCGTCGTTTGAAGGTCAACTCATCTGCTCATCTTCATACTATGCCTCCTCATGTCTCGAACAGCGCCTGCCAGGTGAATTGGTCCCACTCTCCTATTCGATCTCGCGGATCATTGAATGCTGCGGTTACGGTTCTTCAGTCTCCTTTGCGGTCTCGAAAACCATTAATCATGTCGAACTGTAACCGTGCTGCCCCAAAACTTAAATTTCGAACAGCTTATACCAATTCACGACTTATGAAGACTTTTTATCATTCCTCCTTTGCTGATACATTACTTGAAATACACCACAGTCAATAATTTCAAGGGATAGAAATATACGTTCCTTTTTTTACCACCAGTTCCTCTTTGACGAGTTGTTTTATATTCATTTTAATGACCGTCGCGTCATATGGCAACGCATCGATCAATTCCGCCTGGGTAAAATGGCGCTGTTTCATCAACGTTTTAAGGACCGCCCCCCTGACCTGTCTGTTCGATCCTTCAAAGGGGGGTTGCTTATGATAGTGAGCGCTTTTCTTGCCGGGATTGGTGAACTGCTTTTTCAGTGCAACGCCATAGTCCATCAAGGCATTATACCATCGTCGTGGATTGTCCCTGTCGAGGGTTTGTTCCACCAAAGGGCGGATTTCACTGTCCCGCACTTCGTCACGATCATTAAAAAAATGATGGATGAATACAGCTCTGATATTTGTTTCAATAAAAACGACTGGCCGATTGAAAGCAAAAACACATATCGAATGAGCCGTAGCCGGCCCGATTCCCGGCAGCTTCACCAACTGATGTACATCAGAAGGAATTTCACTTTCATAGTCGGCAACAACAACTTCTGCCAGCTTTTTCAATGAAAGGGCACGGCGGTTATATCCGAGGCCTTGCCATATTCTGAGAACCTCACGCAAGGGCACCCGTGCAAGGAACCGGACAGTAGGAAACGCCTCCAGAAACTCATGGTACTTATCGATGACACGATTTACCTGTGTTTGTTGGAGCATGATTTCGGAAACAACTATTGCGTATGGGTCATCTGTCATACGCCAGGGCAGTTTTCGTTGAAACCTTTCATAATGAGCGTAGATCATCTCCTGAAACCGCTTTTTCCCGCCCCGGCTAAGCTTTGTCGTACTTTCCATAAACTGGATGACATCCACATTGTTTTTAAGGGAATGGTTGTATCTCCCACCTGTAATCCATCGATCATTCTGAGATAAGAATGGCGATCCCGGTACAGACCATCAATGAAGTCGGAAACGTGTTACCAGTATTTCACAAGTCTTCAAAGAAAGCAAAATTTCATCATGAGTAACGTCGGTCGCCGGTCACCAAGTCGCACATATTATTTCTTTGTAACATATTCATTTTGTGTTACAATCGTAAAAAATAGGGGGGTTGCCGCAACTGTCAATGGTGATTGAACATAGAAATCAAAATAATTCTATGACGAAGCTCAATTAGTTATTGACAAAGGACGGTAAATTCCTATAATAAGCGCTTTCAACTTCATTCGAGAAGGGTTTAGAGGAATATGTACGCAGTTATAAAAACAGGCGGGAAACAATACAGGGTTTCGGAAGGCAATATTCTGGAAATAGAAAAGATAGACGGCAAGCAGGGTGATGTCGTGTCGTTCGACGATGTATTGATGGTATCCAAGAACGGAGATGTCAAGATAGGAAGGCCCGTTATTGAAGGCGCTAAGGTTACAGGCGAAATCGTTACCCAAACGAAAGGTCCGAAAATAACCGTTTTCAAGATGAAACGGAGAAAAGGTTTTCGGAAAAAGACGGGGCATCGGCAGCAACTGACTGTATTGAAGATCAAAGGCATTTCCATGTAACGGAGGAATGACGGACAATGGCTCATAAAAAGGGACAGGGAAGCTCTCGTAACGGACGAGACAGTCACGGACAACGGCGAGGGGTAAAAGCGTACGGAGGACAATTGGTAACGGCCGGTTCAATTATCGTACGTCAACTCGGAACCAAGATCCATCCCGGCAACAATGTCGGTTTGGGAAGAGATTACAGTATATTCGCAAAAATCGACGGTATCGTTCAGTTTGAGAGAAAAGACAAGACCAGGAAAAAAGTAAGCGTATACCCGTGCTAAAGAATAAATAATCCGATTTATTCTTTATGCACCTTGTTCTAATACAATTTATACGTAGGCGCAAAGGTGTTAGTTGGATACAGGGAATTGTATAACTAACACCTTTTTTGTTTCTGGATTCCCAGAATCCGATCGCGGATGTTTCAATCCGGGCGCATGGAACGCTTTCAACCGAAACGGCGATACCAGTGCCGTCTATACACATATGAAATTTATCGACGAAGCAAAAATTTATGTAAAGGCCGGTGACGGCGGGAGGGGATGTGTCAGCTTCAGAAGAGAAAAGTATGTTCCCAAAGGCGGTCCGGACGGCGGTGACGGGGGCAAGGGAGGGGATGTCATCATCAGAGCTTCCCGGGGGTATCGGACGCTTCTTCATTTAAAATACAATCAGCATCATGTGGCCAAGCGGGGTTCCCATGGAGAAGGAAGCAACCGTACCGGCAAAAACGGACAGGATGCGGAAGTCATGGTCCCCGTGGGAACCGTTGTAAAGGATGCAGAGTCGGATACCGTCCTGGCGGATCTCATAGAAGAAGGGCAGGCATTCATCATCGCCGGCGGAGGTCTCGGTGGACGGGGTAATGCACGATTTGCAACGCCGACAAACAGGGCGCCGCGATACGCTCAGCCGGGGGTGGAAGGAGAGGAGCGATGGATTAACCTCGAACTGAAACTCATGGCCGATGCTGGAATCATCGGCTTTCCGAACGTAGGCAAATCAACGCTCATATCACGCATCTCAGCGGCAAAACCAAAAATCGCCGATTACCCGTTTACGACATTGACGCCGAATCTCGGAGTGGTGCAATACGGCAACCACGAAAGTTTTGTTGTTGCCGATATACCGGGGCTGATAGAAGGAGCCCATCTCGGCATGGGCCTTGGAACGAAGTTTCTCCGCCATGTGGAAAGAACATCAGCACTGGTCCATATCATCGATGTTGCAAAGGAACCTTACACAGGGGGCTGGAAAGATTACGAAATCATCAACAATGAACTGTTTCGATTCAGTCCGTCCATGGCTGAAAAAAAACAGATCGTTGCAATCAACAAATGCGATCTCACTGTCACGAAGGAGCGTTTGACAGAAGAAATCAGAAAATTCAGACAGAACGACATCAAAGTTTTTCCCATATCGGCAGTCACAGGGGAAGGAACCAAGGAGCTGATCAGGGAAATAGCCATATCCATAAAGATCGATAAAAACCAGGAGCGATTATGAGCAGCGAGCGGAAAGAAATACTCAAACATGCCAAACGAATTTTAATAAAAATCGGAAGCGGTGTTTTAACGGGTGAAAACGGTCTCGATCTCGCCATCATCGAAAACATCGTTGACGAGATTGCCGCCTTCACCAAACAGGGGTACCAGTTCGTCGTCGTATCATCGGGAGCCATCGCCTCAGGAAGACACCGTATGGGATTCAAACATAAACTGCAAAGTCTCCCGGAAAAGCAGGCGGCTGCGGCAATCGGCCAGGGACGGCTGATGAGAGTGTATTCCAATTCCTTTGGAAAACATGAACTGATCGTCGCCCAGATGCTCCTGACGATGAGTGACCTGACGGAAAGAACACGTTTTCTCAATACGCGAAATACATTGAACATGCTTCTTGAATGGGGGGTAATCCCGATTATCAACGAAAACGACACTGTTGCCGTAGAAGAGATCAAATTCGGCGACAATGACAACCTCGCTTCGATGATGGCCAATATTATGGAGGCAAATATTCTGATCAACCTGACCAACACCGACGGTCTATACGACGGAAATCCGAAAGATAAAAAGAAATCCAAATTGATACCGCTCGTAAAAGATATAACCGATGATATTGAAAAAGCGGCGTCGTCGGTGGCTGACCCCGTTGGAATGGGCGGCATGAAGAGCAAGGTAATTGCTGCCAGAAAGGTAACGGCGTTCGGAATACCATTCATTATCGTGCCCGGAAAGAAAAAAGGCATTCTCCATGAAGTCTTTTCGGGCGAAAATGTGGGAACGCTCTTTTTACCAATGGAAGAACATCTGAAGAGTAAAAAACACTGGATTGCCTTTACGTTACGATCGCGAGGCAAGCTCTATATCGACGACGGAGCACGAAGCGCCATTACTCAACAGGGCAAAAGTCTGCTGCCGGGAGGCGTTCTTGCAGTTGAAGGAGACTTTTCCGTAGGCGACCCCGTCACCTGTTTGGATGCGAGCGGTCAGGTTTTCGCAAAAGGCCTGGTCAACTACAGCTCTCGGGATATCGACAGAATTAAAGGCTTGAAAACAGCCAAGATCAAGCAGGTTCTGGGAAGCCATCCCTACGATGAAATAATTCACCGCGATAATATGGCCGTTTCGAAGGATAATGGGAAATAGACGGAAAGCGGAGGCAGTCGGTTTTAGCTCCGTTCGCCGGACCAGAAGCAGGACGGCCTCACTCGATATGTATCATTAAAGTAAACACCTTCCAGCTTCAACAGCGTTTGCTTTAAATTCGTTCCACCACCGAACTGTCCCAGAAAGCCCGTGAATTTAACAACTCGATGACAGGGCAAAATCAAAGGAAATGGATTTCTCGCAAGGGCTGTTCCAACTGCTCGCGCCGCTCCGGGGGTTCCGATTAATTCTGCCAGACGACCGTATGACGCCACCATACCTCGGGGAATTTCCTGCGCCTTCATCACGACCATTCTTTGAAATTCGTAACACTGCTTCAGATCAAGCAATTCAAGGGAAAATCGGACAGGGGTCCCGTTCAGATAGTCTTGAAGTTGCCGGCTCAACCGATCAGCAACCGCCGTCGACGTATGCACGGCGCCGGGATACAGGGACCGGATATGCTCAGCCATATCCTGTGTCCTGTCTGGAAGGAGAATATGAACCACCACCATGGATCGTTCTTTCTCACGCCACATAATTCCAGTCTCACCGATGAACGACGGCACCAGACTATAGAAGAGATCATGTTTTGATTTTTGCAGCATAACCCTTACTTCGGCTCTCGGCGCCATGGTTCCGCCGGGAACGTACCTCTTTCGCCGGGAACCGCTTATCGCTGAAGCCGCCCTCCCCTAATGCATCATAACTCCCGGACCGCCACGATTTCATATTCTTCGATCAAACCCTCATCGGCAAAGCTGAAATAGCGGTTATCTCCAATGATGATGTGATCAAAAAAACTTATTCCCGTTGCTCTGCAGGCCAGCACAAGGCTTTTGGTAAAAGATTTGTCATCGCTGCTTGGAGTAATTGAACCGGAGGGATGGTTATGTGCGACAATAATCGATGGTGCATTATACCTGATTGCCGTCTGAATTATGTCGCGGATATACGGGTTTGCTTTGTCGACGGTACCGTAATCTATATCGATAACATCAGAAAAAACATTACGTCTGTCGAGAAGAAGAAGTACAAATCGCTCTTTCTTCAAATCCCTCATGAGCGGCATCAGGTACCCTGCAACATCTGACGATCGATTCACCGGACCGTCAAGGACCCTTTCCTCGCTCAACATGCGCCGTCCCAATTCAACTGCAGCTTTTATCTGTGCGATTTTCGCATTCTTCAGACCATTTATTTTTTTAAATTCGGACACATCCACGCCACTCATAGAACGAAGGGACTTGAATTTATGAAGGAGCTCTCTTCCGATATCGACGGCGCTTCGCCCGGGAGTCCCCGTTCTGATTAAAATAGCGAGCAGCTCCGCATTGCTCAGAGCATGCTCTCCAAACTTGAGGAGCTTTTCCCTCGGCCGGTCATCTTCAGACCACTGGCGGATGGATACGGGGTATTTGCTGATTTCTTTATCGCTCATCGCTGTGCACCAAGATGTAACCATCTGAAAAGATGGAATCTATAGCCTGATTAAGCCGTTTTGTCAACCATGAACAAATATTGCGAGGCACCTTTTGAATGAACACGTATCGACACAATGGCAACAGCTTTCATCGAAACAAAAAATGGTTGACAATCCAAGAACGTGCTTTTGAATATTTCGAGTATGGTTCCGAAGACACATCGTGGCGTGAAACAGGGATATTCAAGTAACGCGAGTATTCCATGTAATCTGCAAAACCTTTGGATTAAAAAGGGTTTCACACCATGCCGAGATGTTCGATAAGAATTTTAATCCCGATGCCGATCAGAATAAATCCCCCAAGAATTCCCAATTTGCTCCCCACTGTCTTTCCGACAAAGTCTCCAAACGCCATTCCGCATACAGTCATAAGAGCTGCCACGACACCAATAACAATGCTGGGATAGAGTATCTGAATATTCAAAAAGGCCAGGCTGAGCCCGACGGCAAGGGCATCAACGCTCGTGGCAACAGATAAAACAAAAAGTGAAAGCCCCCTGGTGGGATCTTTGTCGGCAAACTTGTCATCTTCGGCATCCCTCATCGAGTCCCATATCATTTTAGATCCGATGTACGCAAGCAACCCGAAGGCTATCCAGTGATCGTAATCGACAATATAGTCGGAAATCGTTCTGCCTGCCATCCATCCGATGATGGGCATCATAAACTGGAAGAGGCCGAAATGGAACGAAAGACGGAAAACCGGGCCAAATGAAAGCTTTTTAATTACGATGCCGATTCCGATGGCAACGGCAAATGCATCCATTCCCAATCCGACTGCGATGAGCAGAATCTCCGATAATGACATGAATTCGTCCCGCGCTGCCCTTTCATTAAGAATAATCCCGTGTTCTGCCGAGGGTATTACTTGATGAAACATGAAAAGGCAAGAATTTAGCTGAGGGACTCGTATAAGCGGGAATCATGACGCGATCAACACGGTTCATCTTTATTGGAAATAACAGAGGCAGTCCGCCGAGGGGAAAGCCTTACACCTTCATTTTCAGACGGATGAATCCGATTGATCTTCTCCGGATAATCGCTGAAAATCATTCGTTCTGAAAAACTCAAAAATACGGCGGGCCGTTTCCTGTCCGATCCCCGACACTGCCTCAAGATCCTCCAGGGATGCTTTCCTGATTTTATTAACATCGCCGAAATATCGAAGCAGTTCCTCTTTCCGCCGGCCACCGATGCCTGATATCTCCTCCAGTTGCGACCTCAAGTCCTTCTTTTCCTTGATCTTTCGGTAATATGTCACTGCAAGGCGGTGGGCCTCGTCACGAATCCGCTGAAGCAGATAAAGGGCGGCGGGAACCTGTGTAAGATAAATGGGGTTTTTCCTGTTCGGTATGTAAATTCTGTCCTCATTTTTCCGAACAATGCTCCCTCTTGTATCCGGGAAGATACGTGATTCCTTGGCTAATCCGACGACATCCGTATCGGTTATGTCCAGTTCCTTCAACACGGAACAGGCACAGCCCAGTTGTCCTTTTCCGCCGTCAACAATGATCAAATCGGGAATATCTTTCTTATCACGATATCGCCGCTTGAAAACCTCGCTCATCATGGCGTAGTCATCCGGGCTGTCGACTGTCTTGATTTTGAACCTCCGGTATCCCGATGTATCGGGTCTGCCGTCAATAAACGTTACCATGGAACCGACGGCATATCGGCCGGCTACGTTTGAAATATCGAAGCATTCAATCCGCCGAGGAAGTTTACTGAGACGTAATCGTTGCATCACCGTCCGCAGTGTCCGGTCTTCCTTGATGGATGAGATTTTCTCTGCCTGATAAACCGCTTCCGCGTTGTTTTTGGCAATAGTAAGGAGGTACATTCGCTCACCCCTGTGAGGAACAATGATAACTACTTTTTGTCCCCTGTTCTTTTCCGTCAGCCATTCCTCAATGATTGGTCGGTCTTCAACCCGGTCGGGAATAATAATCTCCCGGGGGATAAGAACGTCGCTATCATAGTACTGTTTAATAATCGACGAAACGACTTCCGATGAGCCGGCGTCTGTCGTGATGACGGGAAATTTTTTTTTGCCGAGGATACTCCCCTTTCTCACATAGAGAAGACACACCTGAACGTGTTTTCCATCCCTGAAAAGACCGAAGACATCACGATCAATACAAGAAGTTGAAACCACTGTCTGTTTCTCCAGTGTCGCCTCGACAGCCTTGATTCTATCTCGAATCGCCGCAGCATCCTCAAATTTCATGGCTTCCGCAGCGGCATGCATTCTGGATTTCAGCTCCGACAGCAGCTTTGTGCTCTTTCCATCGATGAACAGAACGGCGTCCCGGACTATTTTTTTATATTCGGCTTCGTTCACGATGTTGCAACACGGTGCCAGGCACCGTTTGATTTCGAACTCCATACAGGGTCTCGTCCTATTCCTGAATTCGCTGTCTCCACACGAACGGAGTGAAAATATTTTGTTGAGAAAATGGAGTGTTTCCTTTACGGCTGCGCTTGATGAATAGGGCCCGAAATATGCTGCACCGTCTTTTTTTATACGTCGCACCAGATGAAAGCGCGGAAATGTTTCTCTGAGATCTATGCGAATACTGAAATACGTTTTATCGTCTCTGAAGGTGACATTGTAACGGGGCCGGTGTTTTTTTATCAACGTATTTTCAAGAATCAATGCTTCCTTTTCAGTATCTGTTACGATGAAGTCAATATCGCGTAATTTTGACAGAAGAAACGGGATCATGGGACGGGAATCTTTCCCGCAGAAATACGAACGGACTCTGACCCGCAAATTTTTCGACTTCCCCACATACATGATCCGGCGCTGCTCGTCCCGCATGAGATACACCCCTGTTTTCGCGGGAATATTATTAACTAATTCCTTCAACCGGTTATCTTCATGTTTTGTACTGATCATTGTACCACGCCATCCCACGGCAGGATCGGAAACATCGCATGGAGGCACGGGGCACCCCCATCTTCAATACAGCATCGATACCTCCTCTTCATTCCATTGAGTATCGCCGGTTTCTCTCACCCACTCGAATTCACTTCCAGATGGCAATTTCCATTTCCATCCGTGACAGTTCCTTAATTTCGTCTCTCAGCCGCGCTGCCTCTTCGAACTCCAGTTTTTTGGCCGCATCCTTCATCTGCTTTGTCAATTTCTTTATCGCCGCAGAAATATCTTCTTCAAGTTCATATGTTTCAATCGTGTCTGAAACAAACGGGGCCGTAATGTAATCCGACTCATAAACCGATGCAAGAATATCAGTGATTGCCTTGGTAATCGTCTCAGGAGTGATCCCATGTTCTTCGTTATATCGTTGCTGTATTGCCCGTCGACGGGCTGTTTCTTCGAGGCATGCCTGAATGGATTTCGTTATCTCGTCGGCATACATGACGACCTGGCCATTGACATTTCGAGCCGCCCGACCGCTCGTCTGTATGAGGGAACGCTCTGACCGCAGGAAGCCTTGCTTGTCGGCATCCAGGATCGCAACCAGCGAAACTTCCGGAATGTCGAGTCCTTCTCTGAGAAGATTGACCCCAATGAGAACGTCATAGTCCCCCCGCCTGAGATCCCTGATAATACCGACGCGCTCCAGTGTTTTAATATCCGAATGAAGATATCTGACCCTGATTCCCAGGCCCCGGTAATAATCGGTGAGACTTTCCGCCATTCTTTTTGTCAACGTAGTAACCAAAACCCGTTCTCCCGACTCCACGCGCCGGTTTATCTGACCGAACAAATCATCAACCTGATGGCGTGCCGGCTGTACGATTACTTCGGGATCCTGCAAGCCGGTGGGCCGGATTATCTGCTCAACAACGCTACCACCCGACTTTTTCAGTTCATACTCAGCCGGTGTTGCAGATACATAGATGCGCTGCTGCGGAAATTGTTCGAATTCTGAGAACATAAGCGGCCGATTATCGAGGGCCGACGGTAGGCGAAATCCATGCTCCACGAGCGTTTCTTTTCGGGATCGATCCCCGTTATACATAGCCCGCAACTGAGGCATGGTGGCATGGCTCTCATCAATGACGATCAGGGCGTCTTCCGGGAGATACTCCATTAAGGTCGGCGGCGGTTCCCCGGGATTGCGACCCGTCAGGTGACGAGAATAGTTTTCAATTCCCTGACAGTAGCCCATTTCTTCCATCATTTCGATATCGAACCTCGTCCTCTGGTCCAGCCGCTGAGCCTCAACGAACTTGTTAAGCGCTTCAAGTTGTTTGAGTCTTTCTTCCAATTCTTCCCTTATTGCAGCAATGGCACGTTTCATCGTGGTCTTTGTCGTTACGTAGTGGCTTCCGGGATATATTTTTATTTCCGGCAAGATGCTGATCATTGTTCCCCGAAGAGGATCGACAACCGATATGCCTTCGACAGTATCACCGAAAAATTCCACCCTGATCACCCGTTCATCTTCATAGGGGGGAAATATCTCGACAACGTCCCCCCGAACTCGAAACGTGCCCCTGTGGAAATCAAAATCGTTCCGTTCATACTGAATGCCCACCAGTTGCTTCAGAAGTTCGTTTCGATCGAATTCCACCCCCTTACACAGAGAAACAAGGAGGCCACGGTACTCATCGGGAGATCCGATACCATAGATACAGGACACACTGGCAACGATAATGACATCGCGCCGCTCGAAGAGAGACCGTGTCGCCGAGTGCCGCATCTTGTCTATCTCTTCATTGATCGAAGCGTCTTTCTCGATATAGGTATCAGTACTCGGGATATAGGCTTCCGGCTGATAATAATCATAATAACTGACAAAATATTCAACTGCATTTTCCGGAAACAGGGTTGTGAATTCGTTATACAACTGTGCAGCGAGGGTCTTGTTATGAGCGATGACAATAGTCGGCCGTTGTGTTTTCTCAATGACATGAGCAATGCTGAAAGTTTTTCCTGAACCCGTAACACCGAGCAACACCTGGTGATCATGACCGCAATCGATACCTTCAACGAGGGCATGAATCGCACCCGGCTGATCCCCCTTGGGCGTAAAATCAGTAACAATTTTTAACGGTGTCATGTAAATCCTTGCATTATCAATTGAGAATGATTATGTTACCGCATTATTATAAGAACATTTGAACGGAATTCGCAAGGCTTTATCATATGATACACCGCTGAATATTATTTACGTCTTGACAAGCAGTACTATCTATGATCTAAAGTTTTAGTTTATATATCTCTCATGGGGTTCATTATATGAAAAAGAACTTAACACCTAAAAGCAATCTTAAAAGAAAAAGAACTCATGGTTTTCGTGCCAGATTGGCTACCAGGGGGGGCCGGCTTGTCTTAAAAAGAAGAAGGGCAAAGGGCAGGAAAAGGCTTACCGTTTAGTTCTATAACGTTAAACGGCACAGTAAGGACTGATACGAGATTACAATCCGGTCATTACGAAATGGGTGCACTTTCATTCGGAAAACATGAACGAATAAAGAAAAGAAGAGATTTTCTAAGGACATACGAAGAGGGAGTACGGGTTAACTCAAGAAATTTCATAGTAATCCTGAGTCGTAATGAAACGGAAAACAAGAGGCTGGGGATAACGGTAACCAGGAAAGCAGGGAGTGCGGTTAAGAGGAACAGAATAAAACGTTTGCTACGTGAATTTTTCAGACTGAACAAAGAGACGCTGCCAGGTTCACACGATTTAGTTGTCATTGTAAAGAAAGGCGTCCCGTTCCTCACCTACGACGATGTCTATGAGGAGTTGACAAATCTCTTTACGGAGAGAGTCATAAATATAAAAAAATGACGGATCTTCTGAAAAAGACGTTTATCTTTCTTATAAGGTTTTATCAGATCGCTGTATCACCCCTTTTACCTCAAAGTTGCCGTTTCTATCCCACATGCTCCGAGTACACCATGACAGCCATCAAAGAATATGGTCCGTTCAGGGGATCATATCTCGGCTTACGACGTATTCTTCGGTGCCATCCCTTTCACCCCGGCGGTTACGATCCCGTTAAGTAAGAAAGCGGGAAAAAACGGAGGACTTTCAATGGATAAGAAGACATTGCTCGCGATAGTCCTATCTCTCGCACTCGTAATGGGCTATCAATATTTATTCATCAAAAAAGAACAGCCCGAGCAACCAAAAGCAACACAGGAAACGGTCGTCGATACGAGCGTCAAGCAACCGACCGCAGAAAAAAGGGTCATCGAACAGGCTGAAGCCCTGCAACAACCACTCGTAAAAACAGGGGATGTCTCGGCTGCCGGCAAAGACATAAACGTGGAAACACCCCTGTACAGCGCAGTTTTCAATACCAGAGGGGCGACCCTAAAATCCTTTAAACTGAAACATTATCAGGAGGATATAACTAAAAACTCGACACCGGTACAGCTTGTAAACGTAACGGAGAACATGGAATATCCGCTCAGCATTTCGTTTCCCAAGTCCAGCATCAACCTCGATCCCAACGTAATTTATGATGCACGCGACGATTCAATCGACCTCACCGAACAAATGATAAGCGAAAAACAGTTGGTGTTCTCAAAAACATACCCCGGCGAACTGCAGATTGATAAAGTCTATACAATTCATGCAGGAACCTATACGTTTGACCTGACAGTCGTCGTTACCAACCTGTCGGATAAAATTATTAAACAAAGTGCTCTTCTAAGCTGGAATGAATATGTCGATCCGAATAAGGAATTGAGCAGATATGTTCATGAAGGCCCCATATCTTTTGTCAAGGATGACATC
>DSDU01000032.1 GCA_011056835.1 Deltaproteobacteria bacterium
CCTGAATAACAGCGTTACATCTGTACAATCAATGCGTTATTTGCCGCTTAAAAAGGCACCGACGGTGAGGTATGCTTTTTTTAAAGAACAACAGGCGCTAAGGAAACTCTAAACTCTAGTTAATTTTATTCAGAGTTTATATAAACGTGCCGGTAAAAAGGGGGGTGTCTGTCATAATATCCTTGTCACCACGGAAAAACCTTGATCAACCACTTCATCACAACATAGTTATTATTCCGACAGATTGATCCGTGCCAATGACGTTATTCATTTCATCTATGAGAATATGCACCACTCAGCGGCAGGAATCATTCAGCGGTTCGTCGAACCGAAAAAGGTTTTTTTGATTCCAGCCAGTTCTTTGCAACGTTGCCATTTGTCAGGCATCTCGTATTATCTGCTATATGACCGTTTCATGATGTACTGTCACGGGAGAAATAATCTATGCTGTACGGCAAGTACGTTTTCACATGTCGCCTGGAAAGCGACGCTATCCTCCCGGTCTACAAGGGATCTACCTTCAGGGGTGTTTTCGGGACGGCATTAAAGCGAGTGGTATGCGCGCTGAGATTCCAAGAGTGCGGCAACTGCCTGCTGCGAAACAAATGCGTCTACTCACTTGCCTTTGAAACACCACGGAACGATAAGACCGATCAGGATTCCGGGCGCGTTGCCTCCCCACCCCATCCCTACGTCATTGAACCGTCTTGCTCAACAAATACGCACTACGATGCGGGAGACCCCTTCGAATTCGCCCTTATCCTCTTCGGGCAGATCAATGACTACCTTCCGTATTTCATTTACGCAATCGAACAAATGGGCACAATCGGCATCGGAAAGAAAATAGACGGCAACCGGGCGGGATTCACCCTCGAGAATATCGTCGCAGATGACCTGCAACCCATCTATTCCCGCCATGACAGGAAAGTTCGCAGCGGAGACTTCTCTTGGAACATTCACCTTCAAGACGTTTCACATGATGCTGACGGTGACGTCCAGGGACTGATGATCGACATCGAAACGCCCCTCCGCCTCAAATTCAGAAACAAGTTAGAAGCAAATCTGCCGTTCCATGTTCTTATTAGAGCCGCCTTGCGGCGCATATCCTCACTTTACAATTATTACGGCAACGGGGAACCCGCGCTGAACTATAAAGACTTGGTCAATCGGGCGGCTGAAATTGCAATTGAACAGTCCTCTGCCGGATGGGTGGATTGGAAACGCTATTCCAACAGGCAGGAGCAGTCAATGCTCATGGGAGGAATCACCGGCGCGGTAACCTACGCGGGGAATCTCGGGGAGTTTCTCCCCCTGCTCAGACTGTGTGAGAAATTCCATCTGGGGAAACAGACAACCTTCGGTCTGGGCAAGTTCACCCTTTCAGAGGTGTTGCGATGAAGAACATCCTTTTGGCGGTTATCGGGTTAACACCCCAGGTCATTACGGAAACCCTCTTCGCTCTCCATCAGCAGAAAAAACTCGTCGATGCAATCCACATCATTACGACCAGGAAGGGGAAAGAAGCTATTAATGCGAAACTCCTCGCACCGAATGATGGATACTACTATCGGTATTGTGCCGATTATGGCATCGATCCCGGGTCGATCGATTTTGGGTTCGACCATGTACATGTGATAGCTGATGAAAACGGCATCGAACGGGATGATATCGCCGATGAAGGAGATAACGAGAACCTGCTCAGGAAATGCCTGGAATTGACCTTTAAATTCACGAAGGATTCGCACACAGCGGTCTTTTTTTCAGTGGCAGGCGGCAGAAAGACCATGACATCCTGCCTTACCCTGGCGGCCCAACTCTACGGCAGACAGCAGGATCGCATGTACCATGTGCTCGTGTCGCCGGAATTTGAAAGCAGCCGTAACTTTTACTACCCTGTTCGTGAATCGATTTCTCTGGAACTGAAAGATGCAAATGGGAACCGATATTTCAAGGAAACGAAATATGCCGTGGTAAATCTCATTCCCATCCCTTTTATATCCATACGTAACAAGTTTACCCGGGACATGCTCGATGAACCGAAAGACCCGGCAACGCTCATGCTGTCGCTGATTAGGGAAGATCCCTACCTGCTGATCATCGATATCCCGTCGCAGAAAATCACCTATAAAAACCTTGAAGTCGACATGATGCCGGCACGGCTCGCCCTGTACACATTATTTGCCATGCAGAAAAAAGATTGCAAAAATGAGGCTGGAAACTGTCGGCATTGTACGGACTGTTACATGGATCTTGAAACAATTTATAATCAGCAGGATCGCCTGACCGACTTGTACCGCAGAATATCGGGAAGCAGAGACCCACTGGAAATGAGTGACAGCGGCATCTGCGGCATCAACCCGGAAAACTTCAACTCATACAAATCGAAGATCAAGGATGATCTGAGAAAAGGATTTGGCTTGTACGCCCTGCCGGAACTGGAAATCACTGCGGTGGGCAAACGGCCCGATACGCGGTACGGACTGAGAATCGAGAGAGACAGGATTCGGGTGGTTTATTAACTCAAAATCAGTTGGCCAACTGTCTGACAGTAAAAGGTCTTGAACAATGAAAAGTAACTGCAACATTGCCAAACTTTTCTTAATTGATGACATGGAATAAGCTGGGTTTAACAGTTGCTAGGGGGGGGGTAGTGATGACATTCTATATAACACGATTTAAAGGTATTGAGCAGCTTGAGCATAACTGCGAGGTGGTAACGCCGCTTTTTCTGGGAGGGGCGAACTCTAAAGTAGCTGAGCTTCGTGCGCCGCCCATCAAGGCGGCCATGCGGTTCTGGTGGCGGGCACTATATGAGGGGGAAAATGTTGGGCAAATGGCTAAACGGGAAGCAGAAATCTTTGGTTCAAAGGAGAAGAAGGCCGTGGTAACGGTAAAACTGGATCATTTGAACGGACAACCCGTGCTTGAAGATTTGCCTTCCGGGAAAAGAATTATGGTGACATCGAAAGGAAAGACTTTCCCCATTTCAATTGTTGAATATTTGGCTTATGGCCTCTTTGACCCGAAGCAGAAGACAAGCAAGTATCTCAAAGAACATATTGAGCCTAAAAACTGTTTTAAAGTAATTGTCACTTTCACGAAAAATGTAGAAACCGATATCACTAAAGCAATGAAGGCGATGATAACCTTTGGTGGAATCGGTTCCCGTTCCCGCAACGGTTTTGGATCACTCCATTGTTCTGACCTTTTTGACCAGACATTCAAAAAACAAGGGGACTTAAAATCTTTCACATCATTTTCCAATGAGGCAATACTTTTTGGTGAATTTAATACATACGTAAGCTGGGAAGACGCACTGTGCGAGATAGGTACTGCGTATCGAGCTGCCCGTTTGACACTGGAAGAAAGGCATAAATTTGACAAGAGAGGATTTATTGCAATGCCGATTGAGGCGAAATTTGAAAAAAACATACCTCAATCTATAAAAGATGGCCGTCACGCCAAGCCCTATTTCCTCCATGTCAACAAGACACCTGACGGCAAATACCGAGGCCAAATCCTCTTTCTGCCTTATTTGTACAAAGCGGGACCGAATGACACGACTAATCGGGTTAAAGAATATATGGACGCCTGCGGGAAAATGAATAGGGCAATAACCAAGACTATGAGAGGTGTCAAATGACCTGGCAAAAACCCGACACATCCTATTGGAACAATAAATTTGCCGCATGGTGGCATGATCCGATCGACAAAGTTTTCAGTATTCAAAAGCATGAGGAGAGGGCAGCGGCATATCTGCAAATATTCGGTATTGACAGACCGAATGATGAATTCTGGAAGATGGCGGATGCAATTGCCGCTGGGTTTGAACGTGGACAGGTGCCGAGCTACAACGCCGACAACAATAAAAATGGTGCTGTGGATTTTGAAAAGAACCCAATTATCACTCACCCGACATCGGCAGACAAGGGCAGGCTGAAAATTGTCGGCATGGATGCAACCCATGACGAAATTCATGCTTCTGCCGTGGCATTCCTAAAGAATCACATTGGGATGGAAGCGGGTAAGGGAGATTATGCAGCGCAATTTGAAAAAGATCCAGATCGATTTGCCATTGCTCGTCTTCTCTATACTCATCTCGTGATGCGTTTCGCCCTTGCAGAACAAAACATTGGCGGTCTGGGGGCATTGTGGCATCGCATTCCCGCCGACTCGCGCTTTCCCGACCATTCTATCTGGCAGCACAACGCCTTGTGTTCGGCGATCAGTTCCTGCATTGAACTTGGGGGGTCGGAGGAGGACGTCGGTCTCATGGTATTATCCATTACGCCGGTACAGGGATTTATCGCCACGTCCAGGAAACTGCGAGATTTCTGGGTGGGGTCCGTTCTCTTGTCCTGGCTGGCATTTGAAGGGCTGCGGTGGGTGATTGAAAATCTGGGAGCCGATCATGTCCTTTACCCGTCTCTCATCGACCAGCCGCTGGTCAACGCCTATCTGGAAAAGGAATGGGACGTGTCGGGTGCATTCAGACCGAAAATCTGGCAGGGACAGCCGAGTGGTATAGCCAGCCTGCCCAACAAGTTTTTGTTTCTTATTCCCTTCGGAAAGGCCGAGGAAATTTCCGCTGAGATTAAAAAGGCCGTTGCCGATAAATGGGAAAAGCTTGCGCAAATGACCCGCGATTATCTGGTTGAAAAGAAGAACATGTCGGAAGAAGAACGTAAATATCTCACGGGCATGTTCACTCGGCAGACATCACGCTACTGGGACTTTCAGTGGGCTGCTGCGCGGTTGGCCGACAAAGACGATAAGGCGGGCATTGAGAACCTCTTGGATGAGAGCAGGTGGAAAAACCAATTTTCTTATCTGAAGGCAATCAAACCGATATTAGGGAATAAGGGATATTCATTAAAAAATACAAGCAGGGGGATTCTGTACTCTACAAGCCACAGTCTGGTTCAGTCAGCCCTTGCCGCCGAGAAATCGAAACGATTGATTTTGCGGGAGGAAGAACCCGGCGAGAAATGCCAGATGTGCGGTGAATTCGAGGTTCTTCATACCATAGACGGCAGTAAAGGCAGTGCCACGGAATATAAAGACAATATCAAAGGCTTCTGGAACAGATTCGTTGGAGACGATGACTTCAAGGAAAACGAGCATCTCTGCGCTGTCTGCTTTATCAAGAGGTATGCACCGCGGGTATTGAAAAAGGATGAGACGCATATTTTAAACGGCATTTTCCGTGACGCAGACAGTTTCCCATCTACGACCATGATGGCGCTGACGGATTATTTCAATCGCAATAAAATCGCTGAAGACAGAAGAAAGGAAATTGCCGACAAGCTTCATGACAGCAAAACGGATGAAGTAAACGTAAACGGGAAGGAAAAGATAAAAAACGCCGACAAGTATTACGCCATCCTCTTGATGGACGGGGATAATATGGGCAAGTTGGTCAACGGGGAGACCATCGCAGCAACCTGGGACAAGATCATGCACCCGGACATTGCCGTAAGGGTAAAAGAGGATGGCTTCGATCCTTTATACAGGGATGTGTGGTATAAGATTTTTGGCGGTGCAGAGTTGAATAAAAGATTGGTTACCCCGGCTATTCATGCGGCCATATCGGAGGCTTTGGGGGATTTCTCAATCTATGGCGTTGCCCCGATCATAAAAAGATATGAGGGACGCCTGGTCTATGCGGGCGGCGATGATATCTGTGCGTTTCTGCCGATTGGAAACGCCCTCGCGGCGGCAAGGGAAATCAAGGACTATTACACGTATGTCTTTCGCTTTATCGATATGAAGCGTAAGTCATTGCCTATTGAAAAGGAATGGAAGCCCGCTCCCGGAAAGCTGTCCGTAAATCTCGGTATCGGGCAAGATATCTCCATATCTGCGGCTATCCTGATCTGCCACCATAAGGAAAGTCTTACCCAGATGATCGAACAGGCGCATTACTTATTGCAGACTGCGGCAAAAGAGAACGCCGAGCGTAATGCCTGTGCCATAGAGCTTCGGAAACGCCACGGCGGGTCCCGCTATTTCACAAGAAAGTGGTCGGAAAAAGAAAGCTGGGACGACTTCGCAAGGATTGGGAAGATGGCCGGGGATAAGGACAGGGAGCTTTCCCAGTCACTTTTATACCGGCTCGAAGCCATGCGGCCCGGCATCGAGGCGATCATAACCCAAGACAAGAATGCAGAAAGAAATCTTCCAGCCTTCATTGCAAAACAGATTGAACAATCAGGCATAAAATCAAGCGCAAGCAAAGAAGAAATAGCCGCTGCGATTACCCATATTGTTTGGGACAAGCATGACAAAGAGAAGCCATTTAACCCCGAAGGATTACTGATTTCGGGATTTTTGGGAGGGGAGGAAGAAAATGACTGATTGGTTCAGCTTTACGCCACAGGATACCTTATATTTTCGCGGCGCGGAACCCGCAAATATGGGTGAAAGCCACACGGCGTCGATGGTTTTTCCGCCGCCCGCCCATACGATCGTCGGGGCGCTCAGAACTGCGACGCTGGTTCAACAGGGTATCGCCTTCGCCGATTATAACCATGGAAAATGTGCGCCCGATCTCATTGAAGTTATCGGCAAATCTGGTGAGGACGCTCCATTTAGTACCCTTGGCCCGTTCTTTCTCTTGGAGGACAAGGCCTGGGTTCCCTGCCCCTTCATCTGGTTTGCCGAAAAGACAGAAAAGAAATCAAATGCAAGGCGATGTAAAATCACCGTCAGTACACCAGTTAAAAACTCGCTCGTCAAAACGGCAAGCGGTGAAAAACTTCTCTGGGCAAAGGGAAGCAACCTCGAAACCTTGGGCGGAAACTGGGTACGCCTTGATGAACTTTGCACGACGACCGAAGAAAAAACTATCAGAAGCGGCGGGGAATTTTTTGTCAGCGAAATCCACACAGGAATTGCCCTCGATGTGAAAGATAAACGGCGTGCGGCAAGAGAAGGACATTTATATTCTTTTGTCCATGCCCGGCTGTGCGAAGGAGTGAAACTGGCGTTTGGCGTTGACCGGAAACTGCCGCTGAACGATTCCGGCGTCCTCAAACTTGGGGCCGAGCAGCGATTCGGCGAATACAAAAAGATGGATGCCAGTATTATTCCGAACGGTGCATCCGGTCTTTTCATGTCCCTGTCCATCCTTGCGGGCAATGCTGAGGCCAACCGCCACTGTATTGCCACGGGCCGAATTAGTTACTTCGGCGGCTGGGACTTGCACCGGGGATTTCACAAGCCGATGAAGGGATACTTCCCTTTGGGCAGCGTATTCGATAAAAAAATAAACGATCATTGCGTCGAACTTTAGGAGGGAGAACATGCTTAAGAGAGACCTTTTTTCCATCTGTACGTTTTATGCCGTTTCACCCATTCATGCCGGAAGCGGGGCATCGTTCGCCGCTGTGGACTTGCCCATTCAGAGGGAGCGTCACACTAACTGGCCTCATATCCAGGCATCAGGTGTGAAAGGGGCAATGCGGGCGCACTACCGGGATTTTGCGGAGGATAAATCGCTCATCAATTTCCTTTTTGGATATGACAGGGATGATGTGGTCCATCACAATTCTTATAACTCAACCAGAGAGGAAAAAGATCGTTTTGACGTCAAAGATAATTTTCCCGGTGCCGTCGCCTTTTCCGATGCGAAGTTGCTGGCCTTCCCCGTACGTTCGAACGAGGCACCCTTTGTCGGGCTGACGTGCCCGGCAGTATTGAAAAGGCTGAGCAACGATCTGTTGTTTGTGGCGCTACCGGCCATCGACGGCATCCCACCCGTCATCGGCGAGACCGCTCTGTGCCTTGCGGGCGGCATATCGGGCGACGTAATCTTGGAAGATATGGTCGTAACCGTGGCCAACGGCGATGTTCCCAATCCGATACCTCCAAACTTCCCGACAATGGATAAACTCCTTCTCGTTTCCGACGAGGTATTCAAGCACGCTGTCGATTCCTGCACGGAGATCCAGACGCAAATAAAAATTGATTCAAAGACGGGTACGGCTCAGGGTGGAGCGCTCCGTTATCAGGAACTGCTTCCTGCGGATTCTGTTCTTTATTCCGTCGTTTATTACAGCCGCGCTGTTTTCGATAATACCTTGCAGGCGGATACTGTTCGCGGTCATGCCGAGGATGTCATCAAAAATTTTATGCAGATTGGCGGCGATGAAACGCTGGGACGAGGCATCTGCAAGATTGCATGGATTGCGGGAGGTGGCCGATGAGAACGATGGCTCAGAAACGGGCGGAGTATGCTTTAACAGAAATATTAGCTGCAAAAAATAACGTGGATAAAGAGAAACTGAAACCTTTTTCTGCTGGAGCGCCAGCCATGATTCTTCAAAACGGTTTTGGTCAGACGCTTGCTTTCTGGCTGGCAAAAGGCAAACCCGAACATGTGGCGCTTTTTGACATATTGACGCGGTGGTTTAAGCAGACTGATCTGAAGAATTTTGGCGAATGCAAACAGGCAAAGGATTACATTCAAAAACTATCGACAATGGAACAGCGCCAGTATCTGTCCGCGCAAAACGAAGCACTGGCTCTACTTGAATGGGTCAAGCGTTTTGCAAATGCCGACTTATCCTAAAGGAAGGTGCAATCATGGTCTTTTATCCATTCCCTGAAAAGCTTCGGGCAGAGTCCCTGAATATGTCAAAAGGCAATTTTGGCCTTTGGTACAATAAGTTTATCCCTCTAAGCAATGCATACAAACCGGCTGATGAAAGCGGCAAAGACACCATGCCGGTTGAATATTATTTCACACGATATGGTCAGATGAAAAACCATGCCGTTGACATGCTCAAACGTAAGCATAAGGATATGGATGATTATTGTGCAAGCTTTCCCTCCGATAAATATGAGGAGATTGTAATTTACGCAATACTAACGACACCTCTGATAACTGGCATCGGTGAATCGCATCCTCATGAAGTTAGCATGGTCTTCGATCACAACATGGGTATCCCCTATATTCCCGCTTCAGGTGTGAAAGGTATTGTCCGATTAGCCCACACACTTTCCATTTTTCTCGATGAGAACGGAAAAGTAAAAGAACCGTATAAAGACCAAGAATATCTCGACGAAACCAAGGAAGACATTCCTGACATTTTTGGCGGGGAGAAAAATATTGCAGATCAAGAAAAGGAGAAGAAAATCATCCTGCGCGGTCGTGTTGTCTTCCTCGACTCCTATCCGGCTAAAATTCCTGATCTGCATATCGACATCATGAATCCGCATTACGCCCCTTATTATAGCGAAAGTAAGCCTCCGGCTGATCACTACAATCCGACGCCCATAAAGTTCCTCACCGTTGCCAAGGATTCGACATTCGTTTTCCGTGCGGTTGCCGAAAAAAAGGAGAACCTACCGGAAAAGGTCAGATCCGCCTTCATCAAGGCGCTCACCGAAGAAGGCGTTGGAGCTAAAACTGCCGTGGGTTATGGACGATTTGAAATCACATCAATCGATGAGAAACGGCAGTATGCAACGTCAACTAAGAGAGAACGCACAATAACATCTCAATTGGAAAAATGGTATGAGCGATTGAAGCAAACCAAACCGAACGATGCGGGACGAATAGGGGCAATCATTAACAGTGCATTGGGGGAGCTAGAATCGGAAGAAGAAAAAAGAGAATTTGCTGAGGCCATTAAAGAACATATGGGGAAAAATTTCAAGAAAAGCAAAGCTAAAAAAAAGCTGGAATATCTCTTCAATTAAATCCTACTGGGAAAGTCATGACAGATGGAACAAGAAGGATTGTTCCAAAAAGCAATGGGCGAAAGTGCAGAAGATAAAGGGAATTCTGTGTGAAGTATAGGTTTGGTTGGCTTATTATATATAGACGTAAGCATGGAAGTCATCTTCCTGCTTAATCGGTTGCATTGTATTTCATAATGAAATATGATGTCTCAAAAAATGGGAGGTTTTAATAATGCCGAAAGCTGTCAAAATATCGGATGACCTTGCCGCCACTGCGGCGATGTACGCAAAGGTTAAAAACCGGTCGCTTGCAGGTCAGGTGGAATATTGGGCAAAACTCGGCAAGATCGCCGACGAAAATCCCGACCTTCCCATATCATTCATAAAGGACATCCTGATCGGAAAGGCGCAGATTCAGGCTGGAGAGAAGACGCCGTACATCTTTGGTGAGAAAAAATGAACCGGCACGTATTTCAGTCGCCGCTTTTCGAAAGGCAAAAAAAACGTCTGACCAAAAAAGAAATCGAAGTCTTGGATGCGGCCATTAAAGAGATTATGGACAACCCCGACGTGGGCGAACCTAAGAGAAGCGACATCGACGGCGTATATGTTTACAAGTTTAAGGCGGGTTCTAAACTGCTCTTGGTGGCATACGAGTTTAACGATGCGGAAATCGATCTTTTGACAATAGGTCCCCACGAAAATTTCTATAGGGATCTGAAACGTTACCTGAAATGAAGAAGGATTGCGCCGACCGTGAAGACCTGTCAGCGATGCCGTCGGGAGTTTACCCCCGATGAAAGTCTGGTAGACGGTCTGGCGGAACATTTGGGAGAGCTCTTCATTGAAACAATAGGAACGGATGATATTAAAAATCTCTGCCCTGATTGTATCGACGAGCTCGGTATTCTGAATGTCCTCGGTTTTGATGCGTGAAGGGTAATATGTGATGAAACTTTCTGAATAGGGCGCCTATGCCGGACCGAAACCCACCTTTTGAAATAATGACAATCGCGAATTGAATTGGAGAGACAATGGATATGGGGGCAGTTGACGGAAATGGTGCATCAATCGAAGGGAAGTCTCTCATTCTGCTTTTCAACCATCGCCTTACAAGAAAACAGGAAGAGGCGGCTCTACAAACATTGAATGTTACGCGGATCGCGGAACCTCCAGCCGACCTCGCCCTTATATGGCGCGAAGTGCCACCGGAACTGAAGGAAATCCACGGGTACCTTGAACCGATCCGCCGGTGGCTGCGGTCGGAGGCACGGTTGGGTGATTACGTGTTGATTCAGGGAGATTTCGGCGCCACCTACCTGATGGTAACCTATGCAATAGAAAACGGCTATATTCCCATATACTCGACGACATACCGTATGGCCGTTGAGGAAGATGAACGCGACGACTCGATAAAAGTCACGCATAATTTTCAGCACCGGATTTTCAGGAAATACGCGAGATAAACCATGAAGACATGCCTTGTTTCTTTGATCGGCGATCAGACAATTCCCAATATACTGGTGGCGGGACACTATAGACCGGACTTTCTATTGTTTATAACGACCCCATCAATGGAAAAGAAGGAAAAATGTGCGGCAATACTTGACGTTTTAAAACAGCGGGGCAACGATTACACCCATGCAGTCAAGAAAATCGTCGTTGCTGAAGATTCCATCGACAAGATCCAATCTGATGTGGCAGCGTGGCTGGACAGCGAAGGCAGACAGTATCGCTTTATTATAAACCTGACCGGTGGAACCAAACTTATGTCCATTGCGGCATTTGACCTGTTCAGTGGATATGACAGCATCATGGGTTATATACCCATACGGAGAAATGAGTTCTTGATTCCATTTCCCAAGAAGCAACCGAAGGCGCCGGTCATCCTTCATGAACGGCTCACCGTGAGAGAGTATTTGAATGCCTACGGTTTTACCATAGAGAACGAACAAGAGCTTGAGAAAAATAAACAGGCGGCCTCCGATCGTGCGACTGTCAGCGCATTCATGTTTGATCACTATGAAGCGGTCAAACCGCTGCTGAAATACCTGGGTGGCTGTCTTCGCCCCCTGAAAGACCGTCAACTGAAGAAAGGCTATGATTTCCGCGGGGCCTTCTCACCGCAGAACAAAGAGCAGGCAGCACTGTGCGACATGCTCGGCTTTAAATACAACAATTCGGAAATGACGAGAAAAATCCATAAAACCGAATGGAACTTCCTCAGGGGAGGGTGGCTCGAAGAGCATCTTTTTCTGTGCTTGTTAAAGGCCATGCCACGCGGTTCGAACATTCAGCTTTCCATTGTATGCAACGACCCGCAGGGGAACAGAAACGAATTCGACATTATGTTTACCTGGGAAAACAGCCTGTACATAGTAGAGTGCAAATCCCTTAATGCCCCGGCAGAGAGTGACAGTGAGGGTAAGGGAGCGATCAACGAATTCTTGTACAAGCTCGGCGCACTTCGTCAGAAGTTCGGCCTGACGCCGCAGGCGTTTTTAGCCACCACGTCGACGCATATTTTTGATCAAAAGGAAGAGGTAAAAGCGCATTTGATTGAAAGAGGGAAACAATTCTCCACCGAAATTATTCCGTTAGTGAAGGTCGAAAACCCGGAGTCGTTTTTCAGAAGTAAATTTTCATACAACTCATGAAGGCTCTTTGACAACTGAATAATGCAACGTTGCAATGATGGACACAATCCCGGCGCCTGGTACAATGCCTCTGAAAGTATTTTTCTCCTCTTCGTTCCCGGCGGGAAAAGACATCAGACACCTTTCCCCCGGGAAGTGAAGATACATCAGAGGGAGTCGGGAGGTACGCATGGTCGTCTACATCAGAACGCAGGGCGCGCGGATCATTAAGGAAGGACGGCATCTGCTGGTCAAGAAAGGCGATGCCACGTATCACACTTTGTTTACGTACAAGCTCCGGCAGATTGTCATCTATGGCAACGTGGATATCACCCACTTTGCCTTTGTCCAGCTCATGCGTAATAATATCGACGTGGTATTTCTCTCCTATGATGGACGATACCTGGGGCGTATCGCCGCCGCCGAGGCGAAAAACGTCTTTCTTCACAAGCGGCAGTACCTGCTGCTCGACGATCCGGCATTCGGTCTGCGCATGAGCCGGTGCATCGTGGCGGGGAAGCTCTCGAATATGGCGACCCTGCTGATGCGTATCAAGCGGAGCAAGAACAAAGGCAAGGCGGGAGACAATGCCCGGCAGATCCAGAACCTTATGGAACTGCTTCAGTCTGCTGAAAGTATTGAGAGTGTCCGCGGATACGAGGGACGGGGCACAGCACTGTTCTTCGAGGCATTTCCCCTGGGATTCGTCGACAACATGGGATTCACCCGCCGCGTACGCCGTCCTCCCACCGACCCGGTCAATTCAGTGCTGTCACTTCTGTACACCTTTCTCATGAACCGGGTATACGCCGCCGTGCGGATTGCCGGTCTCGATCCGTACCCCGGCTTTCTTCATTCCATCGACTACGGGCGATACTCACTGGTCCTCGACCTGATGGAGGAATTCCGTTCAGTCATCGCCGAGACACTGACCCTGTCTCTCTTCAACCTCAAAATTCTTCAGAAGGCTGATTTCGTCATCGAGTCACCCGATTCGCGAGGGGCTGTCCCCATGGGCGATCATGAACTGCCCGATGTATCGAAAGACCCCATCGGATTAATATCGGGGAACGAAGGAGAAGCGTCAGTCTTCGACGTTCCCGAGCAGCGAATGGAGGATCAGACGCCGATTTCCTCCCCATCCACCGGGAAATACCCCGTCAAGCTTCGTCCCGATGCCTTCAGAAAGGTCATTGATGCCTTTGAGAAAAAATTGACCACGGCGTTTTTTTACCCGCCCGCCGGCAGGAGGCTCACCTACAGCGACGCGATTATCTACCAAGCCGGCCATTTTCGCAAGGTCATCGAAGGCGAGGCGGATACCTATCTTCCGGTGACTCTGAAATGATTACGTTGATTACGTACGACATAACCGAACCGAAGCGGCTTACGAAACTTCACAAATATCTGAAGGAGTTCGGCCTCAACACGCAGAAGTCCGTATTTGAGTGTGACATCGACAAAACGGCGCTGAAGCAGATACGCGCCTATTGCCGCGACAACCTCGATATTGCAACCGATTCGGTGCGGATCTACAAGATCTGCAGTCACTGCATTAATAAGGTTATCCTGTCGGGGACCGGTATCAAGGTGACACAGTTTGAGTATATGGTCATTGATGATTGATCACGTGGGGAAGTGGGAAACGATATGAACATGATTGTGGCATACGATATAGCCGATGAACGTCGCCTCGCGAGGATCGCTAAGATTATATGCGACTATGGAGTCCGTGTTCAGAAATCCATTTTTGAAGTAACCGTCGATTCCGGTATTTTCGAAGAAATGAAGGCACGGGTCGAAGACGTGATCGTCCCGGAAGAAGACGGCGTCAAATATTTCCCCCTCTGCGGGAGATGCGCTGAGACCGTGGAAATCATCGGGCAGGGAATCTTCACCGACCCTGATGAAGAATATTACGTCTACTGATTCCGCGAACCTCCGTGATTATGAGAGGGACGCTTATAACATGCTGATATAATTGATAATGTATGAATTAATGGCAACGAGGTCGGCGGAACAGTAATTTATGATTGTATTACGAGGAGTTATGGTCTGCATGCCTATCAGAACACATATCATTTCACAGACGGAGTCATTCTGCGTGTGGGAGGTCGGCGGAAAGGCGCCGGCAAGTTCAGAAACAGAAAGACATGGAGAAGGCCGCGATCGAAACAGACCTGACATACGAAGGGATTGCGACGCATCTATCCCTGGATTGACATCCTGAATCGCGCGGGGTATCGAAACAGACCTGACATACGAAGGGATTGCGACGGATCTATTTTTTTAATCGTTCCCGACAAGGTTTATGTCCATCGAAACAGACCTGACATACGAAGGGATTGCGACCGAGCTTTTCCAGTTCCTTTTCGAGTTTCCTCCGATGGATCGAAACAGACCTGACATACGAAGGGATTGCGACTTTTTTGCATCCTCCTTTGTTTTTGTTGATTACAATTTACATCGAAACAGACCTGACATACGAAGGGATTGCGACAGAATCAGCCTGATCGTAATATTTGATCGATTTTCGCCACATCGAAACAGACCTGACATACGAAGGGATTGCGACCCGGCCCACAGCCCGTTGGGATTGTCTCCCAACCGGGTGAATCGAAACAGACCTGACATACGAAGGGATTGCGACCCGGGTGATCGGGCCGCGTTAATCGCCGCTTAATCAATGTATATCGAAACAGACCTGACATACGAAGGGATTGCGACTAACGTCCCGTCGGCCTTTTCTTCGACGCTCGGACCCGGATCGAAACAGACCTGACATACGAAGGGATTGCGACCGAGAGTAGTCCCTTGCTTCTCACCCGCAGGGACTTCTATCGAAACAGACCTGACATACGAAGGGATTGCGACACGCGCAGGACTTCGCAAATCTGCGCGATTCTCTTATCGATCGAAACAGACCTGACATACGAAGGGATTGCGACATCTGCGGGTTTACGCTGTTCCCTCTCTCTAAACAATAAATCGAAACAGACCTGACATACGAAGGGATTGCGACCCCGGTTTTTGCAGTCTTTGCATTTGGCCCTGATAATCATCATCGAAACAGACCTGACATACGAAGGGATTGCGACATGTTGATGGGATGTTTATTGTTTCAGGTTGCATGGTTTCATCGAAACAGACCTGA
>DSDU01000255.1 GCA_011056835.1 Deltaproteobacteria bacterium
GGGCGAATAAAAAGCTGGTATCAGTGTAAAAGTGTCTCTGTATTCTGGTTGAAAAATCTTGTACGGTCTCAGCACAAGGGCGAAATTATAGTCCACATCGTTCAACTCATCCTTCCGGTCTGCAATAGCATCCATGATCAGATTGGTCGGCTGTCCCAGGCACAGCGGAGTCCAAAAACGATCACCCGATTTCACCAGTTTTGCTGCTTCCCCTGCCGACATTGTCTTGCTCTTGTAATACTCTTTCCAACTCATACCACTTTACCCCCTTTTTATATTGTTGTCTGGTAAGCCCATTAAAACATAAGAAAGAATTTTAACATGTAGTTACTCACATCTATCTATCCAGCTTTTGTTTTCCATGCCTCAAAAAATTGACCGATGTCCCTTTATATCATGTTCCACCCTTTGATTCACAGAACATAACAACCGTAGACCTTCCATGTTATGCTTTTTTTTAAGGGATGGACTTTGACTTTATCCATCCCCTAATCAATGAATCAAAAAGGTAATACACATCAAATCAACGATATTCGATCAATATGTCTTCCCCGGTTACCAAGAATGCATTCTCCCAGCTACACCGGTTCAAAATATTTAAGGTCTAAAATATGCCCCTTTCGCTCATTACTCCAGGCAGCTTTTACTCTCATTCCGTTTTTGACCGTCTTTCTCACAAGATCAAAATCGGAAAGATCGAATCCTCCAATGAGATGCAGAAAATCAACATCGGTTCCGTCCAGTCTTATCAACGCACCGATAAAAGGCGGTTCGATAGGTTGACCAAAATATTTATAATTGACGTAACTCCATGCGGTCAAGACTCCCTCCTGGGCTGTTTCGACCCACTCGTCGGTATCGACAAAACACCGTGGGCAGAAGCTCCTTGCCGGAACGAGGACTCTCCCGCATTTTGAACATTTCGTGCCATATATAATTTCATTTTCCATACCTTCGAAGAATCGTGTCCATGTCGCACCGTAAGCCAATTCATATGGAAGCCTGATCTCAGTTTTTATCGTTTTAAATTCTTTTGCCATGATTTTATATCCTCCCCTTCGTTATAATTCTGATCCGACAATCATAATTCCGTTAAACTGATCGACCCCACCCATGGCGTGACTCAATGCGGTCTTCGCACCGGGAATCTGGTGGTCCCCGGCCTTCCCCATAACCTGCAGGGCCGCTTCAGCGGTTCTGATAAGTCCCGTCGCACCGATCGGGTTGGTGCATAATGTTCCGCCGGAGGGATCGCAGGGTAGTTCTCCGTTTCTTGCAAATGTCCCCTTTAAAACCAAGTCGGGGGCTTCTCCGAGACCGCAGAACCCGAAGCACTCATAAAACATCATTTCCTGGAATGTGAAAGGATTGTATACTTCGGCAACATCCAGTTCCTTTCGAGGATCTTTGATGCCCGCCATGTCATATGCCTGTCGTGCCGCTTCGACGGCACTCTGCCAGACCGCTTTATCACTGTCACCGAAATAATATTCTTCACCTCGATATCCCACACCCTTGACCCATGCCACCTTGTCGAGACCCAGTTTTTTTACCATCTTATCCGATGCAAACAATACAGCACAGGCACCGTCCGAATTGGGACACACATCAAGTAGCCTGACGGGATAGGTAATTACTCGCGATGTCTTCACGTCTTCCATGGTCACCTGCATCTTTATGTGAGCATAGGGATTATCAAAGGCACTGTCATGATGGGTCACCGAAATAAATGCCGCCGCATCCCTCACTTTTTCCTCTTCCAAGCCGTATCTGACACTCCACATCTGGGACTGCATTGAAAAAACGCCCGGTGCACCGGCAATAAAATATCGCTGATAAAATGGCTCCGCCACAGTTGTCATCGTCGCCTGGCTGTCTCCCTCGTTCATCTTTTCATGCCCCACCGCGAGAATCAGGTCCGCCATGCCCGACGATATCCAGTAATATGCCGTATGGGCTATTGACACACCCGTGGACCCGCAGGTCTCTGTTTTCAGAATCGGTTTGCCCCCCGCCTTCATAGCGTCGGCAAAATAAAAGTGTGTAAGTGCCACGCCTTCCATCATGGAAGGCATGGTTCCCGAAACTACGCCATCAATATCATCGGGGTTCAGTCCGGTTTCTTCATATACCCTTACAACAGCTTCACGAACCAAATCCGGATAACATACGTCCATTCTCCTCCCGTGGTTCGTTTGTCCAACCCCTATAATTGCAACTGGTCTACCCATATTGTTAACCTCCTAACTGCCTAGAATCGCAACGGCGTGGCACTGACCGGCAAAGCCATGTGTCCCATGAGCCAAAGCTGTCCTTACTTCTCTATCGACCTGGCGTTCCCCTGCCTCGCCCCGTAACTGCAGCGTTGCCTCAACAACCCGCTGCAGCCCTCGCGAGACATACGGATTGTTCGCCAGAACACCTCCCGACGGATTAACCGGCAGGTCTCCATTCTTCTGTGTCACGCCGCTGTCGAGCAGCCTCCCACCTTCACCCTTCGGACAAAATCCAAGATCTTCGTACCACATGAGTTCCTGGAAGGCATAAGGTTCCGTGATCTCCGCAAGATCTATCTCCTTGCGGGGATCGGAAATACCAGCCATTTTGTAGGCCCTTGCGGCGGCGTTCTTCAACTGCCCGTCAAGGAGATCTCTGTCACCGAGATAATAATTATCCAATGAGCTTCCATAGCCTTTAAACCAGACCGGCTTGTCAGTAAGCTCTTTGGCCTTTTCTTCCGATGCAAGAAGTACAGCGACGATCCCTTCGGATTTCGGAGCAACCTGCATGGCAGTCAGAGGATCAATAATCCTTTCAGAGTAAAGAATATCCTCAACGGTGTATCGACCCTTCCTGTGGGCATAAGGATTTCCCAAGGAATTCCCCAGATTTTTCACCGCCACTTTTGCACACTGTTCTTCCGTAATTCCATATCGTTCCATGTAAAGTCTCATCTGAAAAGCGGCAGCCATGGTTTCCTGCAGACCGATACCCCTCGTATAAAAGGGATCGGTATACATCAATGTGCATGCATCATTCTCCGGATTTTCCGAACCCTTGCAGAGAGCAATGATCAATGCTGAATCATAGTATCCTGTAAGGATCCGCATGACTCCGTAAAAGAATGCAAACAGCGATTCACCATCCTGACGTGAAGCATTCTTTAAAAATCCCCCTGTCGTCTCCCAGTAATATGAATTGGCACACGATATTCCTCCATGATAAATATCCGATGAAGCACTGACGATGGTCCCCAGATCATCCCTGTTCAAACCCACCTTGTCCAGAACCTCCTTTGTGACCACATAAGCCTGGTCATAAAAGTTATCCTTGGATTCAGCGCCGGCATTCTGTGCCACAGCAACAATTGCAACTTTTCCCGGCATACCAACACATCCTTTCATCATTTATTATTTATACATTCTTTCTTAAGAATCTTTTTCAGGTTTTCTGCCGACGATTATCTTCGTTCCATATATAATCATTTGATCGCCATTATGATTCTTTATGACATTTTCATGTTCGATAATTCCCCGTTTGGCATCTTTTTCCGCCATGTCCTTGATGGTTACCTCACAGTGAATTGTATCGCCTATTTTTATTGGGTTTGTGAATCGTACGTAATCCATACCATAGAAGGCTATAAAGCTCCTCGGCAGCATGACATGCGGCCCCAGCCGAAATATGAGGGCACTCCCGACAACCAGACCCAGGAATCCATGAGCTATTCGTTCTTTAAAGGGCGTCTTTGCAGCATATTCCACATTCGTATGAAGCTCATGCCAGTCCCCCGTAAATGCCGAAAACAGTACGATATCGGTCTCTGTTATCGTCCTTCCCGGTGACACAAAGACTTCTCCTACTTTGTAATCTTCAAAGTAGAGTTTTTCCAAATTAATCACCTCCTCATCCCCATCTATATAAATATTTTCAGAATCGCATACAGTTCGCGTCAAAATTGGACGAACGTCCTACATTTTCAGAAGTTCACCCGCAATCACAATACGGCGGATTTCCGAAGTTCCTGCTCCAATTGTGCCGAGCTTTGCGTCACGCCAGAATCGCTGTACGGGGTATTCCATACAGTAGCCGTATCCGCCGTGTATCTGGAGCGCCTCTTCACAGACCCTGACCGACATTTCCGCCGCGAAGAGTATTGCCGCAGACGATATCTGATGAACATTCGTTCCTTTTCCACCCTTCCGAGCTTCACCTGCCATTATAGCAGCCTTATAACAAAGCAATCGTGCAGCTTCGATCTGAGTAAACATGTCCGCCAGTTTCCCCTGAATGAACTGGAAAGAAGCGATTGGCCGTTTGAACTGTACCCGCTCCTTTGAATATTTTAGAGCCAGTTCAAAGGCTCCCTCGGCGATGCCGAGCGCATAGGTGGAATAAAAGGCGCGTTCAACATCGAGACCTCCCATCATGACGGCAATCCCTCTGTTCTCGGCACCGAGCATATTCTCCGCTGGGATGATACAGTCCTCCATGATCAGTTCCCCCGTCTGAGAACCGCGGTTTCCCACCTTATCCAGTCTTTTCGATACGGAAAATCCTGGAAATTTCGTATCGAGGATGAATGCAGTGATACCTTTCGCCCCCGCTTCCTTATCGGTCTTCGTATATAAAACAATCGTATCGGCATCGGGGCCATTGGTAATGAACGTTTTCGTGCCGTTTACAACATAATGATCTCCATCCCTCCTGGCCGTTGTCTGTATGCTCACGGCATCGGATCCCGCACCCGGCTCCGTAAGTCCAAGGGCTCCTACGTGCTCTCCCGTACACAGATTCGGCAGATACTTCGCCTTCTGCACCTCGTTTGCATTAGTATTCAGATTATTACAGCACAGGTTGGCATGGGCTCCCCATGAAAGCGCAATGGCGGGACACACGCGGGCCAGTTCTTCACATGCCAGAGAGGCGGATAAAATATCGGCTCCGGCACCGCCAAATTCAGGGTCAACGGTAATGCCGTTAATACCCAGCTCACCCAGTTTTCTCCACATACCTTCCGGCCAATCGTCCGTTTGATCCATCTTCTCGGCAATATTATGCAACTCTTTTGCCGCAAAATTGGCAACACTGTCCTTCAGCATTTTGTGTTCTTCATTAAGAGTAAAATTCACCTCTGCCAACCTCCTTCTTAATCTAGAATTATGAATCGAAATGACGTCTTAAATCACTAAATCTCGACCTGCCTATGTATATAGCATAAACTATACCACATGACATCGACAGACTATTTAATAACAATATCAAAATAATAGAACCAAATCAGCTTCGCCCCCATAAAACTAAATGACGGTATATTGACATAGGATAATATGCCGACATATGTTGACATATTAGGCTAGCCTTTGATATTATCCGTTTTCTATTATGGCGAGAAAGGAAACCGACAAATATGATCAAGGCTGGTAATTATCTGAATAATCTAAAGGGAATGAAAAAAAAAATCTTTCTTACATTTCTCGCTTTCCCCGACTTTTTCTCGGTTAATTGGCTCTCGGGAATCTCCGAAATATCACCATCAAATTTTGTCACCATAATTCTCCAACTCGTCCAAAAACACTGGATTATCCCGGATGATGCAACTGAAGGACATTATAGGTGGTCTCATAAATTCCCTCGGGGGCAGTTCATCGAAACAATACCACAGGAGGAAATGTCATTTTATTACAGACAATCGGCGGATATACTCCGGCAGCACTTACCAGGTGCGGACGACCGCCTGTTAAAGATAGCTCATCAGTACCTTTTGGCAGGAATACAGGTAGATGATCTAGATGTTCTTTATCAAGCAGCCGTTCGTGAAGAAAATAATCATAGGATTCCGTCAGCAATAAAATTATACGAATGTATTCTCGACTTTATAGAAAATTATATCGCTGACGCGAAAAGTGAGCTGACAGATAAAATCTGGAAAATTTTTATTAGCACGATGGAACATCGAGCCTCTCTGTCCATGTTTCATCCCGACCTGAAAAAGATCAATCGCTTTCTCAACATCGCTCTGGATACAGCCCTTTACCTCGATGATAAAAGGTCGCAGGCTTCAATACACCTTCTCAACGGACAAAATTACTGGATGTCATTTCAACATAAAAAAGCTGTCCAGCATTTTGATCTTGGATGGAACATGATCAAAAAAATGAACGACGACAGCTTATATAAAAGAGGACTGCAGCTTCAGGGACTGTCGTTCTGGATAAAAGGAATGCTATGTGAAGCAATTCAAGCATATGAAGAATCACTCGGAAAACTTGACTGCTTCACAAAAGACGATTTTTCGCTTCTCACAGGACTAAACCTTTCATTATGCTATGCCCAGATTGGTATGCCTCAGCGGGGTCTGGGAATTGCGGAGACCATAGAAACTCAGTCTCAAAAAAACGGAAATGGGCCGCTCACATGTTTTGCCCTCGCAACAGCGGGTCTAATCTTTCTTGAAATCGGAAAAATCAAAAATGCCAGGACGTACCTCGAACGAGCATTTGAACTCGCAATACAAGAACGCATACCGATGGCCGAAGTCATGGCCGGCACCGGTCTCGCCGATATTGAATGCCTTGCAGGAAATTTTGACAAGGCCTCTGAATATTTTAAGTCCTTGTGGAAACTGAGAAAATCAAGCTGGTACCATACTCTTAACAGCTCTCACGTCTTCGAGGCGGGATATCTGCTCCACATTCATGGGAAATCTCCCGTTGAACTAAATTCGGTCATCGAGTTTATATATGGTATGACTCAAAAAAACATGAATCCTTTTTTATACGGAATGACCCGTAAGTATCAAATTTTAATATTGGAAAAAAACACACCAGCTGTCGAAAAGATCAAAGAACTTATCAAAATCGAAAAATCATTTCAGACCTGTGGCGCTAAGCTTGAGCGTGCAAAAATTGAAATCGAACTTGCACGCTTATTATTCCAGGTCAACCGATGGCATGATGCAAAACGGTATGCACAGCTTGCATGGAAATTCATGAAACCAATTGCCCCGGATTTGTTCCCTTCAGATCTGGAATGCTTGATTCCTCATGATGATCTCACCGAAAATGACCGAATTGTTGACATCATTATCGATATGGGTGAAGCACTTACCAATCAAGGCACCCTTGAACAACTTCTGACCAAAATCATTATGTCAATATCTCGACTCACCGGAGCCGAACGGTCAGCACTTTTTATTAAAGACAAACATTCCTCGGATATTCACATGGTAGCCTCGCGAAATCTCGTCAACGACCAAATCATGGAAAGTAACTTTAAAAATACTTATCTCACCATAAAATCGGCAGCAAACGGTAATGACGACAAAATCCTTCAGTATAAAACGGCCAGTCAGAATTCCGATGATTTTCGATATGTCATCATAACGCCCATGAAGCTCCAGGATAAGATTATAGGAGTTCTTTATCAAGACAGCAGGTTCTTTTCATTCGACCTGAATCCCACCAGAATAAACTTACTTCTGGCGCTAGCATCTCAGATTGCCGTGTCCATTGACCGCGCTCAGGCATATGACGAAATAGCAAATCTTAATAAAAAGCTTGTTCTCGAAAATCGGTATTATATTGAAGAAAAAGAAGAGTTCAGACCATTTGGAGAAATAATCGGCACCAGTAAGGCAATTGTAAAGCTACAACAACTTATCCATAAAGTTGCCCCAACCTCATCAACCGTCCTCATCCATGGTGAAACGGGCGTGGGCAAGGAACTCGTTGCTCGTGCAATTCATCGTGAAAGTTCCAGACATCAAGGTCCGTTTATTCGAGTCAACTGTGCGGCATTACCTGACACGCTCATCGACAGCGAACTGTTCGGCCACGAAAAGGGGGCCTTTACGGGAGCGGTAAAAACAAAAGCCGGACGATTTGAACTGGCCAACGAGGGAACAATATTTTTAGATGAAGTGTCGGAACTTCCCTTGTCAACACAAAGCAGGTTACTGCGAATCCTTCAGGAAAAAGAATTTCAGCGGGTGGGAGGAACGATGACCCTCACATCGGATTTCCGTTTGATTACTGCAAGCAACAAAGACCTGAAAAAAGAAGTCGCCGATGGAAGATTCAGGGCGGATTTGTTTTACCGACTTAATGTGTTCCCGATCCACGTTGTGCCTCTAAGAGAAAGAAAGGACGACATACCACTCCTGGCCCGGCATTTTCTCCAGCGTTCCTGTTCACAATACAACCTCCATTACTCAGACATACCCGATTCGGAAATGAATAAGCTTACATCTTATTCATGGCCGGGGAATATCAGAGAACTGTCAAATATGATTGAACGTGCCATTATACTGGGGGGACCGACTATCAGCTTTACCGAACTGAATAGGAAAGCAAGCAGTTTCATCACAGATGAAGCATTGAAAATTAAAACGGATGAAGTACCAAGCCTCCGGGATGTTGAAAAAATGTATATTATGAAGGTCTTGAAAAGGACGAGCTGGAAAATAGCGGGTGAAGATGGAGCAGCAGTCTTACTCGGACTCAAAAGAACTACCCTGCTGTATCGCATGAAAAAGCTGGGTATTTACATTGAAAAGAATATGGCGGTGGATCAGCAAGCGATGCCATACCAAAGAGAATGACAAAAAAACAAGATCCGGCTGCGAGAGATGGGCACACGACCTGTAAAAACGGTCGGTGTCCTCACCTCATATGGAATCATGGGTCGTTTCAGCTGATTTTTTCAATCAATTCCGGTATGATATCTTTTATGTCCGCCACGAGCATATAATCCGATATATGCTTAACATTAGCGTTTTCATCAGTATTGACTGCTATGATCGTTTTGGCATCTCTGATTCCGACGGTAAACTGAACCTGTCCCGATATCCCCAGAAGGATGGCGAGATTCGGTTTGCATTTTTTCCCCGACAGTCCGATAATCCTTTCTTCAGACAACCATTGTCTGTCGGTTGCAACAGGTTTGGTACAAGCCACTTCGCCTTCCAGCAACTGGGCGAGTTTTTCCACCTGTGGGAGATCGTCCTTATTTGCCAGTCCCTGACCAACTGCAACAATAATGTCAGACGTCTCGATATCGACCGCATCGCGTACTTTTGTTTTTGTGCGCACGACATTGACGCCGGATGATCGAACATCCACTTCCACATCGCGGATTACTCCGGTTATCTTGTTACCCATTGCCTCGAATATTTTAGGCACAATGGCGATCACCTTTTTCTCCGTGTCGATTACTTGGGAAACAACCGTTAACCCGCCAAGACCGTTGCGGAAGCAGTCTATGTTTCCATCGTCCCGCACTTCAATTCCGTAAACGTCTGTCAGGCACCCGCTATCCAAGATCTGCGCCACTCTTCCGGCAAGTTCCTTACCTCTTCGGTTCGAAGAAAGCAAGACAACGGATATATTAAGTTTCCGGACAACTTGATCAAGAATAGAAGCCATGGCGGAGGTATCTGAAAGTTTCAAGGAATCTTCCTTGATTCGGTAAACCTCACCACATCGTTCGGCAAGGTCTTCCGCCTGCGTATCGTTATTAATACTGAGTGCCCGGACTTCGAGCCCGAGGGCTGATCCGATAATTGTTGCCGCTGTTAGAAGCTCATGGGCATTTTTGCTGTTTTCACTGTATACAAGGATACCTGCCATTATAACTACCTCCTTATTATCCCTTCACTCTCGAAAACCTTGACCAGTTCATCCACCGATTTGATAAGAATACCTTTTCGTTGACTTACCGGCGCAAGATTAATCACGGTACGCACATACCTATTTTCGGGAATTTCTATTCCCAGGTCATCCAGCGTATATACACGTTTCGGTTTGTTTCGTGCTTTCAGTATGCTGCTCACGGAAGGAATCTTGGGTTCCTTTATTTCCGATACTACGCTCATCACGGCAGGCAATGGAATCTCGACGGTTTCTTCTTCGTTTTCCAGGGAACGGGTGGCTTGAGCCACCCGTTCCTCAATTTCGATCCAGTTAACATATCCAACCTGAGGGTAGCCAAGAATTTGAGCCACTCGCGAGACAACTTGTCCTGAATAATTATCAGCGCTTCCTTCGCCGAAGATGATAAGACCTCCATTCTCAATTTTGCTGATAGTTGCAGCAAGTACTGTCCCGATGACGGAACTTTCCATACCCGCGAGCCGAGCATCTTTGACTAATACGGCTTCATCCGCACCAGCTGCTAGGCCCTCTTTGATTGTATCTTCAAGGTTCTCATCACCCGCGGAAACGATGATAACGTTTCCGCCCGCCGATTCCTTCAAGTCGACTGCCGCGGCAAGAGCACTTTTGTCAATATCTCCAATTACTTGCGGTACATCTTCCATTATAGGCCGGCGATCCCGAATACGGATATAGTCCAAATCCGGAACTTGTTTTATTGCAACAATGATATTCACAACACGTATCCTCCTTGACTATCTGAACGATCCCATGGTTGAATCTTGCTTCAAACCCATTCCTTCATCACAATTTTATCTCATACATCCACGTCTGAATGTTCGGCGCGGGATGAATCGTGCAGTTTATGTGTCTTATCCCTTCAGGTCCCTGAAAATTTCACCAGCCACCAGTACTTTCAACAGGTGGGACACTCCCTCGACCTGAGGTCCGAAGATAACATCCTTCCATACTCGTGAAATCTTGTAATCCTCCATCAAACCGTAGGACCCATGAATATTCAATGCAATACGGGCAACGTCAATCGCCGTTTCCGTAATAAATATCTTGGCGGCTGCCGAATCCTTCAGAATATCTCCCTTATCTCGTGCGTTATCAGCCAGATAACCTATGCGGTATGCCATCCACCGTGCCGCCTCATACTTCATGAACATGTCGGCAATGGCCATTTGGATCGCCTGGAATTTAGCAATCGGGGCTCCCCGGTGAGTCTTTGCGGTTGCATACGCCAGGCCTTCTTCATATGCCGCCAGCATTGCTCCCAGGAAAATCGAACAGATACCGATCTTACCCAGAGCCATGGCGACCTTCAGTATCCAGAAACCCTGGCCGGGTTCTCCGAGTATGTTGTCTTGCGGAATTTTCACGTCCCGCAGGTACACGTCATACAGCGGCGCACCCCTGACGCCCATCTTCTTCCAAGGTTCGGAAATCGAGTATCCCTCACAGAATTTATCTATGATGTATCCGTTGATATGGCCTGTCTCTGTATCCTTGGCGAAGACAATCATGGGGCCTTCGTAACTGCTGTTAGTAATGAATCGTTTGGTACCGTTCAAAACGTAAAAATCCCCATCTCGATCGGCCGTCGCTGTTATTTGTTTCGGGTCCGATCCTGTGCCGGGTTCGGTAAAGGCAAATGAAAAGACCCCGTCCCCCTTTGTCACCATGGGAAGATACTTCTTTTTCTGTTCCTCCGTACCGAAGATTGACATGGCTGCAGCCCCCACATTGTTAACCGATACAATGACCGCGACACCTGGACAGATTCTAGATAACTGCTCTTCAGCAAGGACATAGCTCGCATAGCCCGCACCGGCCCCGCCATATTCATCGGATATGGGGAGGGCGAAAAGATCAAGTTCCTTGAGTCCTTCAATAATTTCAAGGGGGACTTCGTTCTTTTCGACGATGTCTTCGATTAGGGGGGCAATCGCCTTCTCGGCATAATCTCGAGCCGCTGACTGTATCATCTGCTGCTCTTTCGTCAAGTTGAATTCCATAATGGGCTTCTCCTTTCGCATTCCATATGAGAATTTCCTGAAAAAATATTACCATTTTTCGTGCCACGAGGAGGCATTGTCCCCTCATGGCACGATATATTCCCTAAACTCCACAGGCAGTTGCGCAAATTCATTTTCACCGGGTCCACTCCGCTTTTCGATAAATCTACTGCTCACTCCCGGCGATTCCAGAGCTCACCCTTCGGTCCAAACAGTTGGAATTGATGCTCTCTCGCTTAACTGAAATTTATTCGCAAAAAGCTTCATTATGACCTGCTCAAATGAATTTTCGTTTGGCCAACAGCCCGTCTATTTTTGTCGTTTCAGAATGTCCATAGCCACGACGGATTTCAGCAGAGCGTTTGTTCCTTCGGTCTGAGGCCCGAAAATCGTATCGCGCCATATTCTGGAGACCTTGTAGTTTTCCATCAGGCCGTATGATCCGTGGATATTTATCGCAGTTCGTGCCACGTCGACGGCAGTATTTGTGATAAACATTTTCGTCAGGGCCGAATCCTTAATGATGGTTCCCTTGTCCTCGTTCATATCTGCTAAATATCCCAGCCGGTAAGCAAGCCAGCGTGCCGCTTCGTACTTCATTGCAATATCCACAATGTCTCCCTGAAGATACTGAAATTGTGTGAGAGGTTTCCCCAGATATATTCTTTCATCCGCATATTTTAAGCATTCTTCATAGGCAGCAAGAATCGTTCCCAGGAAAATCGATGAAATGCCGATTTTTCCGAGGGCAATGCTGTTCTTCAGAATACGAAATCCCTGGTTTAATTTACCCAGCATATTGCTCGCGGGAATTCTCACATCCTTCAAATAGACGTCATACATGGGCGTCCCCTGCAGGCCCATCTTTTCCCATGGCTCCGATATGGAATATCCCTCGCAAAACTTCTCCACAACGAAACCACAGATCTGCCCCGTATCGCTCTCCCGGGCAAAAATCACGATGGGTCCTTCATATCCGCACGCCGTGATGAACCGTTTCGTTCCATTCAACACGTACTCATCGCCTTCCCTCACAGCCGTGGTTTTGATCAACCTCGGATCGGCGCCTTCGGGCTCGGTCATGGCGATTGACATGATGTGTTTACCCCTGCACGCACCCGACATATAACGCTGCTTCAATTCCTCTGATCCGAACATTTCAAGTGCGGCCAGCCCGAAACAGTTCACTGAAATCACAATTGCGACCCCGGGACTAACACTGGCAATCTGTTCGAGGGCAACGACATAACTTTGGTAGCCGGCTCCCGCTCCTCCATATGCATCTGAAATCGGGAGGCATAAGAGATCCAGTTCCTTCATACCATCCAGGATTTCCTGCGGAATGGCATGTTCCTTCATAATACGATCGATTGCCGGTTCGATAGACTTTTCGGCAAAGTCTCTCGCCGTTTTCTGAATTAATTCCTGCTCCTTCGTTAATTTAAACTCCATGAATTTCACCTTTCTTTGTTGAGACTCCACGCAATATACACCCCCTCGAAGGGTGATCAGCAAAGGACAGCACAAAAACCTTTTGCTGTGAAAGGCCTTTCTCATGGGGACCCTTCTCGAGGTCATCCCTGATTAAGCTTTGTGCTCGCTTAATACCTTTAATTCCTAATACTTATATAAAAGTTGCTGGGTGGAAGGAGCGAGTAAAACCACCCAACAACCTTTATGAAGAAGCTGTTTTTATAGATTACATATCCCAGATTTCCTGTTAACCAATACGATCCGACATAATTTCGCAGATTCTTTGAGCGGTTTATTTCTGTATGTATTGCCTTTGGATATTCCTCGCCAACTATATAGCTACGTATCGCCTCCTTTCTGAGTTTTTCTTCCATCAGCTATCCCCTTTGTTGATTCATCAAAGGAAACATATCATCTCCAAAAATGTTGCTCAGACTAACCGATGTTATGACATTTGGCAAGTAATCACCACGATGCATTAGACCCATAAATCTATGATAGTTGTCATCATTTCATGTTTATTCAAAAATCCCTTTCGTTCAGGAAGGAAACATGATCCTCCCCGAACGATGCAACAAAAGGAGAGTGTATAGCACCCCCCTCGCAGCTGCTACATCCGACAGGAATTCCCCATCTTCTGCCAAGAATGCACCGCTCTGCCGGGAACATGTCAACAAATATTTCTTGGAGTCGCGCACATGCCCGTGGGTAACCATGACAGAATATGGGGATAAAGAAAAATAATACCCCTTGATTATCTTTTCAATTTCAAAATTTCCCGTGCCTCACGCGGCGTAGCAGGCTCAAAATCAAACTCACGCATAATGCGCACCATCTTTTCGACCAATTCGGCATTACTCTTCGCAGGAACACCCTTCGCGAGAAAAAGATTATCTTCCATACCGACCCGAACATTTCCTCCAAGAAACAACGCCGTTGTACATATTGGAAATTCCATCCTTCCCGCACTCAACACTGACCAGTTATAATTACCCTTGCCAAAAATACGATCTGCCGTTTGATGCAGGTTCATCAAATCGTAGACGGTTCCGCCGATACCACCTAATATCCCGGTAACAAACTGCAAAAATATAGGTTCCTCCAATACTCCTCGCTCCAAAAGGTATTTCACGTTATACAGTTGCCCTATATCATATATTTCCAGTTCTGGTTTTGTCCCGCTTTCTTTCATAATCAAGCAAATACCTTCCATAGCTTTAAAGGTATTGCTAAATACAAAATCTTGGGTGGACTCGACATATGGTTTTTCCCAATCAAACTTTGTCTCCTTCAACATCTTGGCCAGTGGGAAAATGCCGAAGTTAATGCTGCCCGCATTCATTGATGAAAGATCGGGCTTAAACTCGGGGACGGTGGCGGCTCTCTGCTCAATGCTCATTCCAACTCCTCCCCCCGTTGTGATACAAAGCAGTACATCGGATTCGGCACGAATTTTCTCTACAATTTCCCGATAGACCCCTAATTCAGCGCTGGGCGCGCCATTCGCGGGATTACGCGCATGAATATGAACAGAAGCAGCACCGGCATTAGCCGCATCAATGGCTTGGCGTGCGATATCTTCTGGTTTCCAAGGAAGGTACTCCGACAATGTCGGCGTATGAATTGATCCGGTTATGGCACAACTGATAATTCTCTTATTAGACATAACGATATCCTCCTATGTTTTTATCACTTCCCCTTATTGAATCGCATTGCATAAAGGGTGCCAAGGCAAATATTCTCCTACCCCCTTATCTTCACAAGACATTAAAGACTATTCGTTAAAGTCATAATCGGTGATTGCAAAACCAAACTGTCGACTATTCGTCAATTGACTGAAACCCGTCTTTTACCAATATTCAAATATATAAAACAGCTTATAACTAAACCTTTGCATAATTTGTAAACCGATGATTTTGGTCTCCGGCCAGTGATTTTTTAAAATATTAGGTTCATTTCTGACCGGTTCTTGTAGAAAAACTGCTCTTTTACAACAGGAACGACTTA